>DASZQH010000190.1:0-2359 GCA_035549805.1 Burkholderiales bacterium
GCGCCGAGGAAAAACCTGAGGAACGCTCGCAAAGGTTTTGGTATCCTTGCCGCCTTCCAACAAGGGCGGGACCGCGAGTTGCTATGAGCGATTTTCTGTTTACTTCTGAATCCGTTTCCGAAGGCCACCCGGACAAGGTCGCCGATCAGATCTCGGACGCGGTGCTCGACGCGATTCTAGCCCAGGACCCCCGCTCGCGCGTCGCTGCGGAAACGCTGGTGAAGGACAACCTCGTCGTGCTCGCCGGCGAGATCACCACCAACGCGGACATCGACTACCAGCACATCGCGCGCAACACGATCCGCCGCATCGGCTACAACGACCCGAAGATCGGCTTCGACTGCGACGGCTGCACCGTCGTGGTGGCCTACGGCGAGCAGTCGCGCGACATCGCGCAGGGCGTGGACGAAGGCAAGGGCCTCGACCTCGACCAGGGCGCGGGCGACCAGGGCCTGATGTTCGGCTATGCCTGCGACGAGACCCCGGGCCTGATGCCGATGGCGATCTATCTCTCGCACCGCCTCGTCGAGCGCCAGTCGGAAGTGCGCCGCGACGGCCGCCTGCCGTGGCTGCGCCCGGACGCGAAGTCGCAGGTCACCCTGCGCTACGTCAACGGCAAGGTCGACGCGATCGAGACGGTGGTGCTCTCGACGCAGCACGCGCCCGGCCTCACGCACAAGCAGATCGAGGAGGCGGTGATCGAGCAGATCATCAAGCCGGTCCTTCCCAAGAACCTCGTCAAGGGCAAGATCAACTACCTCGTCAACCCGACCGGCGCCTTCGAGATCGGCGGGCCGAAGGGCGACTGCGGCCTCACCGGCCGCAAGATCATCGTCGACACCTACGGCGGCTCCGCGCCGCACGGCGGCGGCGCGTTCTCCGGCAAGGATCCGTCGAAGGTCGACCGCTCCGCCGCCTACGCCGCGCGCTACGTGGCGAAGAACATCGTCGCCGCCGGCCTCGCCGCCAAGTGCCTGGTGCAGGTCTCCTACGCCATCGGCGTGGCGAAGCCCACCAGCGTCATGGTGACGACGCACGGCACGGGCAAGATCGCCGACGACAAGCTGGCCGCCCTGGTCTCGGCGAACTTCGACCTGCGCCCGAAGGGCATCATCCAGATGCTCGACCTGCTGCGGCCGATCTACGAGAAGACCGCCGCCTACGGCCACTTCGGCCGCGAGGAGCCCGAGTTCACCTGGGAAGCGACCGACAAGGCGCTCGCGCTGAAGGAAGCGGCGTAGCGCCTCACCCCCGGAAGTTCGCCGAGTTCGCCCGGACGTACTCCGGGTGGATCTCGAACAGGTTGCGGTTGTCCGGGTCGACGACGACCCGCACCCAGGCCGAGTCCGGCCAGCCGAACGTCTCCAGCCGCGTGAGGTTCTCGAAGAAGCGCTGCGTCTTCGGGTTCATCAGCGGCTTGCCGACGCGGTAGATGTGCGTGTCGCCGTGCACGTACAGCACCGGCCGGTCGTACCCCTGCATCTCCGCGATGAGGGCGTCGAGGAAGCCGTCATAGGGCGTCGCCTCGGGCGCCTTGGGCGCGTCGGCGCCGCGCACGCTGCGCGCGTAGCGCGATGCGTAGGAGCGCGTCCAGCGGTTCTCGAACTCCGGGTTGGCATGCGTGATCAGCACGAGCCCCGGGCTCGACTCGGCCTTCGCGGTGGCGAAGGCCCGCTTCAGCCAGGCGACGTTCGCGGCCTGCCGCTCGCGGTGCTCTTCCATCGAGGTACGCGAGTTGTCGTCGCTGCCGACGATGTGCAGCGTCGCGAAGCGCAGGCCCCGCACCTGCCAGGTCAGGTTCTCGACGTACTTCGCGAACCCGGGCGAGCCCGCCTGGCTCTCCACCGCCATCGTCCGCTGCCCGAGGGTGCGCCCCTTCGGATAGAACATGGAGCGCAGCTTGTCGAGGCGCTCGAGGGGGTCCACCTTCACCTTCTGGAACTGCGCGGCGTCCGACCAGTCGTTGTCGCCCGGCGTCAGCACCAGGGGATGGCGGCAGGCCTGGAACGTGCCGAGCACGTAGGCGTAGTTCTCGTCGCTGCACGGCATGCGGGCGAGCGACGGATTGCGCTCGTAGGGACGCGGGTCGAACATGGTGTCGCCGATATGGGCGACGAACGCCAGGTCGCGAGCGTTCATGTCCTCCATCACGCGCGCGTACTCCGCCTCCTGCGCGCGGGTGTACGGGATATCGCCGACCACGCCGAACTCGAAGCGACCCGCGCCGCGCTCCGCCCGGGCCTGCCCCTGGGTGCCGAAGCACGCCGACAGCAGCGGCAGCGAGCCGAGCGCGCCGAGGGTGCGGACGAGGAACGGCCTGCGGCCGGGATTGCGAACGCCGTGGGTCATGTGGGTCTCC
>DASZQH010000191.1:0-7426 GCA_035549805.1 Burkholderiales bacterium
GGACCGCGCCACCGGCGAGGTGGTGGCGCCGGGCCAGCGCATCGGCCGCGAGGACGCCCTGCGCTGCGCGACCACGCAGGGCGCGTACCTCTGCCTGGACGAGGACGAGCGCGGCTCGCTCGAGCCGGGCAAGCTCGCCGACCTCATCGTGCTGCCGGAGGATCCGCTGACGATGCCGGCCGCGCGGCTGCCGGGCCTCGCGCCCGACCTGACCGTCGCCGGCGGGCGTACCGTCTGGGAAAGGACCGCATGAGCATCCTCAACACCGACCGCACCCTGCCCGCGAACCGGATGATCTTCGAAGTGCGGCGCGACGCGGCGCTGCGCGAGCGCTTCCGCACCGACCTCGAGGGCCTGATGCGCGACTACGGCCTGTCCGAGACGGAGAAGGAAGCCTTCCGCAAGGCCGACCTCAAGCGCCTCGGCGAGCTCGGCATGCACCCGTACTTCCTGCCGCAGGTGACGCGCCTCTTCAAGGGCGCCGGCTACAACCACAACGAGAGCGATGCGGCGAAGCTCTATGCCGAGAAGATGCTGAAAGGGAAGGGCTGAGATGGCCGAGATCGTCTCCGTGCTCGCGCTCGCCCACGCCCCCGGCGCCACCGGCTGGCTCGACAAGGCGCCGCGGCACGAGCAGGAGGCGCTCCTCGAGGGCTATGCGGCGATGGGACGTGCGCTGCGCGCCACGAAGCCCGACGTCATCGTCGGCATCGCGAACGACCATCTGCTCAACTTCCCGATGGAGTCCATCCCCGACTGGTGCGTCGGCACCGCGGCGCGCTGGCGCGGGCCGGCCGAGTGGTTCCGGGACTGGGTGAACATCGCGCCCTACGAGGTGGCCGGCGAGCGCGAGCTCGCGCGCCACATCGTGCGCGAGTCCGGCCGGCGCGGCTTCAACCTCGCGTTCTCCGACCGGCTCGAGTTCGACGACAACTGGTCGGTGCCGCTCAAGTTCCTCACGCCCGACTACGACGTGCCGCTCGTGCCGATCCACATGAACTGCGTCGTGCCGCCGCTGCCGCAGCCCGCGCGCTGCCACGAGTTCGGCCGCGTGCTCGCCGAGGCGGTGCGCGCCTGGCCGTCGAAGGCGCGCGTGGCGATCATGGGGACGGGCGGCCTGTCGCACGACCCCGGCGGCCCGAAGTACTTCGCCGTCGACGAGAAGTTCGACCGCTGGTTCCTCGAGCTCCTCGGCACCGGCGACCCCGAGCGCGTGCTGCGCGAGGTCACGATCGAGAAGATGATCGCCGCCGGCGACGGCGGCACGGTGGAATTGCTCGCGTGGCTCGTCGCGATGGGCGCCGCGGGCCGGCGCCCGGCGAAGACCGATTTCTACGTGCCGTCGGTGCCGCTGCGCTGCGGCATGGGCGGGGTCACGTGGACGCTGTGACGAAGCGCGCCGTGAACGCGTCGGCGCTCGCCTCGATCGCCGCCACGTGCGGCGCGCCGAAGTGGGTCGGGAAGAGCAGGGCGCGCTTCTCCGCGCAATGCTCGAGCACCCTGCGGCGGGTGGCGCGCGCCTCTTCCGGCAGCTCGCAGAACTGGCTGTTCCAATGCGGCGCATAGACCTGCAGCGGATGATGCAGCACGTCGCCGCAGAAGACGCCCGCGGCGCCGCGCGCCGCCAGCTTGAGCAGGATGTGGCCGGGCGTGTGCCCCGGCGCGGGCTCGACGAGCAGCATGTCGTCGATGGCGTGCGCGCCGTCGACGAGCTCGGCCTGCCCCGCCTCGACGACGGGCAGGACGCTGTCGACGTAGGCGATGCGCCGGCCCGGGTCGTGCGCGCCGGCGACGTTGATGCGCGGGTCCCAGAAGTCGTTTTCCTTGCGCGAGAAGAGGTACTTCGCGTTCGGGAAGGTCGGCACCCAGCGCCCGTCGCGCAGCACCGTGTTCCAGCCGATGTGGTCGGCGTGCAGGTGCGTGCACAGCACGATGTCGATATCCTCCGGGCGCGCGCCGGCGGCGGCGAGGCGCTCGAGGAACGGCGTGTCGAGCCGGTGGAAGCGCGGCCAGTAGGTGCGCTCCTTGTGGTTGCCCGCGCAGCAGTCGAGCAGGATCGTGTGGCGCGGGGTGCGGATCAGCCAGGAGTGGACGCTGGTGATGATGGCGTCCTTCTCCGGCGCGTAATGGTTCGGCGCCAGCCAGCCGAGGTGGCGCTCGAGCACCTCGCGCTCGAAGCCGACGAAGTACTGCGCCGGCGGGAAGCTGCCATAGCCGAGCATCTCCTCGATGCGGGTGACGGTGACGGGGCCGATGGACCAGCTGCTCATGTCAGCGCGGAGAATATCAAACGACGGAGAGACGCATCATGGAAGACCTGAAGTCGATGAGCCTCGCCGAGCTCGGCGAGAGCGTGCGCAGCTCGATGAAGCCGGTGCGCATCCTGTGGCAGACGCCCGACACGATCGCCTTCGTCGCGCGCGGCCGCAAGGGCCGCACGGAATTCCATACCGACCCGAGCGACGAGGTCATGTACATGATCAAGGGCGACATGAACCTGCACTACCGCACGCCCGAGGGCGAGGAGAAGGTGCTGGTGCTGAAGGAGGGCGAGATCATGCACTGCCCGGCGGGCGTGCCGCATTCGCCGCGCTTCCCGCCCGACGCGTTCCTGCTCGTGCTGGAGAGGAAGCGCCGCGGCGAGGAGCTCGACCGCTTCAACTGGTTCTGCCAGAAGTGCCGCGCGCCGCTCTACGAGACCGTGCGCAAGGTGCCCGACTACAACGAGGACCCGGTCTCGCGCGTGTACGAGGAGTTCTACTCGAGCGAGGAGAAGCGCACCTGCGCCAAGTGCGGCACGGTCGCGCAGCGCCCCGCCTGAGCGCCGCCCCGCCCCCGATGGCCGCCTGCCTCGAGCTCGCCGGCATCAGCAAGTCGTTCAGCGCCGGCGCCGCCGCGGAGACGCGCGCGCTCGCCGACATCACGCTCGACGTGGCCGACGGCGAGTTCCTCGCCGTGGTGGGGCCGTCGGGCTGCGGCAAGTCGACGCTGCTGCAGATCGCCGCGGCGCTGATTGCGCCCAGCGCCGGCGAGGTGCGCTTCCGGGGCGAGCGCGTCACCGCGCCGCCGGAGGGCATGGTCTACCTCTTCCAGCAGTACTCGAAGTCGCTCTTCGCCTGGCGCACCGTGATCGACAACGTCGCTTTCGCGGTCGAGCACCGTCCCGGCATGACGCGCCGCGCGGCGCGCGAGCACAGCCGGCGCTTCCTCGGCATGGTCGGCCTGTCGGAGTTCGGCGAGCGCTACCCCTGGCAGCTCTCCGGCGGGATGCAGCAGCGCGTCGCGATCGCCCGCGCCCTGGCGGCGGAGCCGCGCGTGCTCCTCATGGACGAGCCCTTCAGCGCCGTCGACGCGCTCACCCGGCTGGAGCTCCACGGGCTGATCCTCGAGCTCTGGACCGCGCAGGGCTTCACCGCGGTGCTGGTGACGCACGACGTCGACGAGGCCGTGTTCCTCGCCGACCGCGTCGCGGTGCTCTCCGCCCGGCCGGCCACGGTCGTGCGCACCCTCGCCACCGGCCTGCCGCGCCCGCGCGACAACCTCGCCACGCGCGAGGACCCGCGCTTCCTCGCGCTGCGCCACGATTTGCTCTCCATGCTGCTCAAGCGCCCCCATGGCTGAGGCCGCCGCCCGCCGCTGGCCGGAGCGCGCGCTGGGCGCCGGCGTCATCCTCTTCGCCCTCGCCGCGGTCGAGGCGGCGGTGCGGGCGAAGTGGGTGAATCCCGCGCTCATCCCCGCGCCCACCGACGTCGCCGCGCGCGTGGCGCAGATCGTGGGCAGCGGCGAAGTCCTCGCGCCGCTCGGCACGACGCTGTACCTGCTGTTCGCCGCCTACTTCGCGGCGAGCGCGCTGGCGATCGCCACCGGGCTGCTGATGGGCCGCTTCCCGGCGTTCTACAACCTGCTCGAGCCGCTGGTGGAAGTGCTCCGCCCGCTGCCCAAGCCGGCGCTGCTGCCGCCGCTCATCCTGTTCCTCGGCCTGGGCGACGCGATGAAGCTCACGATCATCGGCCTGGGCGTGTTCTTCCCGGTGCTCATCAACACGGTACAGGGCGTGCGCGGCGTGGACCGGGTGCTCGTCGACACCGGGCACACCTTCCGTTGCGGGCGCGCCGCGCTGCTCCTGCGCATCGTGCTGCCGGCGGCGATGCCGCTCATCCTCGCCGGCATGCGCGTCGCGCTGGGCCTCGGCCTGATCCTCGTGGTCATCGCCGAGATGCTCTCCGGCACCGGCGGCATCGGCTACCTGATCATCGACATGCAGCGCAGCTTCCGCGTGCAGCACATGTACGCGTGGATCGTGATCCTCGCGGTCCTCGGCTACGCCCTCAACTTCGTGTTCCTGAAGCTCGAGCAACGCGTCATCCACTGGGCGCTCGCCCGGCCCGACTGATCATCCAACGGAGGAAGCCATGAAACTGCTGAAGATCCTTTGCATCGCCGCCGCGGCGCTGCTCGCCGCGGCGCCGGCCCAGGCGCAGGACAAGGTCAAGCTGCGCGTGAGCACCATCCCGATCATCGACACCGCGCCGCTGCAGGCGGCGATCGCGAAGGGCTTCTTCGCCGAGCAGGGCCTGGAGGTCGACACGACGCCGACCGCGGGGGGCGCGGTCGGGCTGCCCGCGCTCGCCGCGGGCCAGGTGCAGATCACGTTCAGCAACATCGTCTCCATCGTCCTGGGCGCGAAGCAGGGGCTCGGCTTCCAGGTGATCGCGGCCGGCGCCGGCACCGGCGACAGCCCGCCCGACCTCGCCGGCATCGTGGTGAAGAAGGACAGCGCGCTGAAGACCGGCAAGGACCTCGAGGGCAAGCGCCTCGCGGTGAACACGCGGAACAACGTCATCTGGCTCTACGCGCGCGCCTGGGTGCAGGCGACCGGCGGCGACCCGGAGAAGGTCACCTACCTCGAGGTGCCGTTCCCGCAGATGACCGACGCGCTGCGCGGCGACCGCGTGGACGCGGCCTTCGTCGTCGAGCCGTTCCTTTCCGCCGGGCTGAACGGCGGCGTGTCGCAGCTCGTCGGCTGGCCGTACTTCATGACGCAGAAGCGCATCCCGATCGGCATGTACGCCGCGACCGAAAGCTACATCAAGGCGAACCCGGGGGTCATCGAGCGCTTCACGCGCGGCTACAACAAGGGCGTGGACTGGATCAACCAGAACAAGGGCTCGGAGGAGTGGCTGAAGATCATCTCCGGCTACACGCGCATGAAGCCCGAGCAGCTGAAGGCGCTCAACCTGCCGCAGTACGAGAAGACGATCGACCCGGCGCGCGCCGAGCAGGTCCTCGACCTCATGCGCACGCACAAGATGATCGAGGGCGCGTTCGACACGAAGGCGATGTTCTACCGCACGGCGACGCAGGTGGTGCAGTGACGGATCAGGTCGTGCGCGGGTCCATCGTCACGATGGACCCGCAGCGCCCGCGCGCGGAAGCGATGGCGATCCGCGCCGGGCGCATCGTCGCGGTCGGCAGCCTCGCGCAGGCGCGCGCGGCCGCCGCGCCCGGCGCGCGCGAGATCGGCTTCGAGCGCGGCGCGGTCGTGCCGGGGCTGATCGACACGCACAACCACATGTTCTGGACCGGCATGCAGCAGACGCAGGTCGACCTGCGCGGCTGCAAGAGCATCGCCGACATCATCGAGGAAGTGCGCGCCTACGCGGCGCGCCATCCGCAGGCGCCCTGGATCGTGAGCGGGACGGGCTGGCACGTGGTGAACCTGGCGGAGAACCGCCACCCGACGCGCCAGGAGCTCGACCGCGCCTGCGCGGACCGGCCGGTCTACCTGCCGCGCGGCGGCCACGCCGCGGCGGTGAACAGCCTGGCGCTGCGCCTCGCCGGGATTACGCGCGACACGCCGGACCCGGAGGGCGGCAAGATCGAGCACGACGCCGCCGGCGAGCCGAACGGGGTGCTGATCGAGCCGCCCGCCTTCGAGCTCGTCGGGCGCCACGCGCCCGCCGCGTCCGTGGCCGAGCAGCGCGACGCGCTGCGCGCGGTGCAGAAGCGCTACAACGCCGCCGGCCTCACCGGCATCATGGACCCGGGCGTGAGCCCGGAGGTGATGGGCATCTACCAGGATCTCTGGCGCGCGGGCGAGCTCAGCGTGCGCTCGGTCGTCATGCCGCTCGCCGACTCGAGCCGCCCGCTCGAGGAAGTGCTCGCCGGCATCGCCGCGAGTCCCGGGCGCACGGGCTTCGGCGACGCGCGCCTGAAGCTCGGCGGCGTGAAGCTCTACCTCGACGGCGCCGCGACCTTCGCCACCGCGCTGATGCGCGAGCCCTATCCCGACGAGCGCTGCAACTGCGGGATCCAGGTGACGCCGACCGAGGCCTTCCGCCGCGTGGTGCGCCTGTGCGCGCAGCGCGGCTGGTCGATGGGCGTGCACGTCGTGGGCGGCAAGGCGATCGACATCGCGCTCGAGGTCTTCGCCGAAGTCGACCGCGAGATCCCGATCCGCGACCTGCGCTTCTGCCTCATCCACGCCTACCTCTGGCCGAGCGCCGACAACATTGCGCGCGCCGCCAAGCTCGGCGTCGTCGTCGCCACCCAGCCCTCCATGCAATACACGTTCGGCCCGGTGCTGGTGAAGCGCTTCGGCACCGTGCTGATGGGCAAGGCCACGCCGGTGCGCGGCTGGCTCGACGGCGGGGTGAAGGTCGGCGGCGGCTCCGACTCGCCGATCACGCCCTATCCGCCGCTCCTCGGCCTCTGGCAGGCGCGCACGCGCCACGTCGCCGGCACCGCCGAGCCGGTGGGGCGCGACCAGGCCGTGAGCGGCGAGGAAGCGCTCGCGCTCTACACGCGCGACGCCGCGTACGTGAGCTTCAGCGAGCACGAGCGCGGCATGCTGCGCCCCGGTCTGCTCGGCGACTGGACCGCGCTCTCGCTCGACCCGGTCGCCTGCGAGCCCGAGGCGCTGCGCGACGCCGCCGTGCTCGCCACCTCCGTCGAGGGAGCCCTGGTGCATGAGGCCTGACCTGCTGCGCCGCCTGGCCGCGACGCGCGCGAGCGGCGTGCTGCTGCTCGTCGCGCTGCTCGTCCTCTGGCAGGTCTCGGCGCTGCACTGGGTTGCCAGCCCGAACTGGCCGCCGGTGACGCGCATCTTCGCGTCGCTCGCCGAGGGCGTGCGTTCCGGCGAGCTGGTCGAGGTGTTCGGCTCGACCCTCTACCGCATGCTCGCCGGCTACGCGATCGGCGCCGCGGCCGCCCTCGCCACGGGCCTGCTCATGGCGAGCGTGCGCCTCGTGCACGCGGCGCTCGAGCCGGCGGTCGAGCTGCTGCGGCCGATCCCGATCCCCGCGATCATCCCGCCCCTCATCCTGCTGCTCGGCGTCGACGACGCGATGAAGATCTTCATCGTCGCCTTCTCGGCCTTCTTCCCGGTGCTCGTGAACACGGTCGCGGGCGTGGGGGGGGGGGGGGG
>DASZQH010000192.1:0-4682 GCA_035549805.1 Burkholderiales bacterium
GCGTTCAACATCGGCGCGATGATCCGCTGGCTCGACTTCAACGACACCTGGCTCGCCGCCGAATGGGGCCACCCGTCGGACAACCTGGGCGGCATCCTCGCCACGGCCGACTGGCTGTCGCGCAACCAGGCGCAGAGCCTGACGATGCGCGACGTGCTCACCGCGATGATCAAGGCGCACGAGATCCAGGGCGTGCTCGCGCTGGAGAACAGCTTCAACCGCGTCGGCCTCGACCACGTGGTGCTGGTCAAGGTCGCCTCCACCGCGGTGGTGGCGCAGATGCTCGGCTGCTCCTACGACCAGGTCGTGAACGCCGTCTCGCAGGCCTGGGTGGACGGCCAGGCGCTGCGCACCTACCGCCACGCGCCCAACACCGGCTCGCGCAAGAGCTGGGCGGCCGGCGACGCGACCTCGCGCGCGGTGCGCCTCGCCATGATCTCCAAGACCGGCGAGATGGGCTATCCGTCGGTGCTCACCGCCAAGGGCTGGGGGTTCTACGACGTCCTGTTCAAGGGCAAGCCGTTCCGGTTCCAGCGCAAGTTCGGCAGCTACGTGATGGAGAACGTGCTGTTCAAGATCTCCTTTCCCGCCGAGTTCCACTCGCAGACCGCGGTGGAGTGCGCGATGCAGCTCCACGCGCAGATGAAGGCGATGGGCAAGACCGCCGAGGACATCAAGAGCGTGAAGATCCGCACCCACGAGGCGGCGATCCGCATCATCGACAAGAAGGGGCCCCTGAACAACCCCGCGGACCGGGACCACTGCATCCAGTACATGGTGGCGGTGCCGCTCCTCTTCGGCCGGCTGACCGCAGCCGACTACGAGGACGGCGTCGCCAGGGACAAGCGCATCGACGCCTTGAGGGCGAAGATCACCTGCGTCGAGGACAAGCGCTTCACCCGCGACTACCACGACCCGAAGAAGCGCTCGATCGCCAACGCCCTCACCGTCACGCTCAAGGACGGCAGGAAGCTGAAGGAAGTGGTGTGCGAGTACCCGATCGGGCACAAGCGCCGCCGCAAGGAAGGGATGCCGGTCCTGGTCGAGAAGTTCAAGACCAACCTCGCGCGCCGGCTGCCCGAGCAGCGCCAGAAGGCGATCCTCGAGCTGTGCATGGACGCGGAGCGGCTGCAGAAGACGGCGGTGAACGATTTCGTCGACCTGTTCGTCGTATGAGCGCCGCGCTCGAGCACCGGCTGGCGGAGCTGAACCGGGAGATCCGGGAGTACCCGACGCCGATCGCGCGCTGCGACGCGCAGCTCGCCGGGCTGCTCGAGGAGCGTTCCAGAATCTTTTCGCAACTGAACCACGAAGGCAGCTGCACGCCGGCTGCCGTTTGGATCAACGATGGGGGCTTTCATGGCGCATGAATTCCAGGACACCGTACAGACGTTCAAGCACGGCAAGCTGTTCTCCCTGCCCGCCCTGGGCAAGAAACTCGGCGCGAAGGTGGAGCGGCTGCCCGTCTCCATCCGCATCGTGCTCGAATCCGTGCTGCGCAACTGCGACGGCAGGAAGGTGACGGCGGAGCACGTGCGCCAGCTCGCGGGGTGGAAGCCCGGCGCGCCGCGCACCGACGAGATCCCGTTCGTCGTCGCGCGCATCCTGCTGCAGGACTTCACCGGCGTGCCCCTGCTCTGCGACCTCGCCGCGATGCGCGGCGTGGCCAAGGACATGGGCAAGGATCCCAAGGTCGTCGAGCCCCTCGTCCCGGTCGACCTCGTGGTCGACCACTCGGTGCAGATCGACCACTTCGGCCAGAAGAACGCCCTCGACCTGAACATGAAGCTCGAGTTCAAGAGGAACGAGGAGCGCTACCAGTTCATGAAGTGGGGCATGCAGGCGTTCGACACCTTCAAGGTGGTTCCCCCGGGCATCGGCATCTGCCACCAGGTGAACCTGGAGTACCTCGCGCCCGGCGTGCACAAGTCGAAGGACGGCGTGTGCTACCCCGACTCGCTCGTCGGCACCGACAGCCACACCACCATGATCAACGGCATCGGCGTCGTCGCCTGGGGCGTGGGCGGCATCGAGGCCGAGGCCGGCATGCTCGGCCAGCCGGTGTACTTCCTCACCCCCGACGTGGTGGGCGTGCACCTCAAGGGCAAGCTGCACCCGGCGTGCACCGCCACCGACCTGGTGCTCGCGCTCACGGAGATGCTGCGCAAGGCGAAGGTGGTCGGCAAGTTCGTCGAGTACTTCGGCGAGGGCGCCGCGTCGCTCGCCGCGACCGATCGCGCCACGATCGCCAACATGGCGCCGGAGTACGGCGCGACGATGGGCTTCTTCCCGGTCGACGACCGGACCATCGAGTACTTCAAGGGCACCGGGCGCACCGACGACAAGATCGACGCGCTCGCGGCCTACTTCAAGGCGCAGGGCATGTACGGCATCCCGAAGGCAGGCGAGATCGACTACTCGCAGGTCCTCGAGCTCGATCTCTCCGCGGTCTATCCGTCGCTCGCCGGGCCGAAGCGGCCGCAGGACCGCATCGACCTCGACCGCGTGAAGGGCACCTTCACCTCGCTCTTCTCCAAGCCGGTGGCCGAGAACGGGTTCGCCAAGCGCGCGGACGATCTCGACAAGGCGCACCGCACCGCCGACGGCATCGAGATGAAGAACGGCGACGTGCTGATCGCCGCCATCACCTCGTGCACCAACACGTCCAATCCGGGCGTCCTCCTTGCCGCGGGCCTGCTCGCCAAGAAGGCGGTCGAGCTCGGGCTGACGGTGAAGCCGCACATCAAGACCTCGCTCGCGCCGGGATCGCGCGTCGTCACGGAATACCTGACCAAGGCGGGCCTGCTGCCCTACCTCGAGAAGCTCGGCTTCTCGGTGGCGGCGTACGGCTGCACCACCTGCATCGGCAACGCCGGCCCGCTCGCGCCCACCATCGAGGAGGCGATCACGAAGAACGACCTCGTGTGCGCCGCGGTGCTCTCCGGCAACCGCAACTTCGAGGCGCGCATCCATCCGAACATCCGCGCCAACTTCCTCGCCTCGCCGCCGCTGGTGGTCGCCTACGCGATCGCCGGCACGGTGCTGAAGAACTTCAAGGAAGAGCCGCTCGGCAAGTCGAAGGACGGCAAGGACGTGTTCATCGGCCACATCTGGCCGACCGCCGAGGAGGTCCGCGCGCTGATGAAGCACGCGATGGACGCCCCGACGTTCCGCAGGCTGTACTCCGACCTCGGCAACTCGAGCGACCTGTGGAAGAAGATCTCCGCCCCCTCCGGCCAGGTCTACAGCTGGCCGCAGTCGACCTACATCGCGGAGCCGCCGTTCTTCGCCGGCTTCTCGATGCAGCCGGGCACGCCCGGCGACATCCGCGACGCGCGCATCCTCGGCGTGTTCGGCGATTCGGTCACCACCGACCACATCTCCCCCGCCGGCTCCATCAAGCCGACCTCGCCCGCGGGCATCTACCTGCAGGAGCACGACGTCGCCGTGTCGGACTTCAACAGCTACGGCGCGCGCCGCGGCAACCACGAGGTCATGATGCGCGGCACCTTCGCGAACGTGCGGATCAAGAACCTCATGCTGCCCGGCACGGAAGGCGGCCTCACCCTCCACAAAGGGGAAAGGCAGCCGATCTACGACGCGGCCATGAAGTACATCGCGGAAGGCACGCCGACCGTGGTGTTCGGCGGCGAGGAATACGGCACCGGCTCGTCGCGCGACTGGGCGGCGAAGGGCACGCAGCTCCTCGGCGTGAAGGCGGTGATCGCGCGCAGCTTCGAGCGCATCCACCGCTCCAACCTGGTCGGCATGGGCGTGCTGCCGCTGCAGTTCACCGGCACCGATTCAGCGCAGTCGCTCGGCCTGAAGGGCGACGAGAGTATCGACATCGCCGGCCTGGACGACCTGCGCCCGCAGCAGGAGATCCAGCTGAAGATCAGGAAGGCGGACGGCACGGAGAGGCAGATCACCGTCAAGTCGCGCATCGACACCGCGATCGAGGTCGACTATTACAAGCACGGCGGGATCCTCCCCTACGTGCTGCGCGAGATCATCTCCAAGGCCGGCCCGGCCAAGTCCAAGGCCGCCTAGTTCGGGGCCGGTCGGGCGGCGTCGTGAGGCGCCCGACCGGTCTCGATCATCGTCTTCATCCGCAGGAGGTCGGCGTCCATCTCGGTCTTCGGGTCGGCGCCGAAGAGCGCCGCGATGGCGTGGCCGAACTCGCCCGCGGGGGGGAAGTAGCGCAGCTGCACGACGATGCGCGTCCCGCCGCCGTTGGCGGGATCGAAGCGCACGCTGCCGTCGTGCCGCACCTGCGAGCCCGCCGTCGCGCGCCACTCGATCAGGCGGTTGGCGATCACGCGCGAGACTTCCGCGGTCCAGTGCACGGGCACGCCGGCCGGGCCGGCGACGGTCCAGCGCGAGCGGCCCTCCGCGACGCGCTGCACGTCCTTCACGTTGGCCATGAAGCGCGGGAAGTTCTGGTAGTCGGTCCAGAACTCGAACACCTGCTCGGGCGGAGCGTTGACGTCGATGCGCTTCTCTACCGTGATGCCGCGGCCGCCCAGGCCGACGAGCGCCGCAAGATCCTTGTTGGTCACGGCGCGCGCGAGCAGGCCGCCGCCCGCCGCGCCGAGCAGCGCGCCGCGCAGTCGACCGGTGCCGACGCTCTTCAGCATGAGCCCGGCGCCGAGCGCGCCGGTGAGCAGCCGCGCGGCCGGCGA
>DASZQH010000193.1:0-4097 GCA_035549805.1 Burkholderiales bacterium
GAACTCGCGGAAGCCCGCCTCGAAGATGCGCTCCAGGCTGCCGATGCTGTGGCGGTGGTTCACCGCGCCCTGGTAGAGCGCCACGATGTCGTTGCCGGCCCAGAACTCGCGCTCGAACTTCTCCGTCTGCCGCGCCGCGCGCCGGATCGAGAACCACTTCTGGAAGATGAACATCCAGGACATGAACGAGACCGCGAGGAGCAGGCCCATCACCGCCTTCACCACGATGCTCGCGTTGAGCACGAGGGTCCAGATGTCGAGGTCCTGCGTCACGTTCATGTCGGTCGGAGTGCCCGTTCGAGTTCTTGGGGAATGCGGACCGGCCGCATGCGCTCCCGGTCCACCAGCGCCAGCGTGACCTCGGCTTCGACCAGAAGCTCGCTGCCGCGTTCCACGCGCTGGCGGAACACCAGGCTGGCCCGGCCGATTGTAGCCACTTCGGCGCTCACGCCCAGCAGGTCGTTGAGCCGGGCGGGCCGGTGGTACTTCACGTGGATCTCATGGACGACGAACAGCAGGCCGTGGCGCTCGCTGAACTGGGCGATGTCGATCTTCCCTTCGTTGAGCAGCTCGGTGCGCGCGCGCTCCATGAACGCCAGGTACTGTCCGTGAAAAGCGACACCCCCCGCGTCGGTGTCCTGGTAGTAAACGCGGACGGGAATCGAAAAGGGCTTTTTCAACTGTCCGAAAGCAGGTCGCGGGGTCCGGGCGCCTTCATGCCGAAGTGCCGGTACGCGGCCGCGGTGGCGATGCGCCCGCGCAGCGTGCGCTGCAGGAAGCCCTGCTGGATCAGGTAGGGCTCGAGCACGTCCTCGATCGTGTCGGCCTCCTCGCCGATCGCGTGGGCGAGGTTCTCGAGGCCGACCGGGCCGCCGGAGAACTTCTCGATCAGCGCGAGCAGGAGCTTGCGGTCCATGAGGTCGAAGCCGAGCGCGTCGACGTCGAGCATCTTCAGCGCCGCCTCGGCGACCGGCCTGGTGACGACGCCGTCGGCCTTTACCTGGGCGTAGTCGCGCACCCGGCGCAGCAGCCGGTTCGCGATGCGCGGCGTGCCGCGCGCGCGCGAGGCGATCTCCGCCGCGCCCTCGTCCGCGAGGGTCGCCTTCAGCAGGCCGGCGGAGCGCTGCACGATCTTCGTCAGCTCGGCGTGGTCGTAGAACTCCAGGCGCGACACGATGCCGAAGCGGTCGCGCAGCGGGTTGGTCAGCATGCCGGCGCGCGTGGTCGCGCCCACCAGAGTGAACGGCGGCAGGTCGAGCTTGATCGAGCGCGCCGCCGGCCCCTCGCCGATCATGATGTCGATCTGGTAGTCCTCGAGCGCCGGGTAGAGGATCTCCTCGACCACCGGCGACAGGCGGTGGATCTCGTCGATGAACAGGACATCCCTGGGTTCCAGATTCGTCAACAGCGCGGCGAGATCCCCCGGGCGCTCGAGCACCGGGCCCGAAGTCTGGCGCAGGTTCACGCCCATCTCGCGCGCGATGATGTGCGCGAGCGTGGTCTTGCCCAGGCCCGGCGGGCCGAACAGCAGCACGTGGTCGAGCGCCTCGTTCCGCGCGCGCGCCGCCTGCACGAAGATCTCGAGCTGCCCGCGCACCTTCTCCTGCCCGACGTACTCCGCGAGCGTCACCGGGCGCAGCGAGCGCTCGATCTGCTCCTCCTGGGCGGAGGCGGGCTTGGCGGAAATCAGCCGGTCGGTCTCGATCGCCACGCCGGCATTCTGCCAGACGAAATGAAAAGGCCGGGTTGCCCCGGCCTTCTCCGCGCCATTCCTCGCGTGGTGCTAGAAGCGGTACTGCAGGCCGATCGAGATCATGTCGACCTCGGAATCCTCGAAACGCTCCCATTCGCCGCGCAGGCTCAGATTGCGCGAGATGCTGAACATGGCGCCGGCGCCGAAATGCAGCTCCGTCTGATCGCCGTTGCCCACCACGGTGCCGCCGGGACCGGTCGCGCGCGCCTCCACTTCCGTCTTGGCGACGCCCGCCTTGCCGAAGAGGGAGAAGCTCGACCCGACCGGAAGGATGCCCACGGCCGCCAGGCTCCAGCTGTCCCCTTCTCCGGTCGCGCTCACGCCACCGCCGGAAAGCCTGATCTCGCCCAGATTGAAGTACGAGCCTTCGACCGCGAGGTGGCGATTCACCCGGTAGCCGCCGAAGAGCTTCCAGGCCGTGTCCTTCAAATCGCAGGTAAAGCCGGCCGGGCAGGTGCCTTCCGCTTCCATTTGCCCGATGCTCCCACCGATATACACGCCCGTCTCTTCCGTGGATTGAGCAAACGTTGCCGCGGGCAGGGCCAGCGCTGCGGCGCAGACGGCGCCGACGATCTTGGTCTTCACACTTGGACTCCGAAGTTGAGGAACAAGTACGCTATCGAGCCGCTTGTTACGCGGTTATGACGCGCGCTACCGGCGCGGCTTTCGGGGCGTGCTCGTTGCGCGAGCGCCACGGGTCAGCCCTTGGACAGGGCTTTCAGCGCGGCGCGGATGGCCTCCGCGACGGGCAGGCCCGGCGGAAGGGTCCGCACGGCGAGCGCCGCTTCCTTCTCGTTGTAGCCCAAGCCAAGGAGCGCGTTCACCACGTCGGAGGACTTCTCGCCGGCCGAACCGGGCAGCGCGGCTTCGGAGAGCTTGCCCTTTAACTCGAGGAGCAACCGCTCGGCGGTCTTCTTGCCGATGCCGGGCACCCGCGTCAGCAGCGCCGCGTCCTGCGCGGCGACCGCGGCGGCGAGGTCGCCCACGGACATGCCGGAGAGCACCGCCAGCGCGGTGCGCGGTCCCACGCCGGAGATCTTGATCAACTGGCGGAAGGCGCCGCGCTCCTCGGATGTGGCGAAGCCGTACAAAGTGTGCGCGTCCTCCTTGATGGACAGGTGCGTGAGGAGCGTCACCTGCTCGCCCACCGCCGGCAGGGCGTAGAGCGTGCTCATCGGCACGTCGACCTCGTACGCCACGCCGCCGACGTCGACGAGCAGCTGCGGCGGCTGCTTGGCGAGGAGCCTGCCGGAGAGGCGGCCGATCAAACCAGGCGCCCTTCCTTCATGCGCATCTTCTTCGTGTCGAGCGCGCCGAGCTGGCCGCTGTGGGCATGGCAGATCGCGCAGGCGAGCGCGTCGGCGGCGTCCTCGGCGGGAAAGCCCGGCAGGGCGAGCAGGCGCCGCACCATGTGCTGCACCTGGTCCTTCTTGGCCTTGCCGTAGCCGACGACCGCCTGCTTCACCTGCAGCGCGGTGTACTCGGCGACCGGCAGGTCGGCGAGCACCGCGGCGCAGATCGCGGCGCCGCGCGCCTGGCCCAGCGCCAGCGTGGCCTGCGGGTTGACGTTCACGAACACCTTCTCGACCGCGACCGCTTCGGGGGCGTGGGCGTCGATGATCTCGTTCAGGCCGTCGAGGAGGATCTTCAGGCGCGCGGCGAGTTCGCCCGGGCCGGACCTGACGCAGCCGCTCGTGATGTAGCGCAGCTTCGCGCCGTTCTTCTCGATGACACCGAAGCCGGTGACGCGCAGCCCCGGATCGATGCCGAGGATCTTCAGTCGAGCACCGCGGTGGTGTAGACGTCCTGCACGTCGTCGAGCGACTCAAGCGCATCGAGCAGCTTGCGCATGCGCTCGGCGTCGCCGCCCGCGAGGGGATTCTCGTTCACGGGCTTCATGGTGACCTCGGCGATCTCCGCCTTGAGGCCCGCCTTGTCGAGGGCCGCCTTGACGGCGGCGAAGTCGTTCGGCGCGCAGATCAGCTCGACCGAGCCGTCGTCGTGCTTCGCCACGTCCTCGGCGCCGGCGTCGAGCCCGACCTCCATCACCTGCTCCTCGCTCGTGCCGGGGGCGAAGACGAACTGCCCGCAATGCTTGAAGAGGTAGGCCACCGAGCCGTCGGAGCCCAGGTTGCCGCCGTTTTTCGTGAAGGCATGGCGCACGTCCGCGACGGTGCGGGTGCGGTTGTCGGTGAGGCAGGCCACCAGGACCGCCGCGCCGCCCACGCCGTAGCCCTCGTAGCGCGCCTCCTCGTAGCTCACGCCCTCGAGCTGGCCGGTGCCGCGCTTGATGGCGTTCTGCACGCTGTCCTTGGCCATGTTGGCCTCGCGCGCCTTGTCCATC
>DASZQH010000194.1:0-27233 GCA_035549805.1 Burkholderiales bacterium
CGCGCGAGCACCGAAGTCGCCGTGGGCCGGTGATCGGGTGAGCCGTTCTTTCCCCACGTCCGCGCAGGGCGGCCTGCGCGAAGGCGGCACGCCGGCATGGATCCGCACGCCCGCGGGGAAGTGCTTCACCTGGTACCACGCGCCCGCGCCTGGCAAGGCGCGATCGTGCGCCGTGCTCCTGTGCGACCCGTTCGGATGGCACCGGATGGTGCTCCACGGCGCGTACCGCCAGCTCGCGCTGCGCCTGGCGAGCGAGGGCTTTCCCGTGCTCAGGATCGACTATCCGGGAACCTGCGATTCGGAGGGCCACCCGAGGGACCTCGGCCGGGTGCAAATGTGGCTCGATGCGCTGGACTGCGGCGCGGATCACCTGCGCGAGCGCAGCGGAGCGGAGCGACTCGCGCTGTTCGGCGCGCTGCTCGGCGGCACGCTCGCCATGCTGCTGTCGGCGCGGCGCCCGGATGTGGCGGGTGTCGCGCTCTGGGGACCGTACTCGCAGGGTCGCTTGATGGTCCGCACCGAGCTGGCCGCGGCTGCAATGCACGTCGCGGCGAAGCAGCAGGCGCCCGGCTTCGTCGAGGGAGACCACGAAGCGTTCGGCTTCCTCCTGACGGCGCCCATGATCGAAGACCTGCGCGCCATCGACCTGATGAGCGTGCGCCCGGCGGCGCTGCGCGAGGCGCTCGTTCTTCCGCGGGCCGGCGGGAGCGGAGACAAGAGGCTCGCGGAGCACTTGTCCGCGGAGGGCGCCGCGGTCGCCTTCGTCGCCGCGCCGCCCGAGGATCTCGACGGCGTGCTGCACGAGAACGGCGCGGGCCACGCGCCCGCAACGCTGGGGCAGGTCGCGGGCTGGCTGGCGGAGCGCTTTCCGGAGCGCGCCGAGGGTCCCGCGCCGGCGCATCTTGCCGGCGCCGAGACGGACCTCGCGATCGCCGCGCCCGGGGGCGGGGTCAGGGAAACGCCCGTCGTCATCGGTCCGGGTTCGCTCTTCGGCATCCTGAGCGAGCCGCGGGATCGCGCGCCGCGGCTCCCGGCCGTGGTGCTCGTGAACGGCGGGCACAACCATCGTTCCGGCATCAATCGCAACTACACCGAATGGGCTCGCCGCCTCGCTGCCCGCGGTCACGCGGTCCTGCGCATGGACCTGCGGGGCCTCGGGGACAGCCCGCCGGCGACGCCGGAGGGCCTGGCACGGCTCTACACGACGGAAGGGACCCGGGATGTCATCGATGCGGTCGCCTGGCTTCGCGAGCGAGGCTACGAGCGCGTCTGCTGCGCGGGGCTCTGCGCCGGCGGCTCCCAGGCTTTCCAGGCGGCCCTGAAGAGTCCGTCGGTGGACGCGATCGTGATGCTCAACCCGCTGCGTTTCCACGCCGATCGCGCGGATGCGCCCGCGGCGAAGGGGATCCGCGGCCTCGCGCGGAAGATCGCGCGGCGGCTCCCGCCGGCGCTGCGCGCGTGGGGGGGCGCGGAGCGGCGGATCGCCGCCTCGTTCGCCGAGCTCACCGCTCGCGGCGTCGACGTGCTCATCGTCTACAACGCGAACGAGCGCTACCGGGAGTTCCTCGAAGGGGCCCTGCACGGCATCCGCCGCCAGCTCGCCGCCGGGGGACGCTTCCGCCTGCGCATTGTCGGCGCGTCCGATCACATCTTCTCGCCCCTGTGGGCGCAGGCGGAAGCCGGCGACGTCCTGGAGGAGCACATGGAAAGGCTTTCTCAGCTGCGTTGACGTTGTCTTACACTAGTATTTCGACGCGCTGCCTAGACTCCGGGACGGAAAGAGCCCGCCAACGACAAGAGCGCTGCAGATGGAATCCCAATACGCCGAGAAGATCCGCCATATCGTCGTCCAGCACGGCAGGCTCGCCGTGCCGGCCGAGCGGCTTGCGGAGGACACCGACCTCTACAAGGCGGGGCTGACTTCGCTCGCTACCGTGGGGCTGATGCTCGCCCTGGAGGAGCAGTTCAACGTCGAGTTCACCGACGACATGCTCGGGCGCCAGACGTTCGGCACCATCGGGTCCATCGCGCAGGCCGTGGCGAAGCTCGTCCCCAAGTAGGCATGCCCGACGGCCTGCTGGAGAGCGTCCGGAAGATCGGCGAGGAGGTCGTCCGTCCCGCCGCGGACGACGTGGATCGTGAAGCGCGCTTTCCCGCCGAAGCCTTCGCGGCCCTGAAATCGGCGCAAGCGCTGAGCGCGTATGTTCCCCGCGAGCTCGGCGGCGCCGGGCTCGCGATCGGCGAAGTCGCCCGCCTCTGCGAGACCCTCGGCCACTACGACGGCTCGGTGGCGATGATCTACGCGATGCACTCGATTCAGGTCGCCTGCATCGTGCACCACGCCCGGGATACGGCCTACTTCCGGCGCTACCTCGCGGAAGTGGCCGAGCGGCAGCTCCTCATGGCGTCCGCGACCACGGAGGTGGGCACGGGCGGCGACCTGCGCTCCAGCGTCTGCGCGATCGAGCTCGCCGGCGGCCGCTTCACGCTCGCCAAGAAGGCACCCGTGATTTCCTACGGCCGCGAGGCCGACGACCTCCTCATCACCTGCCGCCGCGATGCGGCGTCGCCGGCCGCGGACCAGGTGCTCGTCCTCGCACGGCGCGCCGAGTGCGGGCTGGAAGAGATCTCCGGGTGGGACACGCTCGGCTTCCGCGGCACCTGCAGCTCGGGGTTCGCGGTCAGCGCGCGCGGCTCGGCGGAGCAGGTTTTGCCCGCGCCGTTCGCCGACATCCTGAGCCGCACCATGCACCCGGTGTCCCACATCCTGTGGAGCTCGCTGTGGCTCGGCATCGCCACCGATGCGGTGCAGCGCGCGCACGCGTTCGTCCGTGCCCAGGCGCGGCGCACGCCCGGCGTGCCTCCGCCCTCGGCGCTGCGGCTCGCGGAGGTGGATACCGTGCTCCAGACCATGCGCAGCAACATCGCCGCGGCGCTGCACCGCTACGAGCGCGTCCTCGCCGGCGAGGCGGCGCAGGAAAGCGGGTTCCGCTTCGCGATCGACATCAACAACCTCAAGCTGGCGAGCTCGACCCTCGTGGTCGACATCGTCGGCCGCGCGCTCCTCGTCTGCGGCATCGAGGGCTACCGCAACGGCTCGAAGCACTCGCTTTGCCGGCACCTGCGCGACGCGTACGGCGCGGCGCTGATGGTGAACAACGACCGCATCGCCGGCCACAACGCGACCATGCTGCTCGCGCAGCGGGAAGGGGCGAAGGATGGCTGACTACCGCGATGAGCTCGTCGCCGCCGGCCTGCTGATTCCAACCGGCGTGCGCGGCGTCTACGGCCTTGGCGGCACGTTCGAGGGCCTGATCGAGCGCCTCGATGCGTTCGTGACGCGCAGCGGCGCGCCGTTCGCTCCCGAGGTGATCAGGTTTCCTCCCGTGGTGAGCCGCGCGAACTACCTGCGCACCGATCATCTCGAGAGCTTTCCCGACCTGATGGGCTCGGTGCACAGCTTCATGGGAGACGACAAGGCGCACCTCGACCTGGTGCGCCGCAAGCAGGCCGGGGAGGACTGGGCCTGCTGCCTCGCGCCGACGGACGTGATGCTCGCGCCTGCGGCGTGCTATCCGCTGTATCCCACGGCGACCGGGGTCCTGCCGGCCGCCGGCCGGACCGTCGACCTGCGCAGCTTCGTCTTCCGCCACGAGCCGTCCGAGGATCCGGCGCGCATGCAGCTCTTCCGCATGCACGAGTTCGTGCGCCTCGGCACGCCGGAGCAGGCGCTGCGCCATCGCGACGACTGGCTCGACCGCGGCGAGGCGATGCTGCGCTCGCTGGGGCTCGATCCGGTACGCGTGGTGGCGAACGACCCGTTCTTCGGCCGCGGCGGCCGCGTCATGGTGGCGACGCAGCGCGAGCAGGCCCTCAAGTTCGAGCTCGTGGTGCCGATCGCCTCCGCGGCGAAGCCGACCGCGGTGGCGTCGTCGAACTATCACCTCGACCATTTCGGCGTCGCGTTCGACATCCGCACGCCGGACGGCGCGGTGGCGCATTCCGCCTGCGTCGGATTCGGCCTGGAGCGCATCGCCCTCGCGCTCTTCCGCCGGCATGGCTTCGACCCGGAAACCTGGCCGGCGGCGGTGAGGGCGGTGCTGGACCCGGCATGAAGCGCGTCCTCGCGCTGCGCCCGGAGAGCCACGAGCCTCATCCGATCCACCGGGAGGGGCGGATCTGGACGGAGACCAACTGCTACGTCGACCTGTGGGTGGAGCTCCTGCATGCGCTCGGGCACGACCCCGTCGCGTCGCTCGCGTTCACGCTGGCGATCGACTTCGAGGGCGACCAGTGGACCTTCTTCAAGTTTCCGCTCGCCGACCTGCACGCGCTCTACGGCCTCGACGTGCAGGAGCTCGCCATCTGGCGGCCGCTGGCCGCGCACGTCGAGGAACAGGTCGGTCGCGGGCGACCGGTGCTCGTCGAGGTCGACGCCTGGTTTCTCCCCGATACCGCTGGAACGTCGTACCGGCGGGAGCACTGGAAGACCACGGTCGCGGTGACGGAGATCGATCTCGAGCGCCGCCACATGGGGTATTTCCACAACCGGGGCTACTACCACGTCGCGGGCGAGGACTTCGAGCACCTGCTGCGACTGCGGGGCGCCGACGACGCGCGCATGCTCGCTCCCTACGTGGAGTTCGTGAAAGTGGCGCCCGGGATCGCGACGCGTCCCTCCTTGCGCGACGCGTCCATGGCTCTGCTGCGCAGTCACCTGCGCCGGGCGCCGACGGAAAATCCTTTCCGGCGCTTCCGGGCGCGGCTCGAGGACGACCTCGCCTGGCTGGCGAAGAGCGACCTCGATGCATTCCACAAATACTCGTTCGCGACGCTGAGGCAGTACGGCGCGTGCTTCGAGCTCGCGCAGACCTTCCTGCAGTGGCTCGCCGCCGAAGGGGAGCGCGGCATGGACGTGCCCATCGCCGCGTTCGGCGCGCTCGCGCAGGCCGCGAAGGTGTTCCAGTTCCAGCTCGCCCGCGCCGTCAGCCGCCGCACGGCGATGGACCTCGCGCCCGTCGACGCCATGGCGGGACGCTGGGAAGAGGGCATCGGCGCCTTGCGCGCGCGCTTTTCCCGATAGCCAGAACCTCCTAGCCGTCAACGGCCCGCGCGGCCGATTTTCCTTGCAGCGACGCGGGACTCGCAAGGATTCGTCATGCCGCCACCCTCCCATGAGGTTTCGACTATGCGCTTCGGGAGCTTCGGCTCATTCGCATTTTCCGCGCGGGAACTAAAGTCGCCGCAAGGGAGAAAACACCATGACGCAGATTTCCAAGAGAAGCCGCAAGGGTCTGGTTGCCGTAGCTCTGGCCGCCGTTTCGCTGTTCGGCGCCGCCCCGGCATCCGCCGACACCCTGCGCTACGACGGCGCCTGGTTCGGCTCCTATTTCGGCACCTACAACATCCGCGACGGGCTGCCGTCCACGGTGAACCAGAACGTGTACGCCGGCGCGTTCCGCATGACCGACACCTCCGGGCCGACGCTCCCCGCGGGCACCTCCTTCATGGCGTGGTGCGTCGACATCCGCCACATGCTGAACACGGGCAGCACTTCCTACTCGCTCACCGACGGCGCGGCATTCCTCGGCGGACTCGTTGCCTCGCGGCTCGAGCGGCTGGCGTCCTACGTCGTCGCAGCCGACGGGAACGCGGCGACGAACACCCTGCAATCGACGCTCACCGGCGGACAGCAATCGGCCGCCTTCCAGCTCGCCGTCTGGGAAGTCGTGAACGAGGGCACCGCCAGCGCCTACAACGTGAACAGCGGCGACTTCTACGTCTCGAGCGGCGACAGCTCGGTGCGCAGCCTCGCGAACACCTGGCTCACCAACGCGATGGCCTGGACCGGGCCGAGCACGCAGTCCCTGAACGTCTGGGCGGGGCCGAATTCGACCCAGGACCTCGGCGTGTTCGCGCCGATTCCCGAGCCGGAGACCTACGCCATGCTGCTCGCCGGACTGGGGCTGATGGGCTTCGTCGCGCGCCGCCGCCGCCGGATTTGACCGAAAGGAACATGAGAACATGAACAAGAAATACTGGTTGCCTCTGGTGGTTGCCGCGCTCCTCGCGAGCGCGCTCCCCGCGAAGGCGCAGACCTGGGACTACCACTTCGGGACCCAGTTGAGCGGAGACGTCTATCAGCCATCGACGACGTTCGCCCACATGTCCGTGTCGACGACGGACTACCTGTCCTTCAGCTTCGTGCTCCGCGCCTTTGACGCCGTCAGCGGCGGCACGCTGAGCTCCGCGTTCGGCTCGAGCGCGTACATCGGCAGCGCGATCTTCAATTCGGTCTCCGGCGCCGACCCGGTCAGCATCAGCAACATCCAGACCAACGGGGCCGTCGGCACGGTGACGCTCAGTTCCTCGTCGGCGAATGTCGGCGGCATCGGCTTCGACTTCTCCGACTGCTTCGGCGGAGGCGGTAGCTGCAACCATGGCGGCAACCTCGGCAGGCTGCAGAGCGGAGAGTGGGTGAGCTGGACGCTGAACTTCGCCGCCCCGCAGACCCCGCTGCTCGGGACGCCTCCCGTCGCCCTGCACGTGCAGAGCTGGGGACCGGGGAACGAGAACAGCGGCTGGTACACGCCGACGACGCCCGTTCCGGAACCCGAGACGTACGCCATGCTGCTCGCCGGGCTCGGCCTGCTGGCCTTGGCCAGGAAGCGACGCAACCGCGCGGCACCGATCGCGGCCGCCTAGCCGTCGCACGAGCCGCCGAAAGCCCCGCTGCGGCGGGGCTTTTCTTTCGTGGAGACGAACAGGCAGAGCGCCGGCGGCACGTTCGAGCGATGCGCGCCGTTCGGGGTCTTCGTCGCGTTTCTCATCGTCGGCTCGTTCCTGCAGCATCCGTGGCTGCCGATCGTCCGCAGCGCGCTGGTCGCATTGGTGCTCCTGTGGTTCTGGCGGCGCTACCACGAGCTGCATGACGCCAGGGCGGTGCGGCCTTCGAGCTGGGGGCTTGCCGCAGCCTGCGGCCTGGCGGTGTTCGTCGCCTGGATCTTTCTCGACCACGATGCCCTGAGGTTCGGGCGAGGGCAGGGCTACCAGCCGCTGCATTTCGACGGTAGCGTGGACTGGACGCTGGCGCTCCTGCGCCTCGCGGGCTTCGCGCTCGTCGTTCCCGTCATGGAGGAGCTCTTCTGGCGCAGCTTCCTCCTGCGCTGGATCGAGCGGCAGGATTTCCTCGCCGTCTCGCCCGCCGCCGTGGGCGCGCGCGCGATCCTGATCAGCAGCGCCTTGTTCGCGCTGGAGCACAACCAGTGGGCCGCGGGCGCGATCGCGGGCGCGGCGTACGGCCTGCTCTACATCCGCACCGGCAATCTCTGGGTTCCGGTCGCGGCGCACGCGGTGACGAACGCCGCGCTCGGCGCCTGGGTCCTCGCCACGCGAAGCTGGGAGTTCTGGTAGCGATTCGTCAGAGTTTGTCAGCCGCGCGGTTCCTCCTACCGATTCCGGGAGGTTCTTCTCATTCGCGTTCGCCTGCGGACCTCTAGATTCGCGCCACAGCGAAAGGAAGCAAGCCAATGAAAAGAACATTCCGTCGATTCTTCACCGTACTGATCCTCCTGGCCGCCGCACACGGCCCGGCGCAGGCCGCGACCTGGAACTACGCGTTCGGCACCTGGCTCGCCAACGGGTACGGCCATACCGGCCCGAGCCTGCAGCCCGAGCAGACGTTCGCCTCGCTCTCGGTCTCGACGACCGACTGGCTCAAGTTCGATTTCACGCTGCGTGCGTTCGACGCCCCGGACGGAGCGACGCTCGCCTCGGTCTTCGGCGCGGGCGCCTTCATCGCGAAAGCGGTTTTCAACAGCGCCTCGGGCGCGGATCCGGTGAGCATCTCGAACATCGAGACCAACGGCTACGTCGGCAACGTCTACATGGTCACCGCGGCGCCCACGCTGGGCGGCGTCGGCTTCGACTTCGGGGATTGCTTTGGCAGCTCGGGACCGTGCAGCAACGCCGGGCCGTCGAGCGGTAGGCTCGAGAGCGGCGAGTGGGTGAGCTGGTCGCTCACGTTCGCGTCCCGGCAGGATCCCTTCCTCGGCACGCCGCCGGTAGCCCTGAACGTCCAGGCGGGCTCGAAGGACGGCTTGACGAACGCCTGGTACACGCCGACCAGCCCGATCCCGGAGCCGGAGACCTACGCCATGCTGCTCGCCGGGCTGGGCCTCATGGGCTTCGTGGCGAGGCGCCGCCGGAACACGCTCTCGGGGTGACCCTCAGGCGACCGTCGCGACCTGCGCGTCGGCCTGCTGCAGCTTCGAATCGACGATCCGCACGCCTACGCCGATCCGGCCGTCGCGCTGGTCGACCCGCACGACTTCGCCGGTGCAGCTCAGGCGCAGGACGCCGCCGGCAGTGGGGAAATCGATCTGGAACGAGATGGTGCTGCCGGGGGCGCTGGAGGCTGCCATCTCCAGGTACACGCCCGATGGGCTGACGTCACGGGCGATGCCGACTACGTCGTCGGACAGCTTGACCCGCAATGCGGCCGCCACGCGTTCTTCTTTTCGCTGTTCTTGTCCGCGCTGGTCCACCTTTCCCTCCTCCTTACCGAAGGGTAATCACGCGGGCGTGGCTGCGCCATGGGTTGTTCCTCCCGGTTCCGCATGGCCGGTTGTAGGGGATTCTTGGCGGGCGGCCGGGGTGCGGCCGCCGATTCAGCGGCCGACGGGCCGGGGCTTCGCCAGCCGGTGCTGGTGCGCGAAGGCGTACAGCTCCAGGCGATTGGCCACGCCCAGCTTCTCGTAGATCGAGGTGAGGTGGTTGCGAAGGGTATGCTCGCTGATGCTGAGCTCCTCGGCGATGACCTTGGCGGTCGCGCCGGCGTTGGCGGCCGCAAGGGCGATGATCTCCCGCTCGCGCACGGTCAGCTCGGCGATGCGGCGCTGCTCCGCTCCCACCGACTCCCGCGCCGTGCTCTTCCGCATCACCTCGACGAGCAGGCGTCCCGTGGCGGCCCGATCGAGCCACACCTCCCCCTCGTGGACCTTGGCGATGGCGGCGAGGATGGTTTCCGCCCGGGATTCCTTGCCGACCACGCCCCGGGCGCCCGCGAGGATGGCGTTCTGGTGGACCGCTTCGTCCCGCAGGCCGGTGAGGATCAGGATCTTTGCCTTGGAGACCGCCGCCAGCTGGGGAATCGCCTCCACGCCGCTTTCCTGGCCGAGGTCGAGGTCGAGAACGACCACGTCGGCCACGTCGCCGGCCACGCCCTCGAGCGCCTCCGCGATATTGGTCGCGCTGCCGACCAGCTCCATCGACGGGCGGCAGCTATCGATCAGCTTCTCCAGGCCCCAGAGAATGCTGCGATGGTCGTCGATGAGGAATACCCGGATCGGCATTTGGCGGGCAAGTATAGCGACCGGGGACCGGTGCATTGAAAAACTCTATTAGCGTCGCGCTGCGGTAGCTTCCGCGGACGCGCTGCGCCAGGCGAACGGGCAGGTGGAGGCGTGATCGACCGCGCAAACGCTCCTCAGAAATGCCCTGGCTTCAGGGGTGCGGGCCTGCGCGCTTCCTGCGATCTCGAAGCTGGCATTCGGGCGCCAGGTCGCCTTGCCGCTCAGCTGGAGCGGTCCTTCCAGGGTACCCAGGTCGATGTCGACGCGTTCCCCGGCCCCGCGGAGGCGAGCGATATGCGACCCCAGCGCGAGGCCGGGCTGGCTGGCGAGCGCGGCGCCCTGCCACTCGACCTCGGCGAGCCCGAAGTAGGCGTCACGCTCCAGCCGCAGGCTCTCCGAGCGCACGTGCACCGTTCCCCGGGGGCCGAAGCTCGCGAGTACCGGCGCGAAGGAGGGGAGCATCGAGCCGGGGATCTTGAGGTCCAGGTCCTCCACGGCGATGCGCGCCGGCGAAATCTCCAGCAGAACGGGCGGCGCGTCAGCGGAGGCGCGCAGCGAGACTCCGATCCGCGGCGGCAGCAGGCCCGAGGGCCTTGCCGTCCAGCGAAGAACGCCGAGATCGAGCCCGCGCCGATCGGGTGTCCGGACGACGAGGCGAGCGCTTCCGGTCCACACGGTGCCGGAAACCTCGCGGAGATGCAGTCGATCCGCAGAGGCCTGCTCGAGCGCGCGGGCGAGCCAGCTCGCGGGAGCGGTCACGACCACCGTCACCAAATACGCGATCGAGGCGGTGATCGCGTATGCGAACAAGCGCCCGGGGCTCATTGGCCGCCGGACTCGCCGTGCGCAGGAAGCGCGAGCACGGCCTCCATCTTCACCATTCCCGGCTGGGGCAGGGCGGCGATCGTGCACTGCTCCATGCGAACGCCCAGCTCGCGCTGCAGCCGGCTCACGAGGCCGATCCAGCGGTCGAACTCGATCGCGGCGGCCTCGAGGGAGACGCGGCTCTCCCCGCGCCACTGCATCCGGATCGTCGCCCTGACGAGCGGGTCGGCTTCGAGGGTGGCTTGCAGAAGGGCGGCCGAGCGCGGTGCCCGGTCGGGCTTCAGGCCGTCGCGCAATGCGGCGATCTCGCCGCGCAGCGCGTGCATTTCTTCGATCTGCGCCTCCAGCCTCGGCAGCTGCCTGGACAGGCTGCGGATCGCCACGATCCCCGGCTCCCAGAGCAGTGCGTACAACGCGGCGACAGCGAAGGCGATCGCGCCCGCGGCAAGAAACGTCCGCTCGCGAGCCGTGGCCGAGCGCCACCTGTGCTTCAGCGACTCGCGGTCCATCTCGCTTCCCGGGATCGCAGCTTCACGCGCACGGCCGGCTGTCCGCCCCATTCGGCCGGCTCGGTCGTGATCTCGAGCTCCGGCCTCTCCGCGGGGGTCGCGATCCGCTTCACGTCGGCGGGATGCACGAGGATCGCGAGGGTCGTGCCGTCGTAGGCGATCTGGTGGACGCGTGCGGCGGGCTCGGCCGCGCCGCCGAAGGCGCGCGAAAGGAGGGCGATGAAATCGCCCGGCATCGCCTGCCCCGACTGCCGGCGCAACTCCGCCACGGCCTGGCGCATCTGCGCGGGCGGATCGACCACGGGAACGCGATCTCCGAACGTTTCGCGATGGAGCCTCGCCATTTCGCTGGTGAGCTCGGCGCGTTGCCGGGCCTTGACGAACCACTCCAGCGCGATTCCGGAGGAGAACAGGACGATCACCGCCGAGGCGAGGAATGCCACTCGTCGCAGGCGCGCGCCGTTGCGCCGTGTCGTGCGCGGCGCGAACTCGCCCTGGAGCAGGTCGAGGGCGGGCTCCCAGTCCCGCGTCCAGTCCCACGCCGGCCCGGCCTGCACAGGGATCCCCAGGATCCCGGACCAGGCGCGAACGTCCGCGGCGGCGCCCTCCGGGGTCGCGCGAAGCAGAAGGCGCCGGGGCTTGTCGTCGCGGACGGCGATGCGCAGCGCCTCCGGCGGCTCTCCCGCGCCGACCGGCGGGCCGAGCGCGAGGCCCGTCCATGGCCCGGTGCGCGCAAACGCCTCCCCGGCAGCGCAGACGACGATCCACGTCTCGGCCGGGCACGGCGGAAGCAGGCATTCGGGATACGCGGCGCGCGGGGTGACCCCGGCCTGCCTCAGCCGGCCGAGCGCGCCCTGCAGCCATTCGCGATCGATCGCCGCCACGCACAGGCGGTCCTTCGCCGTTCGCACCGAGGCGACGTGCGTGCGCTCCGGCTCCGATGCCAGCCGGTCCTCGACGAGGTAACGCAGCGACGCGCCGATGCGGTCTGCCTGTGCGGGCGGCACCGGAACCGACTGCAGCGTCACGAGCTCGCTCGGCACGACGGCGATGCACTCGGCGGCAAGCGGCGCATCGCCGATCCGCCAGCGCTGCGCGCCCGCGCCGCCTGCGGCGAGCCAGTCGAACTCGCCGCTCGCCGGGGTGTCGCGCAGCAGGCGGACGCGGATGGGACTCACGAAGTCCTGACCCAGAGGATCTCGGGCAACGTCCTGCCGTGGCGCTGGAGAAGCGCTTCCACGCGCACGTCGGCCTTGCGCAGCACGACCCGGCCGCGGACCTTGAAGTAGCCGCTCGACACGACCAGCTCGGTGGTCTCCACATGGAGATCCGGCCGCAGCCGCTGCGCGAACGCCGAGACCGAGCTCGCCGGCGCTACGCGCAGGGAGTTCGCGAGCACCGTCGCCTCGTCGAGGCCGAGCCCTTCCACCAGTCCCGCGAGCACGACGGGTGGCGCCGTATTCACGTTGACGGGGGTCGCGCGTGGCAGCAGGGTCGCGACCTGTGCGAGGCGGGCCACGGTCTTCTCGTCGCAGCCGGGAACGTCGTGAAGCTCGTCCCACTCGGTCATGGGTTGCGCCGCCGCGATGGCATCCGCCAGGGTGGGCGGCTCGCCCAAGGCGCGCAGCAGGCGCCGGAACGCCTCGACGTGACGCAGGCTCGGCAGGCCGTCCTGCGAGAGATTGGCGAGGTTGAAGAGTCCCTGCTCGTCGCTGAGCGCGCCGGTCAGCGTCGCCTGCTCGATCTCGGTCGCCTGCAGCGCGATCGCCCAGGGCTCGCGCGCGTGATCGGTCCGGCCGAGGCGCGCGTCCTCGGCGAGGACCGTGCGGGCCCAGTGCACGCCACCGACCACCAGCCACCGCGCCTGCTGGTAGTCGCGCGTCGTCTCGAGCTGGCGCACCGCCGTGTCCTGCCTCTGGACGGCGAAGGCGGCGAGCGACGTCGCGATCGCCACCACCATCAGCGCGACCAGGAGAACGGCGCCGCCCTGGCGATCGCGCCTCATTGGAGGGCGAATACGCGGTTGACCTGCGCTCCGCCGGCGAACGTGAGCCGCGCTTCCATCGCGCGCGGTGCAGGCGGCGCGTCCTTCGACGCTTCCAGCGGCCGCCACACGCCGTCCTCGCCGAGCGCGCGCCACTCCAGGCTGCGCACCTTCTCGAGCACGACCGAAGTCTCGGGGATCGATCCGCCCGCGCGCGACCAGCGGAGGTACTCGAGCCGCTCGCCCTGCAGCCTGAAGGCGACGTTTCGCGGACGGCTGTCGTCGCTCGCCCGATCGGCGTCCGAGCGGCGACGCACGAGGAGCGCGCCTTGCGCGTCGAGCACCGGCGTCCCGAGCGCCAGGGAAAAATCGTGCTGCATCTGCTCGGCGAGGCGCGCCAGGGCCTGCCACTGAGCCACCTCTGCGCGCGCCCGTGTCTCCGTCGCGACCAGCGCCGTGATGCCGCGCACGCTCAACGTGGCGAGCACCGCGAGCACGGCGAGCGCGGCGAGCAGCTCGACGAGCGTCAGTCCGCGCTGTCCGGAGCGGCGCGTCACGGGTCCCTCGGCAGCATGGCCACCAGGCGACGCAGGTCGTGCCCGGGCGCGCCGGACAGCGCGACGCGCACCTCGATGCGCCGGATCGCGGGATGCACGGTCGGCGCCACGTCGGCGCGCCAGACGAATTCCATTCCGGCCTGCCGCTCCACGCCGTCGTACCGCCCGGGCGCGGGCCAGGCGCGCCGCGCGACGAGCTCGGCGACGCGATTCTCCGCGACGAACCCCGCCAGCACGCGCGAGCGGCCCTCCGCGGCATGCTCGGCGGAAAGCGCGACCGCGCGCGCGGCCGCCGCCAGCGTGATCGCCGCGATGGCGAGCGCCGCCAGCACTTCAATCAGCGTGAAGCCGCTGTACCGAGGTCTGGCCAAGAGATCCGCTCCGCACCATGAAAGTCGCGCCGCTCCCGGAGATCACCGCCTGCGCCGGCGCGTGCAGCCCGCGCGCACTCAGCACGAAGCGCGAGCCGCGCAGCTTCAGGCCGGCGGGTAGCGAGCGGGCGCGAAACGGTCCATCGGCGTCGAGCGCTTCCCATCCTCCGTCGGCACCGGCGCGCACGAACGCGTAGCCATCATGCTGCGGAATCCACGCCATCGCCCGCCCGCTGGCGCCGGCCTCCGCATGGGCGAGCTCGAAAAGCGCCGCGAGGCGCTGCGCCTCGCTCTGCGCACGGCCGACGGGATCCGGCCGCACCGCGACGACCGCGGCCAGCGCTACGACGGCGGCCACGGCGAGGACCGCCAGGATCTCGACGAGGGTGAATCCTTTCACGCGCGGGCCACGGCAGCGGCTACAGGGCCCACGAGCCGATATCCGCGTCGAACGCCTCGCCGCCCGCGACGCCGTCCGCGCCGAAGCTGAACACGTCGATCTCGCCGCGCAGGCCGGGGTTGAGGTAGCGGTAAGGATTGCCCCACGGGTCCCGCGGCAGGCGCTCGAGGTAGCCTCCGGGCTTCCAGTTCGTCGGCACGGGGGCGGTGCTCGGCGCGGCGACGAGCGCCGCCAGACCCTGCTCGGTGGTCGGATAGCGATTGTTGTCGAGGCGGTAGAGCTTGAGCGCCTGCATCAGCGTCGCGATGTCCTGCTTCGCCGCCACGACGCGCGCCTCGTCGGGACGACCGATCACCTTCGGGACGATGAGCGACGCGAGGATGGCCAGGATCGCCACGACGACCATCACTTCGATGAGCGTGAATCCGTTCCGCAGACGCTCGCGGCGCATTGTTTCCCCCTGCCGTTTCAAGCGAGATAAACTATACAGATGAACGGCCGGCTGAAGAACTGGCTGGAGGGAGAAGCGTTGGTCCTATTGCTCGAGCTTACCCTGGTCGCCGCGCTGGCCGTGATGCTCGCCCACTGGACTTGGGTCTTCGTCGCTCCGCGCGCATCCGTCGAAGCGCCGGCGCGCAGCGCCGCGAAACCGGAAGCGCCCGTCGACGTTCCGCGCGGCCTGTTCGCCGGCGCCGCGAGCGCACAGCGCAGCGACGGCGCGCGGGGCATGCGCCTTCTCGGCGTGGTCTCGCCGCAGAGCGGCGAGGGCGGGCGCGCGGTGTTTCGGCTCGAGCAAGGCGCAGCGCGCGCCGCCGGCGTCGGCGACGCGATCGCGCCCGGCGTGATTCTCAAGGAAGTGCATTCGCACCACGTCGTCGTGGAGCGCAACGGCGCGCTCGAGCGCCTGACGCTGGAGCGCCGGGGGGCGCTCCCCACGGACGCGCCACGCCCGCGGCGATGAGCTGGAAAGAACCGCTGATCGGCGCGCTAGCGGCGCTGGCCTTCGCGGGCGCCGCGCGAGGCCAGGAGGCGTTGTCGCTCAACTTCGCCAACGCGGACATCGAAGCCGTCGCCGCCGCCGTGGGCCAGATGACGGGACGCAATTTCGTCCTCGATCCGCGCGTGAAGGGAACGGTGAACATCGTCTCCGCCAAGCCGGTGTCCGCCGCCGCCGCGTACGACATGTTCCTCTCCGCGCTGCGGCTGCAGGGCTTCGCCGTGGTGGAGAGCGCTGGCGTGACCAAGATCGTCCCCGAGGCCGAGGCGAAGGTTCAGCTTTCCGCGCTGCCGCCGCGCGGCACGAGCCACGGCGACCGGCTGGTGACGCAGGTCTACGCCCTCAAGTTCGAGTCGGCGAGCCAGCTTCTCCCGGTGCTGCGTCCGATCATCAGCCCGAACAATCCGATCGCCGTGTACCCGGCGTCGAACACGCTCGTCATCACGGACTATGCCGACAACCTGCGCCGCATCGAGCGCATCATCGAGGCGATCGACCGCCCGGGCGGCGCCGAGCCCGTCGTGATCCCGCTGCGCTATGCGGCGGCCCACGACCTCGCGGAGACGGTGAACCGGATCCTGTCCGAGGGCGCGGGCGCGGCCGGGCAGGCCGGTACGGCCCCCGATACGCGCTCGCGGGTCCTGGTCGCCGCCGACAGCCGGACCAACAGCCTGATCGTGCGCTCCGACAATCCCGCGCGCATCGGGCGCGTGCAGGCGATGGTCCAGCAGCTGGACATCCCGACCGGCGCTTCGGGAAACATCCACGTCGTCTACCTCCGTAACGCCGAGGCGGTGCGCGTCGCGCAGACTCTGCGCTCCATCCTCGCCGCCGAGTCCGGGACGCCGCAGCTTGCCTCGCCAGCGCCCACGGCCACGGGCTCGACCACGCCGCTGCTCGCCCCCGCGCCCGGCCTCGCCACCCAGGGGCCGCAGGCTTTCGGCGGCATCGTGCAGGCGGATCCGGCTTCGAACGCGGTGATCATCTCCGCGCCCGATGCGATCTTCGCCAACCTGCGCAGGGTGATCGAGAAGCTCGACGTGCGGCGCGCGCAGGTGTTCGTCGAGGCGCTGATCGTCGAGGTGACCGCGGACAAGGCGGCGGAGTTCGGCATCCAGTGGCAATCGCTGAGCAACCTCTCGTCGACCCAGTCGCGCATCGCCGGCGGGACCAACTTCGGCGCGCCGGGCGCCGGATCCAACATCGTGGAGGCCGCCGGCAACCTGACGCGCCTCGGGCCGGGGCTGAGCATCGGCGTCGTGCGCGGGACGATCACCATCCCGGGCGTCGGCACGGTCACCAATCTGGCGGCGCTCGCGCGCGCGCTCGAGACCGACGCGAAAGCGAACATCCTGTCGACGCCCAATCTGCTGACGCTCGACAACGAGGAGGCCAAGATCGTCGTCGGCCAGAACGTGCCGTTCATCACCGGCCAGTACGCGCAGACCGGCTCCACCACGACGCCCACGCCGTTCCAGACGATCGAGCGCCGCGACGTCGGCCTGACGCTGCGGGTGCGGCCGCAGGTTTCCGAGGGCGGGACGGTGAGGCTGCAGATCTACCAGGAGGTGTCGAGCGTGCAGGACCGGCTCAACGCCGCCGGGATCATCACCAACAAGCGTTCGATCGAGTCGACCGTCCTGATCGACGACGGGCAGATCGTGGCCCTGGGTGGCCTTGTCCAGGACGGCACGGACACCGCCGTCGAGAAGGTGCCCGTGCTCGGGGATATTCCCGGCCTGGGCCTGCTCTTCAGGTACGAGACGCGCAAGCAGACCAAGACCAACCTGATGGTGTTTCTCCGGCCGATCGTCCTGCGCGAGGGGGCGGCGGCGGCGGCGTTCACCTCCGAGCGCTATCGACAGATGCAGACCGAGCAGGAAGCCACCCGCGCCGAGCCCCATCCCGTGCTGCCGGACATGGAGCCGCCGGTGCTGCCCGCCGTGCCCGAGTTCTGAGCGGGCGGGCGCCACGATGACCGCGGACAGCCAGACGCTCGCCCGTCTCGTTCCGTACTCGTTCGCCCGCGCGCACGGCGCGCTGCTCATGGACGTCTCCGACGAGGAGGCGGTGGTCTGCCTTCGCGAGGGTGCGGGCGTGCACGCGCTGTCCGAGCTGCGGCGCGTGCTCGGCTTGCCGCTGCGCGTCGGCGCCGTGGAGCCGGTCGGCGTCTTCGAGCGGCGCCTCGGCGAGCTTTACTCCCGGGCGAACGCGTCCGCGGCCTACGTCGCCGACAACATCGAGCAGGACCTGGATCTCTCGCGTCTCGTCGACGCACTGCCGCCGACGCAGGATCTCCTCGAGGCGGAGAACGACGCACCGATCATCCGCCTGATCAACGTGCTCCTCACCCAGGCCTTGCGCCAGCGCGCTTCGGACATCCACATCGAGCCGTACGAATCGCGCTCTACGGTGCGCTTTCGCATCGACGGCGTCCTGCACACGGCGGCCGAGCCGCACCGCGGCCTGCATGCGGCGATGCTGTCGCGCATCAAGGTCATGGCCAACCTGGATATCGCGGAGAAGCGCCTGCCGCAGGACGGGCGCATCGCGCTGCGACTCGCCGGGCGGCAGGTCGACGTACGGGTCGCGACGCTTCCCACCGGCTACGGCGAGCGCGCCGTCCTGCGCCTCCTCGACAAGGAGGGCGCGACGCTCCAGCTGGAGAGCCTCGGGCTGGACGCCTCCACGCTGGCCCGCGTGGACGAGCTGATCCACCGGCCCCACGGCATCCTGCTGGCGACGGGCCCCACCGGCTCGGGCAAGACGACGACGCTCTACGCCGCGCTCTCGCGCATCGACGCGCGAGGCCTGAACATCATGACCGTCGAAGACCCGATCGAGTACGACCTGGCCGGCATCGCGCAGACCCAGGTGAACCCGAGGATCGGAATGACGTTCGCGCGCGCGTTGCGCTCGATTCTGCGCCAGGACCCGGATGTCATCATGATCGGCGAGATCCGCGACCTGGAGACCGCGCAGATCGCCGTGCAGGCGAGCCTCACGGGACACCTCGTGCTGGCGACCCTGCATACCAACGACGCGGTCAGCGCGACGACCCGCCTCGTCGACATGGGCGTGGAGCCCTACCTGCTCTCCTCGAGCCTGCTCGGCGTGGTCGCCCAGCGCCTCGTGCGCAAGCTCTGCCTCAAGTGCAGGACGGCGGCGCCCGCGTCCGCCGAGGTCCCGGCGGAGATGCGTGCTGCCCTTGCTTCCGCGGGGGGCACGCACTACCTCCCGGTGGGGTGCGATGCCTGCGCGGGTAGCGGCTATGTCGGCCGCACGGGAATCTACGAGCTGCTCGCCGTCGACGACCAGCTCAGGCCGCTCATCTACAAGCCGGATGCCGAGCACCTGCTGAGGGCGCACGTGGCGGCTCATCGCCTGCGCACCCTGCGCGAGGACGGCCTGCGATGGGTGGCGGGCGGGATCACTTCCGTCGAGGAGCTCCTGCGCGTCACGCGGGAGTCCTGAGCCGATGCCCGCCTTTACCTACGTCGCGATCGACGCGAACGGCAAGTCGCAGCGCGGCGTGATCGAGGCCGATGCCGCGCGCCAGGCGAGGGCCGGACTGCGGAGCCGGGGGCTCGTGCCCGTGGAGCTCGCGCCGGTGGACGCGGAGTCCTCGGCCCGGAGCCGCGTCTGGCGCAGGTCCCGGGGCATCGGTGCCGGGGAGCTCGTCGTCCTCACGCGCCGCTTCGCCGGGCTGCTGGAGGCCGGGCTGACCATCGAGCGCGCGCTCGATGCCCTGGTGGAGCAAGGGGAGGGCGGGCCGAGCAGCCGCGTCCTGGCGGCCGTGCGAGCGGAAGTGCGCGCCGGACACAGCCTCGCGTCCGCGCTCGAACAGCACCCGGCGAGCTTTCCCGAGTTCTACCGCGGCCTCGTCGCGACGGGAGAGCGGGCGGGCGAGCTTGCGCAACTCATGGCCAGGCTGGCCGACTACCTGGATCGCCGGCAGTCGCTCCGGCACTCGGCGGGTCTCGCTCTGGTGTACCCGGCGATCGTTGTCGGGGTGGCGCTGGTCGTGGTCGCAGGGCTGCTCGCCTATGTCATTCCGCAGGTCCTCCACGTATTCGAGCAGGGCCGCTACGCACTACCGCTCCTTACGCGGGCATTGCTGTGGACCAGCAGGATCTTCGCCGACTACGGGCTGCTCTTCGCGGGCGGGCTGGTCGTCGTGGCGTTCCTGGCGCGCGCGGGCTACCGCAAGCCGGCGGTGCGCGATCGGGTGCACGATGCTTTGTTGCGCATGCCGCTGGCCGGAACCCTGTGGCGCGGCATCGATACGGCACGCTTTTCGGAAACGCTGGCCATCCTGGTCGAAAGCGGGGTGCCGCTCGTGCCTGCGCTTGGCGTGGCCGCCCGCGTCATGAGCAACACAGCCCTGCGGGCGGCCGTGGACGATGCCGCGCGTCGGGTGCAGGAAGGCGAAGCGCTGCATCGGGCACTCGCCAGGTCCAGGCGCTTGCCGGCCATCTTCCTCCACATCGTCGCGTCGGGAGAAGCGGGTGGGCGGCTTGCGCACGCGCTGGCCCAGGCGGGGCGGCAGCAGGCGTCGGAGAACGAGGTACGCATCCGCCTCCTGACCGGCTTCCTCGAGCCGGCCACGATCGTCTGCATGGCCGTGCTGGTCCTCGTGATCGTGCTGGCCATCCTGATGCCGATCATCGAGATCAACCAGCACATCCGCCCCTGAGCGGGGCCAGGCGGCGGCCTCAGGCGGAGACGGAGATTCTCCGTTTCGACGCGGCGATCTGCAGCGGTACCGTCACTCTCACCACGTCGTGCCCCTGGTTGCGGCGCACCTGCACTTTCCCGCCGATGCTCGTGGCCCGCTCGGTAATGGAGCGGGGCATGAACGGCATGTCCACCGTCGGCACGGATTCGTTCCCCACTTCGATGGCGAGCGTACCCCCTTCGCAACGCAGGTCCACATACGCTTCGCGCGCGCTCGTGTGCCTGAAGACGTTGCTGAGGGCCTCGCACACCACCCGGTAGGCTTCACCGGCGACCTCTTCGGTGAGCTCGAGCTTCCCGGGCGTGCGCAGCTCGACGTTCATGCCGTGGTAATCCTGGTACCGGCGTTTCTGCTCCTCGAGGCGCGCGATGAGCTCCTGCTCCGGGGCGGCGGGCGCACGGCCGCTCAGCCGATCGATGTAGCGGCGCAGGTCGTCCACCGTCAACGTGGCCATGTCGAGCAGCTCCTTCACGCGTACCGCGGCCGGCGCGCTCGGGTCGATGTCCCGGTACAGCGCTTCCAGGGCGATCTTCAGGCCGATGTAGGACTGCACGGTCGTATCGTGGATATCGCGGGAAATCCTGGAGCGCTCGCTTTGCGCGGTGCTGCGGGTCAGCTCCTCGAACAGGGTCACGTTGCTCACCGCCGTGGCGATCTGCGTCGTGACCTGCGAAAGGTACTCGGCGTCGGCCGCGTTCAGGCGCTTCTTCGGGGAGATCAGGAACAGCCGACCGGGATGGGCCTCGCCGTTCTTGAACGGCACGGTAGCGAAGAGCGGGGCCTCGAACAGGGTCGAAAGCTCCATGCATTCGTTCGCGCATGCCGGGCCGCAGGGCTCCCCGCCGGGACCCCAGGCGAGCAGCGTGGGCGCGCGGGCAGCGAGACCCGGGCGCGCGTCGAACGTGATCCGCGTCTGCGCCGGCAGGGCAAGCAGCTTGCTCGCGAGGCTCTCGCCGACTTCGTCGGCTTGCCACTCCGGGCCCTTCGCCGATTGCGTCGCGCGATACAGCGTGCAGCGCGTCGTTCCGGCTCGCGGCACGATCAGCACGCAGGAGCTCGCATCGTAGTACCCGAGCAGCCGATGCAGCATGCTCCGCATCATCTGGTCCGGCTGGGCGCGCGGGTTGCCCATGGCCGCGAGCTCCCGGAGCAAACCGAGGCGGCGGCGCAGCGCGACTTCGCGCCCGCCCCAGTACGCGATCAGGTAGCCGAGCAGGAACAGGGAGATCGTCGCGGTGACCGCCTGGCTGGCCTCGGAGCGATCGGAGAAGGCGAGGCCGGCCGTGCCGATGAGCGCGAATGCCGCGGTGGCGCACGCCGTCACCGAGAGGCCTTCGAGGAACCCGCGCGTGAAGGACGCGACGATCACGGCGAACAGGAAATAGTGGATGAAAGGACTTTCCGCATCGCCGGTCAGCGCGACGAGCATGGCGACCAGCACCACGTCCACCCAGGGCTGGGCGCGCTCGAACGTGGCATGGCGCAGAAGCGCGGCGCCCAGCACCGTGGCGCTGTAAGCCAGGTAAAGGACAAGCACGGCGTAGAGCCAGGCGGGCGCCGCGTGCGACCGGGCCATGAACATGCCGATGGCCACCGCGAGGAGCGCGAGCAGACACCGCATGGAAGCCACCATGACGATGTCCAGCGAGCTGCCTATCGATGTTTCCCCGGTACGATCGACCACCACCGCAACCCCCGAAAACCGCCTGAAGGATCGTATAGCGATGCGCGCGGGGCGCCCGCTCGATCACAGATTATTGCGCCCTCCCGCGGACATTGCCATGTCGCGGCTGGAGTTCTGAAGACTCCTTTGAGCAGAGCGGATCATACGGCAGGGGGGATACGGGTGCACGCCTAAGACGCGCTGACAAGGTTTTACGGCGCCCTCCCGGGGCCGACCGTATGCTGCCCGCCATGGACGCCGCCGCCCCTTTCGAAACCGTACCCGCGCGCATTCTGAGCAAGGCCGCGTCGACACTGGGCGGCGAGCGCTCCCTGGCGGAAGCGCTGGGCGCATCCCCGATGCAGGTGGCGTGCTGGCTGAGCGGGTTGCACCAGCCCCCCCGGTCGGTCCTGGTGCGGGCCCTCGCCATCGTGCTGACGCAACTCGCGGACTCCGCGGGGACTGCTAAGCCGAACCGCGCTCCATAGCCTCGAGGATCACGTTCAGCAGGGCGAGCAGCTTGTCGTCGGGCACCTGTTCTGCGCCCGCCATCCAGACGCGGAGGGTCGCGAGGCTGACCCCGAGCCGGCTGGCGAGCGATTCCTCCCCGCCGGCCAGGCCGGAGGCGTACCGGATCGCCTGAGATTCGACGCTGTCGCCCATGCGGCTATGATCGAATTCGCACCTTGTCCGAACAAGGAAGTGGTTCACGCATCCTACATGCTGTTGATGGACCGGGCTTGAGGATGCGCTGGCCGCCTCTCGCGCGACGGCGGGAAGTGTGGGTCCCCACGGCTTCCGGCTGGCTGGTGATGCTCGGCGTGATCTCGACCGCCGCCGCGCTTGCGATTTGCTCGCTCTACGATTTCCTCGCGCTCAACGAGCCCGTCGGGGCGAAGGTGCTCGTCGTCGAGGGATGGATGGCGCCGCAGGAGCTCCAGCAAGCCGTCGATCGGTTCAAGAGAGGCGGCTACGAGCGGGCGATCACGACCGGCGGGCCGCTTCCCCGCTGGTTCGAGGAGGAGGATGCCGGCAGCTTCGCCGAGCGCGCCCGCGAGTTCCTCGTGGCGCGTGGCGTGCCGCCCGAGGCCGTGGTGGCCGTGCATCTGCCCCGGATGCCGATCCGCAATCGAACCTACCTCAGCGCTCTCGCGGTGAAGCAATGGACGCAGGATCAGGGCGTAACACTGCGTGCGCTGGAGGTCATGTCCGCCGGCGCGCACGCCCGCCGCTCGCGCTTCCTGTACGAAGTCGCCTTCGGGTCCTCGGTCCGGGTGGGCTGCTTCGCCGCCGATCCGGTCGAGTACGACCCGGGAACCTGGTGGTTGAGCAGCGCCGGCGCGGGGGACGTCGTCGAGCAACTCATCGCGTTCGCGTGGGTGAAAGCGTTCTTCTGGCCGGCGGAGCGGTTTCGCTGAGGGCAAACCCCTGACAGTCGTTGACGACCGACGGTCGCGCCGCGGACGTAGGATTCCGGGCATGCGCACCGCCGACATCGACGAGCTTCTCATCCTGGTCGACAACATCGAGCGCCTCCTGAGGGCGGAGGCGGTCTCCCGGGAACGCAACCAGATCGGCGAGATCGTGGCGTACATCGAGAAGGTGTCGCTCGACGGCTCGATCGCCGCTCTCGCCAACGCGGTCGCCATTGCGCTCTCCCGCCGCAGCCTGGAAGGCGAATTCGGCGTCGTCGCCGTCGTGCGCGCCCTCTCCGCGCTCGAGCGGCTCCGCGCGTCGCTCCTCTACATGAAGGCCGCGCCGCGGCTGCCGCGCGAGGCGAGCGTCGCCGTCTAGCACGTGAGCCAGTTCAAGGCGAACCACCGGGCGCAACGCCTGGCGCATCTCGATGCCTGCAAGGCACGCGGGATCCGTCCGCAATGGGAGCGGGAGTTCCGCTACTACCCGATGACGTCGCCGGACGATCGCGCCGAGAACGCGAGGCTTGCCGTGCGGTATCCGCGTGCCGCGTGGGAACACGCGCGCGACGACGACGCGTTCCAGGCATTCATTCGGGCGATCCTGTCCCCCGCAGCCTAGGGCCGCGGTCCCGCTAGCCCAAGGGTGGCGGCAGGAAGACGATGACAGTCGGCAACTTCCCGATCTCGACCATCACGTGGAAGTAGTAGTACTGAAGGAAGGCGAGCGCCGCCAGTCCCATCATCGCGCTTCGCGTCCAGCCTGGTTTCGATGTCTTCCGCTGCGCGACCGCGATCCGCGACGATTCCAGAACCGCCTTGTCGTGCTCCCTAGCCCGCCGTCCGGCTTCGACGAGCCATTGGGTCAGGTCGTTGCCCTCTGCAGGGTAGCGGTCGGGATGCATGTCATTTGAGGTCCGCACGGTCGATACGGAAGATACATGATGGTGGAGGCGGCGGGAATCGACGGCCGTACGAGAATGGACTTTCTTAGACTTAGCCGGACGCACTGGGGCGTTTTCCGCCATCTAGTACCCCCAGCGATACCCCCAAGGTTAGAATACGGCCACGGCGACCGAGCAGTTCAACTCGCGCTCGGACAGTTCAACTCGCGCTCGGACGCTATCCCCCCGCCTGCGGGCTCCCCCTACCTCCGGTGGTACCCGCCGCCTCGATACGCCTAGTTGCGCGCCAGGCTTTTAGTTCGGTTTATCGAAAGCAATGGTGAGCGCAATAGCGCTAGAACACCCAAGGCGGGGCCCGGAGCAAGGAGCCACGCTGAATAGGCGTCTACGTCCGGCCAGAATCGCGTTACCAAGGTGATCGACGGAATGGTGATCAGGAAGCCTATTGCATTCTGAATTGTCAAAGCGCTTCCTACGCCCTCCGGGAGCAATCCGGTAGCTAGCGTCGGAACCGTCACTACGAACGGGTAGAGGAGGCAGATCACACCAGATGTGGCCAAAGCTAACAATGCTACCTGGGCACTCCCCAGTTTTCCGCTGAGCCACCCGCCAGCGACGCAGCCAACTGCTCGATTCCTATGATGCAGAAAGCCAAGTAGGCGACCTCGGATTTCACTTTGCGCGAGCATTGCCTGGAAAGCAATTGAGCCACCAGTAGAGGGGTAATGGTCCAAAAAGCATAGAGCTCCCACATGTGCCCGAAGTAGCCAAGCGCCGATCCACGAAACTCCGGGTTCCTGAATGCGAGGAGTGCTTGCGAGCGAGTGCTGCGCCGCGTCGGAGGGACGTGAGGACCGTCACCAAGAAGGGCCACTAGGCAACCACCTGGCAGGCGAGGGCCGAAGAGCAAAGGATGGCCGCCTGCCACGGCAAGTCGGCTCCAACCCCCCGAACAAAATGGGGGAGTGCCGTGCCCAGAGTAAGCAGTCCGACCTATAGACCAAGGGCAAAACCTGACCGTTGACGAGCCCAGCTCACGATCAGTTTCATCCCTAGGGGATAGATTCCTGCCAAGGCAGCGCCTGTCAAGAACCGAGAGAGCACGGCGTAAGGAAACGCTACTGCCACAACAAGGCCCGCATTCAAGACTCCCCCGCACAGAGGAGTCAGATACCCGACGCCTTCAGCGCCATGTTCCAAACTTGCGCAAGAGCGGGGGAGACGCCGTTGGGGCCGAACCATAGGGACGTCCCGAACAACTGGGCCACGACAATGACAAGTACTGGTTTCAACTAAGTCCCATTGACTTGCCTACTGGAAAGGGGCACTCTAACCTATCTAACGCTCGTTAGAATTCTTGTCCGGAGCAAGGCCTTGCAACGTTACACAGAGCACAGGTGGAAGCTGCTCACGCCGATGCAGATCGGCGAGATGGAGATTGCCAACCGCATCATGATGCCGGCGATGCATCTCAACTACCACCGAGATGGGTCCTACGCGGACGAAACTCTTATCGAGTTTTATACGGAACGTGCGAGAGGAAGGGCCGGCCTTATATCGATCGGCGGATTCGCCATCGATCCGGCTGGAGCGGGTGTATTCAAGAGTCTTCTGCTCGGGCTTTGGAACGACGATTTCATCCCGGACCTGAAGCGGCTGATCAGCTCCATGAAAGCGGTGAATCCGGAATGCCGCGTTGCCTGCCAGCTGTATCACACCGGGCGTGTCTCGCCCTCGCGGATCACTGGTTTGCAGCCCGTGGGCGCCTCCGACATGCAGTCGCGATTTAACCCAGAACCCGTCCATGTTCTTAGCCTCGATGAGGTTCGCGACCTTGAGGGAAAGTATGTAGCCGCCGCTATGCGGGCGAAGGAGATCGGGTTCGATTGCATTGACATTTTTTGTGGAGTGGGTCACCTCCTCAACCAGTTTCTTTCTCCCGTGACGAACAATCGCTCAGACGAGTACGGCGGTAGCCTGGAGAACCGCACTCGTTTTGCTACGAACATAATTCGCAACACGCGGACCGCGCTTCCCGGCATGCCTATTCTTGTTCGGCTGGCCGGTCACGACCTCATCCCCGGTGGCAACACCCATCACGATGCGGCGGCAATCGCGGTCATCCTGGAACAAGCGGGAACCGACGCTTTCAATGTCACGGGAGGGTGGCATGAATCCCGGGTGCCCCAGATCACGGGCGAAGTTCCCACAGGCGCATATGTCTGGCTTGCAAAGACCATCAAGGATGCGGTTGGGGTTCCTGTCGCAGCTTCTAACCGCATCAACGATCCTGAGGTCGCCGAAAGAATCCTGCGCAATAACCAGGCCGATTTCATCTCCATGGGCCGGCCTTTGCTAGCAGACCCACACCTGCCACGGAAGCTGCTGGAGGGCCAATCCGGTGAAATCAATCACTGCATCGCGTGCAATGTATGTCTCGACACAGCCTGGAGCGGTCCGACGCGCTGTCTCGTGAACCCCGCGGCCGGGCGGGAAGCAGAACTCAAGCTGAAGCCAGTGCTCGATCCCAAGCGTCTCGTCGTTGTTGGTGGTGGGCCGGCCGGGATGATGGCCGCGAAGGTCGCGGCCACGAGAGGTCACCACGTTGTCCTGTTTGAGAAAGAAGCCAAGCTCGGCGGAGTGGCGGCAATAGGCGATATTGCTCCCGGGAAGAAGGAGTATCGCTGGTTGTATGAGGATCTTGCACGCCAAGTACTTGCCCACCCGCTCATCAGCGTTCAGTTGGAAAAGGAGGCCACGCTCGATGAGATCAAACGAGAGAAGCCGGCCGCGGTGATCGTCGCCTCGGGCGGTATACCGACCATTCCTGACATTCGCGGTCTGCGGGATGCGCCTGTTCCCGTAGTACATGCACACGACGTCCTGGCCGGCAAGACTGGAGCACTAGGAAACGACCTTGTCATCCTCGGGGGTGGGCCCACCGCCTGCGAGACCGCTCTCTACCTCCGGGAGCAAGGCAGTCTGGATGCCGAGACCGTGAAATTCCTGCTGATACATCGATTGGTCGACGAGGAGGAACTTCGACGACTCGCGACTATCGGACGCCCGGATCGCCGGGTTAGCGTCATTCAACGATCAGGCAAGCTTGCCAAGGATCTGAACAAATCGATCCGCTGGACGCTGCTCCATGCGATGGAGCAGGCGGGCATCGCGACGCATGTCAACGCCGAGGTTGCGTACGTTCAGGCGAATGCGGTGATCATTAAGAACGCCACCGGAGAGCTTCAGGAAATTCCTTGTGACTGCATTGTCATCGCGGCGGGCATAGCTCCCGACAATGCATTGCACGCCGCTATTAGAGCGGAGCTTCCGGGTATCCCAACGCATCTCGTTGGAGACGCGGTCGCTGCGCGGCAAGCAACTGAGGCGCTGCTCGAGGGCTTCGCCGCTGCCAATACCATCACGTAAAGCACAAAAGGAGGAGCACAAATGAATCTCAAGAACTTGAATACCAAACTGCTGTGCGGGGCGCTGGTCAGCCTTGCTTTTGCGGGC
>DASZQH010000195.1:0-8224 GCA_035549805.1 Burkholderiales bacterium
CGAGACCAGCGTGGTCTTCATCCAAGGTTCGCCTTTCAGGCTGATACCGTTCACGCGTATGGAGCCGCCAGGGCCAAGCGGAATCTGACCCTTTTCCGATGCGATTGTGGCGCTGACCCTGATGACATCGACCCCCTCTTCGATCAATACCCCATAGACGACCTGGATCGGGTCACGTCCATCGTCCGAGGGCCATTCCTTCTCGACGTGGGCGCAACCTGCCTGCAGGAAGGCAGCCAGGACGGCGGCAATGCGGGGAAAGTTCACGCGCGAATGGTAGTGCCTTACATCCGGTAACACACGCTTACGGCAGGCCAGGGACCCCTCCCCTAACCTAGGCAGCGTTCGAAAGGAGAACGCTGCCATGGAAACAAAAGCCGTCCGCCTTCATCCGCTTCTCACTGCCGCCGCCATCTCGGTGACGGCCTTCTCCGCCGTCGGCATCGGCGCGATGACCGGCCTGCTGCCCAACTCGTTCGGCTCCGCCAAGGAAGCCGCGCCGCTGGTTGCGGAAGCGCCGCTGATCCAGGACAAACCCGTGGAGGTGAAGCCGATGGAGATGCCGCCGGCCGCGCCCAAGGCGACGCCGAAGCCCGTGAAGAAGATCGTCAAAGCCGTAGCGCCCGTCGCCGTTCCGGCGCCGGCGCAGGATCTCGGTGAAGCACCCCGGATCGCCCAGGCGCCCGCCGCGGTCGAGGCGCCGAAGCCGGTTCCCGCCGGCATCCTCGGCGTCGTGGAGTCGGTGCGCGAGGTGAAGACGCCGGCGGAAAAGTCGAACGGCGTCGGCCCGATCGCGGGCGGCGTCGGCGGCGCGGTGCTGGGCAGCCAGATCGGCAAGGAGTTCGGCGGCAAGGGCTTCCGCAACGTCCTCACCGTGCTCGGCGCGGCAGGCGGCGCGTTCGCCGGCAAGGAGATCGAGCGCAACGTGCGCGCCACGAAGCACTGGGAAATCGACGTGCGCCTCGACGACGGCACGCAGCGCACGATCACCAGCAGCACCCTGCCCTACTGGCAGGCCGGCAGCCGCGTGCGCTTCCTCGACGGCGCGCTGCAGCCCGCCTGAGCTAGAGCTTCAGCACCACGAGTCCCGCGAGCACCGCGCCGGTGGCCACCAGCCGCCGGCGCGTCATTCTCTCGCGCAGGAACAGCGCGCCAAGGAGCGCAGCGAAGATCACCGAGGTTTCGCGCAGCACCGCGACGAGCGCGACCGGCGCCCGCGTCATCGCCCACAGCGCGATGGCGTAGGAAGCCATGGAGCAGGCCCCGCCGAGCAGGGCTCGCAGCCAGCGCGCCCTGACGTAGGCCGGGAGCTCCGCTCCGCGCTGCGCGAAGCCGATCGCGGCGTTGACCAGACCGTTGCCGGCGCAAAGCCAGAGCGCGTAGCTCAAGGGGGCATCCGAGGCGCGCGCGCCGGTCGCGTCGATCAGGGTGTACGCCGCGATCACCACCGCGTTCGCCGCCGCGAACGCCGTGGCGCGGGGATCGTGCGCTCCGTGCGCGAGCGCCAGGACGCCGCCGCAGATGATCAGGACGCCGGCCCAGTGTTGCGCCGCGAGCGCCTCGGCGAAAAGCAGCGTGCTGGCGAGGGCGACCAGCATCGGGCCGCCGCCACGCATCACGGGATAGGTGTAGGAGAGATCGCCCCAGCGGTAGGCGCCGGCGAGAAACCGGTAGTAGAGGACGTGCACGGCCATCGAGCCGGCGATCCACGGCAGCGACGCGAGCGAAGGGGCGGGAAGCCAGAGGGCGACCGCGATCGAGATCGCGCCGGAGCCGATCGAGTTCGCGATGGCATCGAGCTGCTTGTCCGCGCTCGCCTTCACGATCGCGTTCCAGCTCGCGTGCAGGAGCGCGCCGCCCAGCACCGCGAGCGTGACCGGGAGGGTCAGCTCCACCGGCGCCTAGCCGATGACCTGCTCGATGAGCGGCGCCATGCGCTCGACGGCGGCGCGCCCCTCGGGGATGGCCTCGTTGGCGCGATGGAAATCCATCGTCGCGAAGTCCGGCAGCAGCGGCGTGATCAGCACGTCGGCCGGCTCGCCGGCGAGCCGGCTGCGCGCGATCTTCATCTCGACGATGTCGAGCGCGGTGGTGAAGACCTCGAAGATGGACGGGATGGAGACCGGCTCCTCGCCCGGCGCCGGCGTCTGCTTCTTCAGCCAGCCCGGGCGGAGCTTGCCCGCCCACCCGGGCACCTCGCGGGGCGCGACCTGGCGATCCTTGCCGCGATCGCGGTAGGGACCGAGCTTGCCCCAGCTGAGGTCGACGGCAATAACGAGCTCCGCGCCGAGCGCGCGGCACATCGAGACCGGCACCGGGTTGACCAGGCCGCCGTCCACCACCAGCGTGCCGGAGCGCACCGCGGGGGTGAAGAGGCCCGGCATCGCGCACGAAGCGCGCACCGCGTCGAGCAGCTTCCCCTCGCGCAGCCAGACCTCGCGGCCGGAGGCGAGCTCGGTGGCGACGGCGCCGAACTGCACCGGCAGCTCGGAGATGTCGCGGTCCTCGAACGTGGTGCGGAACAGGTTGAACAGGCGGTTGCCGCGGATGAGGCCGCCTCGCAGCGTGATGTCCATCAGCCGCACCACGGTGGTCCACGCCAGGCTGGTGACCCATTTTTCCAGCTTGTCGAGCTCGCCGGCGGCGTAGAACGCGCCGACCAGCGCGCCCACCGAGGAGCCGCACACGATGTCGGGCTTGACTCCGCGCTCCTCGAGCGCACGGATCGCGCCGATGTGCGCCCAGCCGCGGGCGCTGCCCGAGCCGAGCGCGAGCCCGATGCGCGGCTTCCTCAAGCTCTTTCGAAGATGGCGGCAATTCCCTGCCCGCCGCCGATGCACATCGTCACCAGCGCGTAGCGCTTGCCCAGGCGCTGCAGCTCGTAGAGCGCCTTGACGGTCAGGATCGAGCCGGTCGCGCCGATCGGGTGGCCGAGCGCCACGGCGCCGCCGTTCGGGTTGACCTTCGCCGGGTCGAGACCGAGGTCCTTCGTCACCGCCATCGCCTGCACCGCGAACGCCTCGTTCGACTCGATCACGTCCATGTCCGACGGCTTGAGGCCCGCCTTCTCGAACACCCGCTTCACCGCCGGGATCGGGCCGAGCCCCATGAGCTGCGGCTCGACGCCGGCGTGCGCGTAGGCAACCAGTCTTGCCATCACCTTCATGTTGTTCTTTTGCGCATGAGAAGAGGAAGCGAGAACAACGGCGGCGCCAGCGTCGTTCAGGCCCGAAGCGTTGCCGGCGGTCACCGTGCCGTCCTTCTTGAACACGGCCTTGAGCTTCGCCATGTCCTCGGGCTTGAGGTCCTTGCGCACGTGCTCGTCGGTGACGAACTGCTCGACGCCCTTCTTCGTCTTGAGCTCGATCGGCACGATCTGGCTCTTGAACAGGCCCGCTTCCATCGCCTTCGCGGCGCGCCTGTGGGATTCCACCGAGAAGGCGTCCTGCTGCTCGCGCGTGAAGCCGTACTTCGACGCGATGTTCTCGGCGGTGACGCCCATGTGCCCGTGGCCGAACGGATCGTGCAGCGCGCCCGTCATCGCGTCGACCACCGCGGCGTCGCCCATGCGCTGGCCCCAGCGGCCGGCGGGCAGGAAGTACGCCGCGCGGCTCATGCTTTCCGCGCCGCCGGCAACCGCGATGTCGCAGTCGCCGAGCATCAGGTGCTGCGCGGCGGAAACGATGGACTGCAGGCCGGATCCGCACAGCCGGTTCACCGTCAGGCACGGCGTGCCGACGGGAATGCCCGCCTCCACGGCGGCGACGCGCGACAGGTACATGTCCTTCGCCTCGCCGTGGATCACGCCGCCGAGCACCACGTGGCCGACGGCGGCGGGCTCCACGCCCGCGCGCGCCACCGCTTCCCTGATCGCGATCGCGCCGAGGCGCGTGGCCGGAAAGTCCTTCAGCGCGCCGCCGTAGTCGCCGATCGCCGTGCGCGCCCCCGCTACCACCACCACTTCTCTGCTCATAGCATTCTCCCGTGAAGATCGTGCGCGTCGGCGCGCTCGATGGCTACCTTGATCAGCTCGCCCGCCTTGCCGCCCTGGAACTTCACCAGCCCGTCGATCTCGGGCGCGTCCGCCTTCGAGCGGCCCACGCCCGGCTCGTCGACCAGGACGTCCAGCGTCTTTCCCACCTTGCGCTTCAGCCGGTCGGCTGAAATCCTTTCCTGGGTCTTCATGAACTCACCCCTCCGGTGCTCCCGGACTTCGTCGGGGAGGGCGCCGGGAAGCTCGTTCGCGGCAGCGCCCTCGACCGGGGAATAGGCGAAGCAGCCGACGCGGTCGAGCTGCGCCTCCTCGAGAAACGCGAGAAGCTCCTCGAACTCGGCCTCGGTCTCGCCGGGGAAGCCCGCGATGAAGGTGCTGCGGATCGTGATGTCCGGACAGATCGCGCGCCACGCGCGGATGCGGTCGAGCACCTTCTCCGCGTTGGCCGGGCGCTTCATCAGCTTGAGGATGCGCGGGCTCGCGTGCTGGAACGGCACGTCGAGGTAGGGGAGGATCTTCCCCTCGGTCATGAGCGGAATCACCTCGTCGACGTGCGGGTACGGATAGACGTAGTGCAGCCTGACCCACGCGCCGAGCTTTCCCAGCTCCGTGCAGAGCTCCGCCATCCGCGTCTTCACCGGCCGGCCGTTGTGGAAGCCGGTGCGGTACTTCATGTCCACGCCGTAGGCGCTCGTGTCCTGCGAGATGACGAGGAGCTCCTTCACGCCCGCCTTCACCAGGTTCTCCGCCTCCCGCAGGACGTCGCCGACCGGGCGCGAGACCAGGTCGCCGCGCATCGACGGGATGATGCAGAACGTGCAGCGGTGGTTGCAGCCTTCGGAGATCTTGAGGTACGCGTAGTGCTTCGGCGTGAGCTTGATGCCCTGCGGCGGCACGAGGTCCGTGTAGGGATCGTGCGGCTTCGGCAGGTGCTGGTGCACCGCCTTCATCACTCCCGGCGTGTCGTGAGGACCAGTGATGGCCAGCACTGAAGGATGTTTGGATTTTATGAGTTCGTGTTTAGAACCCAAACAGCCTGTAACCACCACTTTCCCATTCTCAGCGAGCGCTTCGCCGATGGCGCCGAGCGATTCCTCGACCGCCGCGTCGATGAAGCCGCAGGTATTGACGATGACGAGGTCCGCGCCGTCGTAGGTCGGGGACGTGGCATAGCCCTCGGCCCTCAGCTGGGTGAGGATCTGCTCCGAGTCGACGAGCGCCTTGGGACAGCCGAGGGAGACGAAACCGACCTTCGGGACCGCGGGACTACTTCTCGGCGTCGCTCTTGCCTTCGTTTTTGCTCTGCGTTCCAGCGGGGAAGCCCGGGAAGTTGAAGCCGGTGAACATGTTGCGCGCCTGGTTCTGCATCTGGTCCTGGAACTGGGCGAACATCTTCTGGCTCTGCTCCATGTACGCCTGCATCAGGCTCTGCATCGCCGGCCCCTGCAGGTTCATGAACTGCGCCCACAGGTCCTGCGACGCCTTGTTGTTGTCGCCGTACATGCGGCTCGACTGCTCTTGCAGCGTCTTCTGCATGTCCTGGAAGGCCTTGATGTTCTTTTCCAGGTAGGTGCCCATCACGCCCTGCATCGCGTTGCCGTAGAAGCGGATGAGCTGCGACAGCAGGTCGGAGGAGAACATCGGCAGCCCGCCGGTCGACTCCTCCTCGAGGATGATCTGCAGCAGGATGGCGCGGGTCAGGTCGTCGCCGCTCTTCGCGTCGACGACGTGGAAATCCTCCTGCCGGTGCACCATCTGCTTCACGTCCGCGAGCGTGATGTAGCTCGACGTCTTGGTGTCGTAGAGGCGCCGGTTCGGGTACTTCTTGATCAGCCGGGCCGGGGTGTCGGCCTTCTCGTCGCGCGGGGTCTGCTGCGGGTTCGACGCCATGGGGAAAGTCTACTCCTTTAGTACATGTGCTGGCCGCCGTTGATGGAGATATTGGCGCCCGTCACGAACGCGGCCTCGTCGGAGCAGAGGTAGATGATCAGCCCGGCCACCTCGTCCGGCTTGCCGAGTCGCCCGACCGGAATCTGCGGCAGGATCTTCGAGTCGAGGATCTCCTTGGGGATGGCGGTGACCATCTTCGTGCCGATGTAGCCCGGAGAGATCGTGTTGATGGTCACGCCCTTCTTCGCCACCTCGAGCGCGAGCGCCTTGGTGAAGCCGTGGATGCCGGCCTTGGCGGCGGAATAGTTCGTCTGGCCGAACGCGCCCTTCTGGCCGTTCACCGAGGAGACGTTGATGACGCGGCCCCAGCTGCGGTCCACCATGCCGTCCATCACCTGCTTGGTCATGTTGAAGCAGGAGTCGAGGTTGGTGCGCATCACCGCGTCCCAGTCGCCCTTGGTCATCTTCTTGAACGTCATGTCGCGCGTGATGCCGGCGTTGTTCACCAGGATGTCGATCGGCCCGACGTCCTTCTGGATCGCCGCCACCTTGGCCGCGCAGTCGTCGAAGTCCACCACGTCGACCGGGTACGCGGCGAAGGCGTAGCCGCGGCCCTTCATCTCCTCCAGCCAGGACTTGTACTTCGTGTTCGAGGGCGAATAGGTGACCACCACGCGGTAGCCCGCGTCCGCCATCTTCATCGTGATGGACTCGCCCAGCCCACCCATGCCGCCGGTAACGACGGCGATCCGCTTGCCTGCCATGTGCTCGCTCCTCCTCAGGAACGGGGAATCCTACATCATGTGCATGCCGCCATTGACCGAGATGTTCGCCCCGGTGATGTAGCCCGCCTCCTCGGAGGCGAGGAACGCGACCACCGCCGCGATCTCCTCCGGCTTCGCCAGGCGGCCCATCGGGATCGCGGCGATGATCTGCTCGCGGATCTCGGGGCGGATCGCCATCACCATGTCGGTCTCGACGTAGCCGGGCGACACCGTGTTCACGGTGACGCCCTTGCGCACCACTTCCTGCGCGAGCGCCTTGGAAAAGCCCGCCATGCCGGCCTTCGCGGCCGAGTAGTTGGTCTGGCCGAACTGGCCCTTGATGGCGTTCACCGACGAGATGTTGATGATGCGCCCCCAGCCACGCTCGCTCATGCCGTCGATGACCTGGCGCGTCACGTTGAACACGCTGTTCAGGTTGGTGTTGATGACGGCCATCCAGTCCTGCTCTGTCATGCGCTTGAAGATCGAGTCGCGCGTGATGCCGGCGTTGTTCACCAGGATGTCGATCGGCCCGACCACCGAGCTCGCGTTGTAGAACATCGCAGCGCAGGACTCGAAGTCCGCCACGTCGCCCTCCGCGGCGTGCACGCGCAGGCCCTCGGCGCGCATCCGGTCGAGCCACTCGGCCTTCTTCTCGTAGCCCGGCAGGCAACCCGCGATCACCGTGTGCCCGGCGCGCCCGAGGCGGCGGCAGATCGCGCTGCCGATGCCGCCCATCCCGCCCGAGACGAACGCGATGCGCTTCACCACCGGCGCGTCCGCCTCCGCCTGCACCTTCGTCTTCTCCAGCACGCTGGACATCAGCGCTCCACCGCGAGCGCCACGCCCATGCCGCCGCCGATGCACAGCGACGCGAGGCCCTTCTTTGCATCCCTCTTCTGCATCTCGTGCAGCAGCGTGACGAGCACGCGCGCGCCCGAGGCACCGATCGGATGGCCGAGCGCGATCGCGCCGCCGTTCACGTTGACCTTCTTCGTGTCCCAGCCCATCTGGCGGTTGACCGCGATCGCCTGCGCGGCGAACGCCTCGTTGATCTCCATCAGGTCGAGGTCCTTCGGCTCCCAGCCCGCGCGCGACAGGCAGCGCTTGGACGCGGGCACGGGGCCCATGCCCATGTACTTCGGGTCGACGCCCGCGGAGGCGAATGCCTTGATGCGCGCGATCGGCTTGAGCCCGAGCTCCTTCACCTTCTTCGCCGAAGCGAGAACGATCGCAGCAGCGCCATCGTTGATGCCCGACGCATTGCCGGCGGTGACCGTGCCGTTCTTGTCGAACGCGGGCTTGAGGCCCTTCATGGCGTCGAGCGTGGCGCCGTGGCGCGGGTACTCGTCGTCGGCGAACGTCACCGGCCCCTTCCGCGACGGGATCTCGACCGAGACGATCTCGTCCTTGAACTTCCCCGCCTTCTGCGCGGCCTCGGCCTTGTTCTGGCTCGCCACGGCGAACTCGTCCTGCTCTTCGCGCGTCACCGCGTACTCCTTGGCGACGTTCTCGGCGGTCACGCCCATGTGGTACTGGTTGTAGACGTCCCACAGGCCGTCGACGATCATCGTGT
>DASZQH010000196.1:0-4877 GCA_035549805.1 Burkholderiales bacterium
CATCGAGGACGATCGAGTCCTGCGCCGTCTCGTAGCCCAGGACGAGGTCGGCATTGGCCGCCCCCGCCGCGACGTCGAACACGTAGGTATCGAAGTGATCGCCGCCCTGCAGCTCGTCGACCCCCTCGCCGCCGAGCAGCGTGTCGTTGCCGAGGTTGCCGCGCAGCGTGTCGTTCCCGACGCCGCCGTCGAGACTGTCGCTCGTGCCGTTCGTCCAGTTGGTGCCCGTGTCCTCGATCAGGTCGTCGCCGCCGAATCCGACCAGCGTATCCCCGGCGTCGAGGCCGTCCATCGTGTCGTTGCCCTCGGTGCCGAGGAGATAGTCGCCGCCCCAGCCGCCCGTGATGACGCTGCCGCTCGAGGAACCGTTGACGACGGAGATGTCCGTCGCGGACAGCGTCGCGCCCGGCTGCAGGACGGCGACCAGCGTGCCCGCCTGCGTGTTGATGGCGCCATCCAGGTCGTAGAACAGCTCGCCGGTCGTGGTGTTGAAAATGAGCCGGTCGCTGACGTCCTGGGCATTCCCGGTCGTGTTCGCGCGGAAGCGGTCGTCGCCCTCCGAGAACGCGCCGACGCCGAGCGCCGTGTAGATCGTGCCGTCAAACAGCAGCTCGTCGACACCGCCCGCGAAATCCGCGATCGCGGTACCCGCGGGCGCGTAGTCGAACAGGAAGTCGTCGGCGCCCGCGCCGCCCTCCAGGGAATCGGAGGAACCTCCGCCGCTCAGGACGTCGTCGCCGCCGTCGCCGAAGAGGCTGTCCCCATGTGTCCCGCCACGCAGCGTGTCGTTGCCGTCGCCGCCGTGCGAATCGCTGCGCCCGTTGAGGGCGGCGCTGATGAGCACGTCGTCGCCGCCCATCCCGTAAAGCACCGATCCCTCCGCATCGGATGCATCGATGAGGTTGTCCAGCTCGTTTCCCGTACCGATGAGGCGGGTGCCGACGGGGTCGTGGAGAACCAGGTTCTCGATGCCGGCGCCGAGCGTCCATGCGAGGCCGTAGGCATGCACCGTATCCGTTCCGGCCGGGTCTCCGAGCACAACGTCGCTGTTCCCATCGTAGTTGTTGACGTGGTAGACGTCGTCGCCCGCTCCGCCGGAAAGCGTGTCCGCGAACGGCTCGAAGCGCGAGCCGTCGCGCGCATCCAGCGTGTCGTCGCCATCGCCGCCGTTCAACGCATCGTCGCCCTGGCCGCCGATGAGCGTGTCGTTGCCGCCGAGGCCGTTGATCGTCTCGCCCGCGTCGGTCCCGGTGAGCGAGTCATTGCCCGCCGTCCCGTTGATCGTGCCGGGAGGCGGCGGGGGCGGTGGCGTGGCTGCCGCGAGAACGGTGATATCGGTGGCAACCAGGTTGGCGCCGGCCTGCAGTGTGGCGATGAGCTGCGCGGCCTGCGCGCCGTTGCCGTCGGCGTCGTAGAAGAGCTGGCGCGTGGTCGTGTTGTAGACGAAGCGATCCTCGGCATCCGCACCCCCCGTCGCGCCGGCGGCGGCGTGGAAGCGGTCGTCTCCCGCGACGAGCCGGCCGGCGGCGCCGGCTGCGGTGAAGTGGCCCGCGTCGACGTGGATGCGATCCCAGTTCGTGCTGAAGTCGGTGAGCGCGTCGGCGTTCGCCGCGCCGGCATCGCGGAAGAGGAACGTGTCCTGCCCGCCGCCGCCGCCGAGCGAATCGTTGCCCGCGCCGCCGTCGATCGTGTCGTTGTCGTTGTTCCCGCCGATGAGGTCGTTGCCCGCGCCGCCGGCGATGACGTCCGCGCCCGCGTTGCCCTGGATGCTGTCGTTGCCACCGAAGCCGTGGATCAGGTCGGCGAAGCCGGTGCCCGCGATGGAGTTCGCGTTGTCGTCGTTGAGAGCGACGGCGTTGTCGCCGAAGCGGATCGCGCTGCCGTTGGCGAACTGGACGTTCGCCTGCGCGAGCTGCAGGATCGAGACGTTGCTGAGCAGCACGTCCTTCCCGGCCGCGGTGCCGCTGACGACCGCGACGCGCACGTGCGCGCCTTCCTGGGTAAAACTCAGTTGCGCCGCGGAGATCGCCGCCTGGTCGAAGACCAGGTCGTCGGCATTGACATCGAAGGTGATCGCCTGGCCGTCGGCCAGGGCGCTGAAGTTGTAGACGGCCATGCGGCGCGCTCCTCCGGGGGTAACAGCCGGAGTATCGAAGCGCGAATGGGTCCGCGCTATGCGCTATACGGACTGCGCGAGCGCGAACAATCCAGCTACTGCAAAGTGCGCACCTGATCGGCGAAGCGCACGGTATCCCGCCCGGCGGCCTTCGCTTCGTAAAGGGCGGCGTCGGCGCGCCGCATCCACTGATCGGCGTTCTCTGCGCGGTCGTGCAGCGCCACCCCGATGCTCGCGGTCACCGCGAGCACCTGCCCTTCGGCGCGCGACGGCTGCTGCACGACAGCCGCGATCTTCTCCGCCACGCGCCGCGCGCCGTCGCCGTCGGCCACGTCCTCCAGCAGCACCACGAACTCGTCGCCGCCCACGCGCGCGACCGTATCGGCCTCGCGGACGCAGCGCTCGAGCCGCGCGGCGAACTCCTTGAGGATCTCGTCGCCCGCGGCATGGCCGAGCCGGTCGTTGACCGACTTGAAGTGATCGACGTCGAGGTACAGCAGGGCCGGCCGGCGGTCGCTTCGCTTGGAGCGCACCAGGGCGCGCTTGATGCGCTCGAGGAGCAGCGCGCGATTCGCGGTGCCGGTGAGCCCGTCGTGCTGCGCGAGGTCCTGCATGCGTTCCTCGGCGAGGCGGCGCGCGGTGATGTCGATGTTGGTGCCGATCATGCGCTTCGCGCGCCCGCTCTTCGGGTCGCGCTCCGCGACGCGGCCGCGCGACAGGATCCAGATCCAGCGCCCGTCGTTGGCGCGCACCCGGTGCTCGTGCGAGTACGCCTGGCGCCGGCCGCGCACGGTGTCCATCGATGCCGCCACCGCCGCCTGGAGGTCGTCCGGATGGATGAGCTTCATCAGGTCCTCCACCGTGGTGCGGGTCTCGACCGCCGGTCCGCCGAGCAGCTCCGACCAGGCCGCATTGAGCGCCACCTTGCGCGTGACGAGATCCGTGTCCCACAGCACCGTGCCCGAGCCCTCGAGCGCGAGCTCGAGGCGCTGGTTCGCCGCGCGCAGCTCCTCCTGGGTCTCGCGCAGCTCGCGCACGCTGACCAGCTCGCGCTGCAGCCGCTGCCGCAGGCCCATCAGGAAGACCGCCAGGACGGCGAGCGTGGCGATCCAGCCGAAGATGACGACCGGCGTGGCGAAGAAGATCGGGAAGCGCGCCTGGTGCGCGAAATGCAGAAGGAAGTACGCGCCGGCGACGAGCGTGCCGCCGAGCGCGCCGGCCGGCCCGAACATCGCCGCGCCGACGAGCATCCCGCCGCCCGGCCAGCCGAGCGGCGAGAGCGGCCTCAGCCCGACGGCGATCAGGCCTTCGACGAGCAGGATGCCGAGCAGTGCGAAGCCCGCGCCCCCCAGCGCCGGCCGGATTCCGGTCCCCATTTATCTAATTGTACTGGCGGCCGTGCGGCGACGCTCAGGCGTCGAACGGATGGCGCATCACGATCGTCTCCTCGCGGTCGGGACCGGTGGAGATGAGATCGATCGGCACGGCGCAGAGATCCTGGACGCGCTTGAGATAGGCGCGCGCCGCCGCAGGAAGCTTGTCGTAGGCCTTCACCCCGACGGTGCTCTCCTGCCATCCCGGCAGCTCTTCGTACACCGGGACGCAGCGCTCGAGCTCCTCGGCGCCGACCGGCAGGATGTCGCTCATGGTGCCGTCCATGTTGTAGCCGACGCAGATCTTCAGCGTCTCGGCGCCGTCGAGGACGTCGAGCTTGGTGATGCACAGGCCCGAGACGCCGTTCAGCTGGATGGAGCGCTTGAGCGCCGCGGCGTCGAACCAGCCGGTACGCCTGGGTCTTCCCGTGGTGGCGCCGAACTCGCGGCCGCGCTGGCGCAGCCGCTCGCCGACGTCGTCGGAGAGCTCGGTCGGGAACGGCCCCTCGCCGACCCGCGTGCTGTAGGCCTTCGTGATGCCGAGCACGTAGTGCAGGTGCATCGGCCCGAGTCCCGCGCCGGCCGCCGCCGCCCCGGAGACGCAATTGGAGGAGGTCACGTAGGGATAGGTGCCATGGTCGATGTCGAGGAGCGCCCCCTGCGCCCCCTCGAAGAGCAGGTTCTTGCCGGCCTTGTTGGCGTGGTAGAGCGCGCGCGGCACGTCGGCGACGAGCGGCACGAGGCGCGGCGCGAGCGCCAGGGTCTCGTCCAGGGTCTTCCGGAAATCGACCTTCTCCTGCTTGTAGAAGCGCTCGAGGACGAAGTTGTGGAACTCGAGGAGCTCCTCGAGCTTGCGCTCGAAGCGCTCGGGATTGAGCAGGTCCTGCAGGCGGATGGCGCGGCGCGCCACCTTGTCCTCGTACGCCGGGCCGATGCCGCGCCCCGTGGTGCCGATCTTCTTCTCGCCCTTGGCCGCCTCGCGCGCGCGGTCGAGCGCGCTGTGGTACGGCAGGATGAGCGGGCAGGCCTCCGAGATGATCAATCGCGCGACGACGTTCTTCACCCCCGCCTGCTCGAGCTCGTCCATCTCGGCGAGCAGCGCCTGCGGCGAGAGCACCACGCCGTTGCCGATGTAACAGTCGACCTGGCTGCGCAGGATGCCCGACGGGATGAGGTGCAGCACGGTCTTCTTGCCGCCGATCACGAGCGTGTGGCCGGCGTTGTGGCCGCCCTGGAAGCGCACCACGCCCTGCGCGCGGTCGGTGAGCCAGTCGACGATCTTGCCCTTGCCCTCGTCGCCCCACTGCGTGCCGATGACCACTACGTTTCTTGCCTTCATTTCTTCCGCTTTGTCGTGTTCGTCTTCAGAGAAGCGAGCGACCTCAGGT
>DASZQH010000197.1:0-4463 GCA_035549805.1 Burkholderiales bacterium
AAGCTCAAGCAGAAGCAGATCCAGGTCAAGGAAATCAAGTTCCGCCCCGGCACCGACGAGGGCGACTACAAGATCAAGCTGAACAAGCTGATCGCGTTCCTGGAAGAAGGCGACAAGGCGAAGGTGACGTTGCGATTCCGCGGCCGGGAAATGGCGCACAAGGAGTTCGGCGAGCGCCTGCTGGAGCGGGTAAGGAAGGATCTCGACGAGGTGGGCGCGGTGGAGCAGTTCCCCAAGCTCGAGGGACGGCAGATGGTGATGGTGCTGGCGCCGAAGAAGAAGGCGGTGCCGGTGGCGAAGCCGAAAGCGGACAAGCCGCCGAAGGCCGACAAGCCGAAGGAAGCAAAGGTTGCAGCAAAGCCGGCCGAGTAGGCCGGACACAAGTGATGGCCGTGGCTTCAGAAGCGTCCGAAATGTTCGGGCCGCCCGGCGTCATACGAGAAGAGAAGGAAGGGCCATGCCCAAGATGAAGACGAAGCGGGGCGCTGCGAAGCGCTTCAAGGTCCGCGGCAGCGGAAGCATCAAGCGCGGCGCCGCCTACAAGCGCCACATCCTCACCAAGAAGAGCACGAAGCGCAAGCGCCAGCTCCGCCGCACCAGCGCGGTCGACCACACCAATACGGCAGCGATCCGCAGCATGCTGCCCTACTCGTCTTAAGGAGCGCGCCATGCCAAGAGTCAAGCGGGGTGTAACGGCGCGCGCGCGCCACAAGAAGGTCCTCAAGCAGGCGAAGGGGTTCCGCGGCCGTCGCGGCAATGTCTATCGCGTCGCCAAGCAGGCGGTAATGAAGGCGGGGCAGTACGCCTATCGCGATCGCCGCCAGAAGAAGCGCCAGTTCCGTGCGCTGTGGATCGCCCGCATCAACGCGGCGGTGCGCGAGCTCGGGATGAGCTACAGCGCGTTCATGTCGGGCCTGAAGCGCGCGAACATCGAGATCGACCGCAAAGTGCTGGCCGACCTCGCGGTGATGGACAAGCCGGCGTTCGCCAAGATCGCCAGCCAGGTCAAGGCCAGCCTGAGCCATTAACAAGCTTGATTCCATCGTCGAGCGTGCGCTCGGCGAATTCGCGGCGGCGCAGGATCCCGCTGCGCTGGAGAACGCCAAGGCACGCTATCTGGGAAAGGCCGGGGAGCTGAACGCTTTCCGGCCTTCTTCCGGTACGGCCGAGGAACGCAAGGCGGCCGGCGCGGCCTACAACGCGGCGAAGCAGAAGATCGAGGGTGCTCTCGAAGCGCGCCGCGTCGGGCTCGCCGACGCGAAGCTCGACGCGCGGTTGAGGGAAGAGGCGCTCGACGTCACGCTGCCGGGCCGCGGCCGCGGCCGCGGCGGCATCCACCCGGTGATCCGCACCTGGCAGAGGATCGAGGAGATCTGGCGCTCCATCGGCTTCGACGTCGCGGACGGCCCCGAGATCGAGACCGACTGGTACAACTTCACCGCGCTGAACAACCCCGAGAACCATCCGGCGCGGTCGATGCAGGACACGTTCTACGTCGACATGAAGGACGCAGCGGGCCTGCCCTTGCTCCTGCGCACGCACACCAGCCCGATGCAGGTGCGCTACGCGCGCATGCACAAGCCGCCGATCAAGGTGATCGCGCCGGGACGTACCTACCGCGTCGACTCCGACGCTACGCACTCGCCGATGTTCCACCAGGTCGAAGGCCTCTGGATCGACGAGCACATCAGCTTCGCCGACCTGAAGGGGGTCTACACCGACTTCCTGCGTCAGTTTTTCGAGATGGACGACCTGGAGGTGCGCTTCCGCCCTTCGTTCTTCCCTTTCACCGAGCCGTCCGCGGAAATCGACATGAAGCTGAAAGGCCGCTGGCTCGAGATTTCCGGCTCGGGCCAGGTGCATCCGGACGTCGTGCGCAACTTCGGCCTCGATCCGGAGAAGTACATCGGCTTTGCGTTCGGCTCCGGCCTGGAGCGCCTGACGATGCTCCGCTACGGCATCGAGGACCTGCGCCTGTTCTTCGACGGCGACCTGCGCTTCCTGGGGCAGTTCCGATGAACGTTCCCGAGAGCTGGCTGCGCGCGCTCTGCAACCCGCCGCTCTCCGGCGCCGCGCTCGCGGACAAGCTGACGATGGCCGGGCTGGAGGTCGAGGACTACCGCGCCGCAGGCGGGCAGTTCTCGGGCGTCGTGGTCGCCGAGGTGCTTTCGGTCGAGCGGCATCCCGGCGCCGACAAGCTCACCGTGTGCAAGGTCAGCGACGGCGCGAAGACCTATCAGGTGGTCTGCGGCGCCCCCAACGTCCGCGCCGGGATGAAGGCCCCGCTCGCACGCATCGGCGCAATGTTGCCGGGCATCGAGATCAAGGCGACTTCCATCCGCGGTGCGGAAAGCCAGGGCATGCTGTGCTCGGCGAAGGAGCTCGGCCTGTCCGACGACCACTCCGGCCTGCTCGAGCTGCAGGGCACGACGGGCGAGGACGCGCGCAAGGCGCTGGGTCTCGACGACCACGTCCTGACCCTCAAGCTCACGCCCAATCGCGCCGATGCGCTGTCCGTTCTGGGCGTGGCCCGCGAAGTCTCGGCGCTGACCGGCGCGCCGCTCTTGGGCCCCAAGATCGAGAAGGTTCCCGCTCAGAGCCCGGCGCAGCATCCGGTGCGCATTTCGAGCCCGGACGGCTGCGGGCGCTTCGCCGGCCGCGTGATCCGCAACGTCGATGCGAAGGCGCCGACGCCGCCGTGGATGAAGGAGCGGCTCGAGCGCGCGGGGCAGCGCTCCATCTCCGCGCTCGTCGACGTCACGAACTACGTGATGCTCGAGCTCGGCCGCCCGCTGCACGTCTACGACCTGGACAAGCTGCGGGGCGCGATCGACGTGCGCTGGGGCCGCCCGGGAGAGAAGGTCCTGCTGCTCAACGAGCAGACCGTCGAGGTGGACGGCTCTGTGCTCTGCATCACCGACGCTTCGGGCGTGATCGGCCTGGGCGGGATCATGGGCGGCGAGTCGACCAAGGCCGACGAGGGCACGAAGAACATCTTCCTCGAGTCGGCGTTCTTCTTTCCCGACGCGATCCAGGGACGTGCGCGCCGCTTCGGCTTCGCGAGCGACGCCTCGCACCGCTTCGAGCGCGGCGTGGATCCGCAGAACAACGTCGACGGCATCGAGTACGCGACGAAGCTCGTGCTCGATCTCTGCGGGGGCGAGCCGGGCCCGACGCAAGACCTCGTCGTCCGCCTGCCCGAGCGCAAGCCGGTCACGATGCGCGTCGCGCGTGCACAGAAGGTCATCGGCGTTCCCGTGACGGCCGACGAGATGGCCGCGGTGTTCTCCCGCCTGAGTCTGCGGCACGAGAGGAAGGGCGACGCGTTCGTCGTCCACCCGCCCGGCTACCGGTTCGACCTGCGGATCGAGGAAGACCTGATCGAGGAAATCGCGCGCGTCCACGGCTTCGAGCGCATCGCTGCCCAGCCGCCGCGCGCGCCCGCGACGATGCTGCGCACCCCGGAGAACCGCCGCAGCTTGCACGCCCTGCGCGAGCGCCTCGCCGCGGCCGACTACCAGGAAGTCATCAACTTCACGTTCGTCGAGCCGCAGTGGGAGGCGGATTTCGCCGGCGAGGCGGATCCGATCCGGCTCCTGAACCCGATTGCGTCGCAGCAGTCGGTGATGCGCTCTACGCTCATCGGCTCGCTCGTCGCCAACATCCGCTACAACCACGCGCGGAAAGTCGAGCGCATCCGGGTCTTTGAAGTCGGCCGGGCGTTCCTGCGCGACCCGAAGGCGGCCGACGGGCCGCTCTCGGTGGCGGGCGTGCGGCAGCCGATGCGCATCGCCGCCGCCGCGTACGGGCCCGCCGCTCCCGAGCAATGGGGCACCGCGCCGCGCACGGTCGATTTCTTCGACATGAAGGCCGACCTTGACGCGCTCGCGGCGCCGCTCGACATGCGCCTGGAGCCCGCCGCGCATCCGGCTTTCCATCCGGGCCGCTCGGCGCGCATCCTCGTTGCGGGTCAGGCGGCCGGATGGATCGGCGAGCTCCACCCGCGTTGGCAGCAGCGGTACGAACTGCCCCTGGCGCCGGTCCTGTTCGAGGTCGATGCCGATGCCCTGCAGCATGCCCCGGCGCCGGATCTGCAGCCCCCGTCGAAGTACCCCCCGGTGGTCCGGGACATCGCCATGGTGTTCCCCGCCGCGACCCCCTGGCAGGGGGTTCTGGAGGCGATCTGGGCTCGAAAACCGGCCATCGTCCGAGCTATCAATTTGTTTGACATTTACCAGGGCTCGAAGCTGCCTGCAGGGTCAAAAAGCCTTGCTTTCCGGGTAGTTATGCAACATACTGAAAGAACCCTTACGGATGCGGAGGCAGACGGTGCCCGCGACGAGCTGGTTGCCCTGCTAGGCCGTGAATTCTCCGCAACCCTTCGAACATAAAAGGGATTTCAGGGAGCCGTGATGACTTTGACGAAGGCCGAGCTGGCCGACCTGCTTTTCGAGAAGGTCGGC
>DASZQH010000198.1:0-8815 GCA_035549805.1 Burkholderiales bacterium
GTCGACGCGCGCGATCGAGCCCAGCATGCGCTGCGCGAGCTGCGTCGCCGACATCTCCATGGAGAAGATCGCCACCGGCAGGCCGTTGTCGACCGCGACGTGCTCGGCGATGTTGAGCGCGAGCGCCGTCTTGCCCATCGAGGGGCGCGCCGCCACGATCACCAGGTCGCCCGGCTGCATGCCCGAGGTCATCTGGTCGATCTTGGTGTAGCCGGTCGGCACGCCCGTCACGTCCGACGGGTTGTCGCGGTGGTAGAGGTGATCGATGCGCTCGAACACCCTCGCGAGCACCGGCTTGATCTCGATCAGGCCCTGGTCCTTGCGCGAGCCGGACTCCGCGATCTGGAAGATCTTCGATTCCGCCTCGTCGAGGAGCTGCCCGACTTCCTTCCCCGAGGGCGTCAGCGCCGACTCGGCGATCTCGGTGGCGACGTGCGCCAGGCGCCGCTGCACGGACTTCTCGCGCACCAGCTCGGCGTAGCGCCGGATGTTCAGCGCGCTCGGGGTGTTCTGGGCGAGCGAGCCCAGGTAGGCGGGCCCGCCGGTCTTGTCCTTGTCCTCGCTCGCCTCGATCGACTCCGAGACCGTCACCACGTCGGCCGGCCGGTTCGCCTCGATGAGCTTCGCGATGTGGCGCCAGATGCGCCGGTGATCGTCGCGATAGAAGTCCTCGGCGACGACGAGGTCCGCCACGCGGTCGAACGCCTGGTTGTCCAGCAGCAACGCGCCGAGCATCGACTGCTCGGCCTCGATCGAGTGCGGCGGAGTCTTGAACTGGAAGACGTTTTCCTGCGGGCTGGGTGCCGGTTGAACCACGGCCATGTCTTGCGCCCTCCCTGTCTTTTCGTTGTGTGAAGCTGGCGTGAATGATACAGAGCGGCCGCTGCGAAACCCACCGCTTCCGGATCCGCGCCTTGCATTTCCTTAAGGGTTGGGGATCGTTGCCGAAACGCCTTCAGAAACAACCGGTCGCGGGCGCAACCGGCTGTGGGTAACGTGTGACCAAGGTGTGGGGGACGTGTGCAGGCCGCGCCGGCACCGAAAACTAAATTTCTTGACTCGCGAAAAAAGAAAAAGGGCCCCGGAGGGCCCTCGTTCTCTCCACCTCTTCTCGTACTTGCGGCTATTGCTCCCCGAGCACCGAGACCTTGATGGTCACGGTGACGTCGGTGTGCAGCGCGATCTGGATCGGATAGTCGCCGACCTGCTTGAGCGGGCCCTGCGGCATGCGGATCTGCGCGCGCTCGACCTTGTGGCCCTGCTTCTCCAGGCCCTCGACGATGTCGTAGTTGGTGACCGAGCCGAACAGGCGCCCGTCCGGGCCGGCCTTCTGCGTGACCTGGAGCATGAAGCCTTCGAGCTTCGCGCCCTGGTCCTGGGCCTTCTTCAGCTGCTCGCCCTGCGCCTTCTCGAGCTCGGCGCGCTTCGCCTCGAACTGCTTGAGGTTCTCCTGCGTGGCGCGCTTCGCCTTGCCCTGCGGGATGAGGAAGTTGCGGGCGAACCCGTCCTTCACCTTCACCACGTCGCCGAGGTTGCCGAGGTTCGCGACCTTTTCCATGAGGATGACTTGCATGACGGTGTCCCCCGGCTCAGTGCAGGTCGGTGTACGGCAGCAGCGCGAGGAAGCGGGCGCGCTTGATCGCGTCCGACAGCTGGCGCTGGTAGCCGGCGGAGGTCCCGGTGATGCGCGCCGGGATGATCTTGCCGGTCTCGTTCACGAAGTCCTTGAGCAGCTCGACGTCCTTGTAGTCGATCCACTCGATCTTCTCGGCGGTGAAGCGGCAGAACTTGCGGCGGCGGAATAAGGCCCGCTGCCCCTTGTCCTTCTTGTCCTTGCCAAACTTCCCCTTGCCTTTGCCTTTGAAGCTTCTCTTCGGTGGCATGTCTACTTCCCTTCTTCGACGAATTCAATGTTGGTCACGTGCAGCACGTTCTTCTTCGACCGCCGGGTCTTCGCGCCGAGGAAGCCTTCCAGCTTCACCTGCGTGCCGGGCTGCCTTCCCGCGATCAGCCTGGCCTGGGCCTGGAAGGCCACCGCCGCGAGTTCCGCCTTCACCACCCTCCTGCTTCCGGCCTCGTCCTGCTCCGACTCGTGCTCGATGCCGAACTGCACGACCGGGATGCCGGCGGGGGTAAAGCGAAGGGGGCTGAGCTCGACGATCCTTCCGGAGATCTGGAGCCGGTTCAGGCGGCCGGGGCGGCGGCCGCCGGGGCCGCGCTGGCAGCCTCCGCCGGGCGCTCCGCGCCGCGCTCGCCGCGCTCCATCATGGATTTCGACTTCTCCTCGCGCATCATCGGCGAGGGCGCGGTCACCGCCTTGGTCATCTTGACGATGAGGTGGCGCAGCACCGCGTCGCTGAACTTGAACGAATGCTCGAGCTCCGCGAGGGTCTCGTTGTCGCACTCGATGTTCATGAGCACGTAGTGCGCCTTGTGCACCTTCGCGATCGGGTAGGTGAGCTGCCGGCGGCCCCAGTCCTCGAGGCGGTGGACGGTGCCGTTGCGCTGGGCGACCACGCCCTTGTAGCGCTCGACCATCTGCGGGACCTGCTCGCTCTGGTCGGGATGAACGATGAAAACGATCTCGTAATGCCGCATGTGTTCTTGCTCCTTTCCTATGGGTGGGGCCGGCCGTCATGCGGGACGGAGCGACCAGGAAGGGGCGGGATTGTACTGGAAAAGCCCGCCCCGCGCGGCTCCTAGCCCACCCCGCCGATCCCGAGCTCCTGCTTCACGGTGTCCAGCTCGGGGCCGACCTTCTCCACGGCCTTGCGGAGCTTCTGCTCGTCGGTTTCCAGGGTGCGGGCCCAGAAGCGCAGGGCTTCCGGCTTGTGGACGTCGATCTTCGTCAGGTCGGTCGGGGCGTATTCCATCCCCTTCTGACGCTCAGGACGGGAAAAAGCTCCCCTGCGAGACCACCTGCTTCAGAGCCTCGACCATCTGGCCGGCGTGCAGGCGCTTGGGGATGTAGCCGGAGACGCCGAGGCGCTTCGCCGCGCGCACCGTGGCTTCGTCCTCGGTCACGGAGAACACCACCACCGGCAGGTTGGGGAATTTCAGGCGGAAGCGGCGCAAGGTGTCCACGCCGTCGTGGCCGGGCAAGCCGAGGTCGAGGATGACGAACGCGGGCCGGCTCTGGTGCGCGAGGACCTGAAACGCCTCCTCCAGGGTCCGGGCGGAGCTCACCTGGACCTCGCCGATGGCCTTCTCCAGCACGGCGGGGACGAGCTTCTGGATGAGCGGGTTGTCCTCGACGACCAGGACGTGCACGGCTAGGCCTTCTTCGCCGGCTTTGCCGCGCGCCTTCGGGCGGTTTCGAACAGCACGACCCCGGCCGCGACCGAGACGTTCAGGCTCTCCACTTCGCCGCGCATCGGGATGCGCACGAGGAAGTCGCAGCTCTCGCGCGTCAGGCGCCGCATGCCTTCGCCCTCGGCCCCGAGCACCCAAGCCACGGCCGCCGGCAGGTCGAGCTCGTACAGCGTCTGCTCCGCGCGCTCGTCGGTGCCGACGATCCAGACGTTGCGCTCCTTGAGCTCGGCCAGCGTGCGCGCGAGGTTGGTGACCATGAGGTAGGGCGTAGCCTCCGCGGCGCCGCTCGCGACCTTCGACACCGCCGGCGTGATGCCGACCGCGCGGTCCTTCGGCGCGATCACCGCGTCCACCCCGGCGGCGTTCGCGACGCGCAGGCAGGCGCCGAGGTTGTGCGGGTCGGTCACCCCGTCGAGGACGAGCAGGAACGGCTTGTCCTTCCCTTCCAGGACGTCGTCCAGGTCCGCCGCGAGGTTCTTCAGGCTGATCTTCGCCACCACGCCCTGGTGTCGCCCGCCGAAGCCGTCCAGCCGCTCCTTGGGGACGCGCATGAGGTGCACCTTCGAGCGTTCCGCCACCGCGACGAGGTCCTTCACCCGCGCGTCGTTGCGCTGCTCGTCGAGGAGGATCTCGAGGACGGACGAGGCGTCCGAGCGAAGGCGGGCAAGGACGGCGTGGAAGCCGAAGACGACCCTTTCCTTCACGCCGGCACCAGGTCCATCTTGCGCGAGTCGAGGTCGACGCGCGCGAGCTTCACCTTCATGCGGTCGGCGAGGCGATAGCGCTTGCCGGTACGCTCGCCCAGCAGGGCGTGGCGCGCGCCGTCGTACTGGAAGTAGTCCCGCCCGAGCTCGGAAATGTGCACCAGGCCGTCGACGAAGTACTCGTCGAGCGTGATGAACAGGCCGAACGCGGTCACGCCGGTCACCGTGCCGACGAACACCTTGCCGACGTGATCGCGCATGTAGTAGCACTTCAGCCAGTTCTCGACGTCGCGGCTCGCGTCGTCGGCGCGCCGCTCCGTCTCCGAGCAATGGCGCCCGAGCGCTTCCCAGTCGACGCTCGCATAGGATTTCCTCGCGAGGAGCGCCTTGATCACCCGGTGCACCAGCAGGTCGGGGTAGCGGCGGATCGGGGAGGTGAAGTGCGCGTAGGCGTCGAACGCGAGGCCGAAGTGCCCGGCGTTATCCGGGCTGTACACCGCCTGCCGCAGGGAGCGCAGCAGGATCGTCTGCAGCAGCGTGAAGTCCGGCCGGCGGCGGATCTTCTCCAGGAGCTGCGCGTAGTCCTTGGGCCGGGGAATCTCGCCCCCCGGCAGCTGCAGGCCGAGCTCGGCGAGGAAGTCGCGCAGCGCGCCGACCTTCTCCACCGACGGCACGTCGTGCACGCGGTAGAGCACCGGGTGCTCGTGCCGGGCGATGAACGCGCCGGCGCAGACGTTCGCCGCCAGCATGCACTCCTCGATCAGGCGGTGCGCGTCGTTGCGCGGCTCGGCGACGATCTTCTCGATCTTGCCCTTGGCGTCGAACAGCATGCGCGTCTCGACGGTCTCGAAGTCGATCGCGCCGCGCCGCTGGCGCGCGTCGAGCAGGATCTTGAACAGCGCATAGAGGTTCTGGATGTTCTCCGGCGCCTTGCCGGAGGAGATCTTCTCCCACACCCCGGTGTAGGTCAGGCGCGCCTTGGAGCGGAACACCGCGTTGTAGAACTCGTACTGCTGTATTTCCCCCTTGGGCGCGACCACCATCTCGCACACCATCGCGAGCCGGTCCACGTTCGGGTTGAGCGAGCACAGGCCGTTGGAGAGCTTCTCCGGCAGCATGGGGATGACGCGCCGGGGAAAATACACCGACGTCCCGCGCTCCCGCGCATCGGCGTCGAGCGGATCGCCGTGGCGCACGTAGTGGCTGACGTCGGCGATCGCGACCCACAGGCGATGGCCCTTGCCCTCGCGGCGGCAGAACACCGCGTCGTCGAAGTCCCGTGCCGTTTCACCGTCGATCGTGACGAACTCCAGCTCGCGCAGGTCGCGCCGACCCTGCAGGTCTTCTTCCTGCACGCCCTCCGGCATCGCCTTGGCGGCCGCCAGGGCGCGTTTCGAGAACTCGTGCGGCAGATCGAACTTGCGCACCGCGATCTCGATCTCCATCCCGGGATCGGCGTAGTTGCCGAGCACCTCGGACACGCGCCCCACCGGCTGGGCGTGCTTGCTGGGATGCGACAGGAGGTCGACCGTGACCACCTCGCCGACCTTCGCGCGCCCCGCCTCGTCCGGCGGCACCAGGATGTCGTGCGCGATGCGCCGGTCCTCGGGGACGAGGACCAGCACGCCGTGCTCGTTGTGCAGGCGCCCGACGATGCGCCGCTTGCCGCGCTCGAGCACTTCGACCACCACGCCGGTCGGGCGGCCGCGGTGGTCCTTGCCCGTGACGCGCACCGACGCACGGTCGCCGTGCATCAGCTCGCGCATCTCGCCGGCAGGCAGCAGGACCGAGGGCCCCGGCTCGTCGGGCACGAGAAAGCCGTGCCCGTCCGGGTGGCCTTCGATGCGCCCGGCGACGACGGAGATGCGCCTCGCGACGAGCAGCGCGCCGGCCCGGTTCTGCACGATCTCGCCGGCGCGCTCCAGCTCGGCGAGCGCGCGATCGAAGCTCGCGAGCTCGTGCCGGGGCAGGCGCATGCGCTTGGCGAGCGCCTTGGCGGAGAGCGGCTCCCCCGCGCTTTCGAGGGCGGCGAGGATCTCCCGCCGGTGCTCGCCGGGGGATGCGGAATGCTCGGCCTGCCGCTCCGGGCGGTTCCGGCGGCGCAGGGAAGAACGGGTCGGCTTTTTGGGCAAGCGGCTTCCGATTTGGTCTAAAATCCGCACCCTTGCCGAGGTGGCGGAATTGGTAGACGCACTAGCTTCAGGTGCTAGCGCTGGCAACAGTGTGGGGGTTCGAGTCCCTTCCTCGGCACCAACCCTTTGATTCGCATTCTATCCCGGCCATGAACATGTCCGCCGAAGAGGTCAAGCAGTTCTGGCGCGACTTCTGCGCGCGGCGCAAGATCGCCTCCGACGTGGTGGCCCGCGGCGAGAAGAAGATCGACGAGGACCCGGACTACTGGGCCGACCAGACGATGATGGAGCTCCTCGAGCTGGTGAAGGCGAAGTAAGGTCGTCACCCCCGCGCAGGCGGGGGTCCCATTCAGATCACGCTGATGTCCGTGGCGGCAACCGCGGCCCCCGCCTGCAGGGTGGCCACGAGCAGCGCCGCGCCGGACCCCGAGCCGTCCGCGTCGTACCAGAGCTGCCCCGTAGAGGTGTTGTAGACCACCCGGTCATTCGCGTCGTGGCCCGTGTTCGCGCCTGCAGCCGCCCAGAAGCGCGCATCGCCCGCCGCGAACGCGCCGTCAGCGCCCAGCGCCGCCATCACCGCGTTGTCGAGGTGCAGGCGGTCCGCGCCCGACGCAAAGTCGTTGACCCTGTCCGCATTCGCCGCGCCGGCCGCCTGGCGAAACTCGAACACGTCGTTGCCCGTGCCGCCGAGCATTGTGTCCACGCCGGCGCCGCCGCCGACCGTGTCGTTGCCTTGGCGCCCATCGAGGTATTCGGCCGCGCCGCCGCCGGTGATGCGGTCGTTGAACCCGCCGCCGATGAAGCGCTCGATGCTCGCCAGCCTCGCGTCGCCGGTGTTGCCGTCGCCTCCGCCCCAGACAGAGCCCTCGGCCAGATTGGCGTTCACCGCGCTGCGCGCGTAGCCGGCGAAGTCGACCGTGTCGATGCCGGCCCCGCCGTCGATGGAGTCCTGCCCGTACGAAGAGGTGCCGCCCGTGGACATGTCGATCGTGTCATTGCCCGCGCCGCCCACGATCGTGTCGTTCCCCGCGCGCAGGTTGAAGTAGTTGTTCGCCGCGTTGCCCTGCACGTAGTTGCTGTCGTTGTTGCCCTGGATCTGCACCGCGCCGGTCCCGGTCATGATCGCGTTCTCGAAGCCCGTTGCGAGCGTCCAGTTCACCGCGGTGTGGACCCAGTCCGATCCGCCCGCGTCGACGAGGACGTCGCCGGTGGTGACGATGAAGATATCGTCGCCGAGGCCGCCGTCGAGCCGGTCCGTGCCGCTGCCGCCATCCAGGCTGTCATTCCCTGCATTGCCCACCAGCGTGTCGTTGCCCGCGTTGCCCAGGATGGTGTCGTGCCCGGAGCCGCCGACGAGCGAGTCGTTCCCGGCGGTGCCGTTCAGCGTCTGCCCTCCGGTTCCGTTCACCACGTTGATGTCGGTCGCGGCGAGCCCCGGCGCCGAGGTCAGTCGCGCGGCAAGCACCGCGTCCTGCCCCCCGAGGCCGTCGGCGTCGTACCAGAGGTTGCCGCTGGACGTGTCGTAGACCAGACGGTCATCGGCGTCGTGGCCTTGGGTCGCCCCCGCCGCGGCGTAGAAGCGGCCGTCGCCGGCCGCAAAGCGGCCGGACGGGCCGATGGTCTCGAAGAGACGGCCGTCGAACTCGAGCGTGTCGGCGCCCGAAGCGAAGTCGGTCACCTCTTCGAAGGAGATGCTGAAACGGCCGTAGAAGTGGAACGTATCTGCGCCCGCGCCGCCGGTCAGCGTGTCGGTGAGGTCGTCCTCGCCGCCGAAGACGCGGTCGTTGCCCGCACCGCCGTCGACCACGTCGTAGTCCCAGCCGCCGTCCAGGACGTCGTTGCCGTCACCGCCCTCCAGCGTGTCGTTCTGCACCGTGCCGTAGATCGTGTCGTTGCCGCCGAGGCCCTGGTACCAGGCGTACCAGCCGGTGTCCTGCTCGCCGAGCACGTTATCGAGCCCGTTGCCGACGCCGACGATGCGGAAGTCGTTGTCGTTGTGCAGGACGAGGTTCTCGAAGCCCGCGGCCAGGGTCCAGTCGATGTTGTGCGCGCGCACGGTGTCGACGCCTCCCGAATCCGTGAGCACGTCGCCGTCGTTGTCGACCATGAAGACGTCGTTCCCCAGGCCGCCGTGGAGCGTCTCGGCGTTCACGTCCGAATCGAAGGTGCCCGCGCTCCAGCCGTTCAGCGTGTCGTTGCCGTCGCCACCGATCAGCGTGTCGACATCGCCGACGTTGCCGAACTGCCCGTCCCATCGCCCGCCGACGAGCGAGTCGTCGCCCGTGCCGCCGTCGAGGCGGTCGGCGCCGTCGTTGCCGTCGAGCGTGTCGTTGCCGGCGAAGCCGGTGATCGTGTCGTCGCTGCTCGTGCCGGTGATCGAGTCGTTGCCGCTCGTGCCGTTGAGGACCTGGCCTTCCTCCGTGCCGTTCTCGATGAAGAACTCGCCCGCGCCGAGCACCGGCGCGCCCTGGAAGGTCGCGATGAGCTGCGCGGCGCCCGCGCCGCTGCCGTCGGCGTCGTACCAAAGGCGGCCGCTCGAGGTGTCGTAGACGAGGCGGTCGTCGGCGTCGTGACCGCCGCTAGCGCCGGCCGCTGCCCAGAAGCGCGGATCGTTCGTGGCCAGCGTGCCGCCGCTGCCGAGCGCCGTCATCGCCTCGGCATCGAGGA
>DASZQH010000199.1:0-3746 GCA_035549805.1 Burkholderiales bacterium
TTCTCGAGGACGATGCCCTCGACGATGTTGGCCACGTCCTCGCAGCGGTCGGTGATCGACTCGAGCAGGTCGTAGATGACGCGCAGCTTCATGACCTGCTTCAGGTCGCTTTCCTCGCGGAACAGCTTCGACAGCGCCGAGCGCATGACGCGGTCGGCGTCGGACTCGAGGCGGTCGATCTCCTGGCAGTGCTTCAGGATCGCGTCGGAGCGCTTGACGTCGGTGAGCAGCCCGACCACGGTCTGCACGCGGGCGCAGCAGACCTGGCAGATCTCCGCCAGCTGCTTCGCCTCCGGCGTCACCGAGCGCAGGTCGTAGAGCGCCACCGACTCCGCGACGTCCTGGATGAGGTCCAGGATGTCGTCCATGGCGTTGATGAGCTGCAGGATCTGGTCGCGGTCGAACGGGGTGATGAAGGTCTTGTGCAGCAGCGCGATCGCCTCGTGCGTGATCTTGTCCGCCGCGCGCTCGGCCGCGTCGATGCGCTGCGCATGCGCGTCCAGCTCGCTGAAAGTGCCGATCATCGCCGCGAGCTCGCGGCTGCCCTCGACGATGCGCTCGGCATGGGCGTTGAACAGCTTGAAGAAGTTGCCCTCGCGGGGCATCAGGCGTCCGAGCATCGTCTACTCCTGGAATCCGAGGCCGCGCGATTGTAGTCGGTCGAGGTCCGCGGGCGCGAATCCCCAGGCCTGGAGCGTCTCGCGGCCGCCCTGGCCGCGCTCGGGGGCGACCGCGGGCACCGCGGGCACGCTGCGCGAGAAGCGCGGCGCCGGCGCGGGCTGCGGCACCCCGGCGACCTCGACGTAGCCCGAGCGTGCGACGTTGTGCGGGTGCGCCCGCGCCTCGGACCAGCCGAGGACCGGCGCGAAGCAGGCGTCCGAGCCTTCGAATACCGCGCACCACTCGTCGCGCGTCCGGGACTTGAACGTGCGCTCGAACAGCGCCCGCATCTCCGGCCAGCGGGATCGCTCGTGCTGCGGAGGGACATCCTTCAATCCCAGCCTTTCCGTGAGCTCGTTGAAGAACCGCGCTTCGATCGAGCCGATCGCGACGTGGCCGCCGTCCTTCGTCTCGTAGACGTCGTACCAGGGGGCGCCGGTATCGAGCACGTTGGCGCCCCGCTCTTCCTGCCACGTGCCGGCGGCGAGCAGGCCGGAGAACATCGCGGCGAGGAGCGCCGCGCCTTCGACCATCGCCGCGTCGACGACCTGGCCGCGGCCGGAGCGCCGTGCTTCCAGCACCGCGCAAACCACGCCGAACGCGAGCAGCATGCCCCCGCCGCCGAAATCCCCGACCAGGTTGAGCGGCGGCACGGGTGCCTGGCCGCGTCGCCCGATGGCGCCGAGCACGCCCGAGAGCGCGATGTAGTTGATGTCGTGCCCGGCGCGCGGCGCGAGCGGTCCGTCCTGGCCCCAGCCGGTCATGCGTCCATAGACGAGGCGCGGGTTGCGCGCGTGCACCGCCTCCGGCCCGAGGCCGAGGCGCTCCATCACGCCGGGACGGAAGCCTTCGATCAGCACGTCCGCACGCTCGACCAGTTGAAAGACGGTGTCCCTGGAAAGATCGTTCTTCAGATCGAGCGTCACCGAGCGCTTGCCGCGCATCATCACGTCCTCGCGGCGCGCGCGCTTGAGGCCGAGGTCGGTGGCCGAGGGCCGGTCCACGACGAGCACCTCCGCGCCCATGTCGGCGAGCAGCATGCCGGCGAACGGCGCCGGGCCGATGGCCTCGAACTCGACTACGCGTACGCCGGCAAGCGGTCCCACGAGCGAAGGTCCTCCTCGCGGCCTAGTCTATAGTCTCCGCCGTGCCCGCGCGCCCGCCCGAGCGAATCGTCTGCCTCACGGAGGAGACCACCGAGACGCTGTACCTCCTCGGGGAAGAGCGTCGCATCGTCGGCATCTCCGGCTACACCGTGCGCCCCGCGCGAGCCAGGCGCGAGAAGCCGCGAGTGTCCTCTTTCCTGAGGGCGAGGAAAGAAGCGATCCTGGAGCTGAAGCCCGACCTGGTGCTGGGATTCTCCGACCTGCAGGCCGACATCGCGCGCGAGCTCGCGAAGGCCGGGCTCAACGTCGTGCTCTTCAACCAGCGCTCGGTGCAGGAGATCCTCGACATGATCGGCCTGCTCGCCGCCATGGTCGGCGTGCCGGAGAAGGGCGCAGCCCTGATCGCTTCCCTGGAGAGCAACCTGGGGAAAATCAAGGCGGAAGCAGACGCGAACCGCGCCCGCCCGAAGGTCTACTTCGAAGAGTGGGACGAGCCGATGATCGCCGGGATCCGCTGGGTAAGCGAGCTGGTCGAGATCGCCGGCGGCGAGGACGTGCTGAAGGACCTCTCGCTGTCGCAGGGCGCCGCGGGCCGGATCCACGACGGCCGCCGCGTCCTCGCGGCGAAGCCCGACGTGATCCTCGGCTCCTGGTGCGGGAAGAAGTTCCGGCCGGAGAAGGTCGCCGCGCGCCCGGGCTGGCAGGACCTGCCCGCCGTGCGCAACGGCGAGCTGCACGAGATCAAGTCCGCCGAAATCCTGCAGCCCGGCCCGGCGGCGCTCACCGACGGGGTGGCGCGCATCCGGGCGGTGCTCAGGAATCTTTCCTGAGGGCGAGGGGCAGCGCCGGCGAGCTGCCGTCCTTGAGCTGCCCCGCGTACAGGGTGAGATGGGGGAAGGGGATCTCGATGCCGCGCGCATCGAACGCCTGCTTGAGACGCAGCAGGTACTCGCGCTTGACGTTCCACTGCTCGATGGGCGGGATGACCTTGAAGCGCGCGCGCAGCACCACGCTCGAGTCCTCCCAGCGGTCCATGCCGATGACCTCGAGGTCCTGGACGATGCGCGCCTGCCAGACGGGGTCGGCGCGCATCGCCGCCGCCGTCTCGACCATGACCGCGAGCACTTCCCGGGGATCTTCCCGATAGGCGACGGGAATATCCACGACCGGCGTCGCGAACCCCCGCGTGCGGTTGGTGACGAGCTTGATCTCGCCGTTCGGCACGTAATGGACGTGGCCCTCCATGTCGCGCAGGCGCACGTAACGCAGCGTCACCTCCTCGACCAGGCCGCCCTTGCCGGCGATCTCCACCACGTCGCCTTCGCGCACCTGGTCCTCCAGCAGGAGGAAGAAGCCGGTGAAGTAGTCGCGGATCAGGCTCTGCGCGCCGAAGCCGATGGCGACCCCGGCGACGCCCGCGGTGGCGAGGATCGGCGCGATCGAGATGCCGAGCTCGTTCAGGATCAGCATGCCCGCGACGAGCGTCACGACGACCGTGGCGAAGTAGCGGATCGCGGTGCCGACGGTGTCGATGCGCCGCAGCTCGTCGGGCGCCGTGGTGCGCCGCGCCATCACCTTGCGGAAGGTGCGGATCAGGCGCGCGGCGACGAACTGCAGCAGCCACGCGACGAGCAGGATGATCGCGATGCGGCCCAGCCGCGTGGCGGCGAGGGTGGCCTCGTCGTCGAGGCCCATCACGTACTGGAAGAAGTGTTCCAGCTTTAGTGCAGCCCCAGGCTCGCCTCGATGTTGCGCACCATGGCGACCAGGCGCGGCCCGAGGTCCTCCTCGAGCTGGCCCTTCTTGGCGAGGAACGCCGGCACCGTGCAGTTGAAGGACACGATCTCGCCGTCCACCGTGCGCCGCATCGGCACGCCGACCGCGAACACCTCGCGGCGCAGCTCGCCCATCGAGGTGCAGAAGCCGCGCGCGCGGATGTCGTCGAGCGACTTGTCGATCGAGGGCCGGTACTTCCTGTGC
>DASZQH010000200.1:0-22009 GCA_035549805.1 Burkholderiales bacterium
GCCGGGACAGGATGTGGCGGATCGGCGCCGAGATCGACGGCGCCGAGAGGCCGGCGGTGGCAACCTGGTAGAGCAGCGGGCTGAAGAGGTGGTGGTTGGTGCGGTCGATGACCGTGACGTCCACCGGCGCGCGCGCCAGCCCCTGCGCGGTCCACAGGCCGCCGAAGCCGCAGCCGACGATCACGACTTTGGGGTTCATGAAGGCATCATAGCGAACCATGGACCTCTCCCGTATTACGCCGGGCCGGACCGGGACCGCCGGCCTCCTCGTCGCCGACCAGCACACCGCGCCGCGCGTCGGCAGCGGCCGCGTGCACGTCCTCGCCACGCCGGTGATGATCAACGTCATCGAAGCCGCGGCGCTCGAGGCGATCGAGCACCTCCTGCCGCCGGGCACCCAGAGCCTCGGCACCGTGCTCAACGTGCGCCACATCGCCGCCACGCCGGTTGGAATGAAGGTCACGGCCCTGGCGACGGTGACGCGCGTCGACGGCCGGACCGTGTTCTTCACGGTCGAGGTGAAGGACGAGAAGGAGCTGATCGGCGACGGCCTGCACGAGCGCGTCGTCGTCAACGTCGAGAAATTCGCGGCGCGCGTGCAGCGCAAGCTCGGGCAATGAAGATCGTCATCACCGGCGCCTCGGACGGCATCGGCGCCGCGCTCGCCCGCCACCTCGCCTCGCCCGGAATGACGCTTGCGCTCGCGGCGCGCAGCGTCGACCGCCTCGAGAAAGTCCGGACCGAGTGCGAAGCGAAGGGCGCGCGCGCCGTCGCCGTGAAGTGCGACGTCTCGCGCGAGCCGGATTGCGGCAATCTCATGGACGTCGCGGCGCGCGAGCTCGGCGGCATCGACGTCCTCGTCAACAACGCCGGTGTGTCCGGCCACGCGCTGCTCGAGGAAGTCACCGACTTCGGCTGGTACGAGCAGATGATGCGCGTGAACTACTTCGGCACGCTCTGGTGCACCCGCCATGCCCTGCCGCACCTGAAGGCGAGCAAGGGCCTCGTCGTCGGCGTGTGCAGCCTCGCCGGCAAGCACGGCATCCCCGGCCGCACCGCCTACAGCCCGTCCAAGTCCGCGCAGGCCGCGTTCCTCGAGGCGGTGCGCATCGAGCTCCTCGGCACCGGCGTCGACGTGACCGTCGTCTACCCGGGCGTCGTCCTGACAGGCATCCGCGTCAACGGCTACGGCGCCGACGGCAAGCCGGCGGGCAGGAGCGGCCTGCACGAGAAAGGCGCGATGACCGTCGAGGAATGCGCGCGCCAGATCGCCGGCGCCATGGCTTCGCGCAGGCGCGAGCTCATCATGACCGCGCAAGGCAAGCTCGGCCAGTGGGTGAAGCTCGTCGCCCCCGGCGTCGTCGACCGCATGGCGCTGCGCGCCCTCAAGCGCTAGCCAGGCCGCGCCGCAGGTCGCCGCGGAGCTGCGCGGCGTATTCCTTGAAGTCGACCTCGAGCGTGTAGCGCGCTGAATTGATGTAGCGCTTCGCGAGGTTGCGCTGGTGGCGCGCAATCTCCGCTTCCATCGTGCCGCGGTCCGGCAGCTTCACTTCGCCGGCGAGGACGGCGGCGAGCCAGCGGGCCTGGATCTCGACGAGCGGGATGGTGGCGCCGATGGGCTGGAGCAGGCCGACGAAGTAGAGGCCGGGCAGGTGCGGCGGCAGGGTGCGCCGGTAGAGGGCGACCTCGTTGTCGCGCACCGAGAAGAGCTCCGGCCTGAGGAAGGGGAAGGTGGTCCTGTAGCCGGTCGCGTAGATCACGGCGTCGAAGGGCTCGCTGCTGCCGTCGGCGAACGAGATGCGCTCGCCCTGCAGCTCGCGCACGTCGGGCTTTACCTTGATCCAGCCGTGGCCGATGTAGGGCAGGAGCTCCTGGCTGAGCGTCGCGTGCTCCTTCCACATCGGATGCGCGGGCTTCGGCAGGCCGAAGCGGGCCTGGTCGCCGACGGTGAGGAACATGAGGCGCTGGAGGATCGAGCGCGATACGCGCACCGGCAGCTTCAGCTTGCGGACGAAGAAGGCGCCCCAGCGGTCCACCGGGATGCCCATCAGGTACTTCGGCATCACCCACGCGCTGCGGCGTGTCGAGAGGTGGACGCTCTTCGCGCGCCGGCAGAGGTCGACCGCGATGTCGACCGCCGAGTTGCCGATGCCCACCACGAGCACGCGCTTGCCGTCGAAAGGATCGGCGGTCTTGTAGTGGTGCGAATGGATCGCCAGCCCGTCGAACCTGCCGGGAAACTCAGGCCAGCGCGGATCCCATAGGTGACCGTTTGCCACCAGGACTGACTTGAATCGCCTCGTTTCTCCCGTCGAAAGCTTCACGTTCCAGCCGCCGTCGACCGGCGATACGTCCTCCACGGCAGTGCGAAACCTTATGTGGGAGCGGATGCCGAAGCGCTCGGCGTAGGCGTCGAGGTACTCGGCGACCTCCCAGTGCGAGAGGAAGTCGGGATAGCGATCGGGGATCGGGAAATCGGAGTAACCGAGGTTGCGGCGGCTGGTGTCGATGTGCAGGCTGCGGTAGGCGGAGGACGCGCCGTTGTCGTTCTCGTAGCGCCACATGCCGCCGAGGTCCGAGCCCTTCTCGAAGCACTCGAACGCGACGCCCTTTTCCTTCAGCGCCTTCGCCGCGGCGACGCCGGAGGAGCCGGCGCCGATGATGCAGGCGGTCATCCGCGCAGGAAGTGCTCGATGACTTCGTCGATCGAGGCGTCGGCGCCGATGCCGTGGCGCGAGGCGCGCTCGGAGACGAACCGCTTGGGCCAGTCGTCGGCGATGGCCTGCAGCACAGCATCCTGACGGTAGGTGATGCGTCCCGCCGGCTTGCGGCGTTCCACCGCCGCCACCATCTCGCCGATGGTCACGCTGAGCGAAGGCAGGTTCATCGCCCGCGTGTCGCCGAAGGCGCTCGCCGGCAGGTCGTGGATCGCGACGAGCGCCTGCGCGACCCGCTGCACCGAGGCGACCGGGATGCGCGTCGCCGGGTCGAGCGGGCACACGACGTCCTGGCCGCGCAGCGGCTCGCGCAGGATCGCGGCGACGCGGTCCGACACCACGGTGCTCGGCGCGCCGGGGCGCGTCAGCACCACCGGCAGTCGCAGCGAGCGGCCGTCGATGAACCCCTTGCGCGTGTAATCGTTAATGAGCAGCTCCGCGATCGCCTTGTGCGAGCCGTAGGAGGTGCGCGGGAAGTGCGCGACGCTGTCGTCCACGGTTTCCGGGAGCGTGCCGCCGAACGAGGAGATCGAGCTCGGGTAGACCAGCTTCGGCCGGCCGCCGACGTGGCGCAGCGCTTCGAGCAGGTGGATGAGGCCGAGCACGTTGACGCGCAGGCCCTTGCCGAAGTCGGCTTCGGCGTCGCTCGTGAGCGTCGCGGCGAGCGCATAGATGCTCTTCACGCCGTGCTCGAGCAACCTGCGGATGAACGCAGGATCGGCGATGTCCCCGGTCTCCGCCTTGGCGCCTGGCGGCGCAGCGAAGCGGTTCGCATCGGCGAGCAGCAGTGCGGAGGCGGGAACGCCTTTCGCGAGCAGCGTGCGCACGACATGCGAGCCGATGAACCCGCCGGCGCCGGTGACGAGGATGCGCATGATCGTCCTAGGGATGAACGAGGAGAATGGCGGCGAACAGCCCGAGGCCGATCGCCGGACGCGCCCAGCCGATCTCGCGCCAGACGATCCGGTTGCGACCCTGCGCGATGGCGACGAACGGGACGTTGGAGGTGAGCGCGGCGAAGCGCGGCCAGTCGGGATTGCCGCGCTTCTTCCGGTCCATGAGGAGCGTCCCGAGCGCAGCGACCAGGAACAGGCCGCCGAAAAACACGATCGCCCTCGCGTCGGCACGGGCGGCGACGTGCGCGATCGACCAGAGCATGACCGTCCACATGAGCGGATGGCGCGTGATGCGGATGATGCCGCGGGCGGGCTCCTCGCTTTTCAGCAGCTTCTCGGCCCCGACCATGGTCGGGTTCCTCCCGTAGCCGAACACGAGCAGGACGAGCGCGAACGGCATGACGAGCAGCGGCAGGAGGGGAAGCGAGGGCCAGAGCGGCGCGCCGCGCGGGGCCTGGCCGTAGGCCCAGATCATCCAGCCCAGGGTCGCGAAGGCGACGAGCGAGTAGAGCCCGCGCCACGGCCACTCCCCGATCGCGCGCACCGCGGCGCCCCGCAGCGGGGTGCTAGAGGCGAAATGCGTGAGGACGAAGGCGGCGGTGGCGGCGAGCAGCGGCTCCACGCGCTACATCCGGATCTCGATGAGGCGCGGGCCGCGCTCCTTCAGCGCGCCGCCCAGCTCGCGCGCGAGGGCGTCGAGGTCGTCGACGCGCACGCCCGGGACGCCCTGCGCCTTCGCGAGCGACACCCAGTCGAGGTCGGGCCGGCCGATCTCGAGCATGTTGCGCGCCTTGCGCCCGGGCTCGCCGGCACCGACGTTGCGCAGCTCGCCCTTCAGGATCTCGTAGGTGCGGTTGGCGAAGACGAGCGTCACGATGTCGAGCGACTCGCGCGCCATCGTCCACAGCGCCTGGTTCGTGTACATGCCCGAGCCGTCGCTCTGCAGGCAGAGTACCTTGCGGTCCGGGCAGGCCACGGCGGCACCGACGGAGCAGGGCATCGCGAAGCCGATCGAGCCGCCGGGATTGACCAGCCAGTCGTGCGGCGGCGCGTTGCGGGTCGCGGGAACGAGCCCGCGCCCCGAGGTGATCGACTCGTCGACCACGATCGCCTGCTCCGGCATCAGCGCGGCGATGACCGCCGCCATGCCGTTCAGCGTGATCGGCCCGCTGGGCAGATCGGGGCGAGAAAGGGGCTCTTTCCTTGGATCCTTTCTTGCCGCATCGAGGAGATCGATCAAGCGAAGGACTGCGTCGGGGCCGTCTTCATCCAGTCCGGCGAGCGTGAGGACCTCGCAGCCCGGCGCCATTGGCACCGGCGGCTTGCCGGGGTAGGCGAAGAAGTTCACCGGCGGCTTCGAGTTGACGAGGACGAGCGTGCGCAGGTGCGCGAGCCGCTTCTGCGCGGCCTCGACCACGTAGGGGATGCGGTCGACGTTGACGCGTCCGGCGCCGCGCTCGGCGCGGTTCATCTGCGTCGGGCAGAGGAGCTCCGCGCCGGTGGCGGCCGCGACGCTGCCGCACAGCTCTAGCGCGCCCGCGCGCAGCATCGGGCCGTTCAGGACGAGCGCGCCGTTTCCCCTGCGCAGCGCTTCGGCGGCCGCGCGGACGCGCGCTTCGTCGACCTTGCGGCGCGCCGGCGGGGCGAGCGGCTTCGCGACGCCCGCGCCCTCGGTCCAGGCGACGTCGGCGGGGAGGATGAGCGTGGCGCTTCCGCCCGGGGCCGCAAGCGAAGCGGCGACGGCCTCGGCCGCGTCGGCGCCCACGGACTGCGGCGACCTCGTGGTCTTCACCCAGCGCGAGTTGGAGCGCGCGATGCCTTCGATGTCGGAGGCGAGCGGCGGGTCGTACGGCACGTGGTCGATCGCGTGGTCGCCGACGACGTTGACGATCGGCGTCATCGCGCGGCGGGCGTTGTGCAGGTTGGCGAGGCCGTTGCCGAGCCCGGGGCCGAGGTGCAGCAGCGTGCTCGCCGGGCGGTCCTTCATCCGGCCGTAGCCGTCCGCGGCGCCGGTGACCACGCCCTCGAAGAGCCCCAGCACGCAGCGCATGCCCTCGATGCGGTCGAGCGCCGCGACGAAGTGCATCTCCGAGGTGCCGGGGTTGGTGAAGCAGGTGTCGACGCCGCACGCGAGCAGCGTGCGGATGAGGCCTTCGGCGCCGTTCACTACTCGAGCGCCTTGGTAACGATCTCGGCCACGTCGCGCGACAGGCCGGCGTGATCACGGATGCGCTCGAGCGCCTTTCGGCTCGCGGCTTTTCTCCGTTCGTCGAACTTCTTCCATCGGTCGAACGCACGCGCCATCCGTGCCGCGACCTGCGGATTGAGCGCGTCGAGCGCGATCGTCTGGTCGGCGAGGAACGCGTAGCCCGAGCCGTCCGCGGCGTGGAAGCGCACGTGATTCGCGGCGAACGAGCGGATCAGCGAGTACACCTTGTTCGGCACCTTGAGGTCGAACGCCGGGTGGTGGAGCAGGGCGTGCACGCGCGAGAGCGTATCCGGCAGGCGCGAGGTGGCCTGCACGGACAGCCACTTGTCCACGACGAGCGGCTCGTCCTTCCATTTCGCGTAGAAGGCGTCGAGCGCGGGCTGTCGCTCGGGGCACTCGACGTTGGCGAGGCAGGTCAGCGCCGCCATCGCGTCGGTCATGTTGTCCGCGGTGCGGTACTGCTCGTAGCACTTCGCGCTCTCGCCGAGCTCGGAGAGCAGCGACAGGCACAGGTTCTTCAGGGCGCGCTTCCCGGCCGAGGCGGCATCCGGGGAGTAGGCGCCCTTGCTCTTCAGGCTCTCGTGCTTCTTCGTCAACTCGTCCTTCAACGCGGAGGCGAGCTCGCGCCGCAGGCGGTTGCGCGACGCGTGCAGCCGGTCTGGATCGACGACGTCCATCTGCTCGGCGAGGAAGCTCTCCGGCGGCAAGCTGAGCGCCTCGGCGGCGAATGCCGGGTCCCGGTCCTGGAGCAGCGTCTTCGCCGCGGCCACCAGCCCGGGCGTGGGCACGCCGCCCTTCTCGAGGATCGTCGTGGTGAAGAGCCGCTGCCCGGCCTCCCAGCGGTTGAACGCATCGTCGTCGTGCGCCATGAGGTGGAGGAGGTCCGCCTCGGCGTAGGGGTAGTTCAGGATCACCGGCGCCGAGAACCCGCGCAGCAGCGAGGGCACCGGCTTGCTCTTCAGGTTCTCGAACGAGAACGTCTCTTCGCTCTTGCGGATCGAAAGTACCTTTTCGGAATCGCCGACCTTCACCGCAAGCGGGATGTGGAACGGAGGATTCATCGACTGCTTCACGGTCAGGGTGAAGCGGCCGTTCTCGAAAGCGCCGGAGCAATCCAGGACCGGCGTGCCGGGAACGTCGTACCAGCGCTTGAACTGCGAGAGGTCGACGCCCGAGGCGTCCTGCATGGCGGCGACGAAGTCGTCGGTCGTGACCGCCTGGCCGTCGTGGCGCCGGAAGTAGAGCTGCATGCCTTTCTGGAACTTCTCCTCGCCGAGGAGGGTGTGCTGCATGCGCACCACCTCCGCGCCCTTCTCGTACACCGTCACGGTGTAGAAGTTGCGGATTTCCTGGTAGGACTGCGGGCGCACCGGGTGCTTCATCGGCCCGGCGTCCTCGGGGAACTGCGCGGCGCGCAGCATCCGCACCTCCTGGATGCGCGTCACCGGCCGCGAGTACGTGTCCGCGCCGTACTCCTGGTCGCGGAACACCGTGAGGCCTTCCTTGAGCGAGAGCTGGAACCAGTCGCGGCAGGTGACGCGGTTGCCGGTCCAGTTGTGGAAATACTCATGCGCCACCACGCGGTCGATGTTGAGGTAGTCGGTGTCGGTGGCGGTGTCGGCGCGCGCGAGGATGTACTTCGTGTTGAAGATGTTGAGGCCCTTGTTCTCCATCGCGCCGGAGTTGAAGTCGCCGACCGCGACGATCTTGTACTCCTGCAGGTCGAGCTTCAGGCCGAAGCGCTTCTCGTCCCAGGCGATCGCGCGCTTGAGGCAGTCCATCGCCCAGCCCGCCTGGTCGAGCTTGCCCGGCTCGACATAGATATAGAGATTGCCTTCGCGCAGCACCTCGAGGTTCGCGGCCACGAGGGCAAAGAGGTACGCCGGCTTGGGGAACGGGTCTTCGAACTTCGCCCAACCGGGGCCCGAAGCGACGAGGTTCCCGTTGGAAAGGAGGACCGGGTAGCTCGCGCGAACGGTGGTGGTGAACTTCGCCATCACGTCCGGCCGGTCGAGGTACCAGGTGATGCGCCGGAAGCCTTCGGCCTCGCACTGCGTGACGAAGCCGTGCTTCGTCGCATACAAGCCCTCGAGCCGGGTGTTCTTCTGCGGGCAGATCCGCGTCTCGGTTTCCAGGAGGAATCTCGCCGGCACGCCTTTCACGGTCAGCGTCTCGGCGGTGACGTCATGCGGCACCGGCTTGCCATCCAGCGCGACGGAAAGCAGCTCGAGCTCGTCGCCGTTCAGGACGAGCGGCTGGTCGTGGCTGCCGTTGCGGCGCACGGCGAGCTTCGCCTTCACGATCGCGTGGTCGGCCCGGATGTCGACGTCGAGCTCGACCGTATCGACGAGGTAGGCGGGCGGGGTGTAGTCCTTGAGGTGGATCGTTCTGGCCTGGGGTTCGCGCATGGAGGAGAGAGTGCCACAAACTGATGCGCCAATCCCCTCGGGCGCCCCACGTCAGTGCCGTCGTTTCCGCTCCTGCCTGCGGGGAGACCCGCGCGCGCATGGCACGCGATTTGCGAAACGACAGCGTGCGAGTCCTTGTCGTCGATGAATCGGCCGAGAAAGCCGAGCTCCTGCGCGACGGGCTGCGCGTGGCGGGCTACGAGGTCACGGCGTCGCTCTCGTCGCCGCTGGCGCTACTGAAGGCGGTGGAGGACCTGCGCCCCGACATCATCGTCATCGATACCGATTCGCCGAGCCGCGACGTGCTCGAGCATCTCGTGGTCATGAGCCAGCACACGCCGCGGCCGGTGGTGATGTTCGCCACCGACGCCGAGCCGGAGAAGATCCGCGCCGCCACGCGCGCCGGCGTGTCGGCGTACGTCGTGGACGGCCTGGACAGGAAGCGCATCGCGGCGATCGTGGACGCCGCGGTGGCGCGCTTCGAGGAGCTCCAGGACCTGCGCACGCAGCTCGCCCGGGCGAACCGGAAGCTGGGCGACCGCAAGCTCGTCGAGCGCGCGAAGGGCCTGCTGATGAGGACGCGCGGCCTCGACGAGGACGCGGCCTATTCGCTGCTTCGAAAGATGGCGATGGATCGCAAGCTCAAGCTCGTAGAAGTGGCGCAGAAGCTGGTCGATGCGGCCGACCTTCTCGGTGCATGATTTTTGTGCGCCGCACGACAACGGTGCAGGTCTTTTCCATTTTCTCTTTATGAATCAACGACGACGAGCTGGCACGCGTGTTGCGATGTAGGGAGTGAACGAGCGCAACGGGGCGCTCGGCGAACAAAGGCGTTCGGCAGGTCCACGAGACCGGTCGACGCCTTTTTCTTTTTTGGAAAGGGAGCGGATGAAGAAGCGCGAGTTTCTCAAGGCAGCGGGGGCGACAGGACTCATTAGCATGGTTCCCGAGGCGGTCAGGACCGGTGCGTGGGCGCAGGGCTCGGACGCGCCGGAGAAGAAGGAAGTGAAGATCGGCTTCATCCCGCTCACTGACTGCTCCTCCGTCGTCATGGCGTCGGTGATGGAGTTCGACAAGAAGTACGGCATCAAGATCGTCCCTTCCAAGGAAGCGTCCTGGGCCGCGGTGCGCGACAAGCTGGTCAACGGCGAGCTCGACGCGGCGCACGTCCTCTACGGGCTGATCTACGGCGTGCAGCTCGGCATCGGCGGCCCGAAGAAGGACATGAACGTCCTGATGAACCTGAACCACAACGGCCAGGCGTTCACCCTCTCGCGCAAGCTCTACGACAAGGGGGTCAGAGATGGTTCTTCTTTAAGTAAATTGATCAAAACAGAAAAAGGCGAATACACCTTCGCCCAGACCTTCCCGACCGGGACGCACGCGATGTGGCTCTACTACTGGCTCGCGGCGCACGGCATCCATCCGTTCGCCGACGTGAAGGCGATCGTCGTGCCTCCGCCGCAGATGGTGGCCAACATGCGCGTCGGCAACATGGACGGCTTCTGCGTCGGCGAGCCGTGGAACTACCGCGCTATCATCGACAAGATCGGCTTCACCGCGAACACCACGCAGGACCTCTGGAAGGACCACCCGGAGAAGACGCTCGGCTGCACGGCGGAATTCACGGCGAAGTATCCGAGTACGGCGCGCGCCATGACCGCCGCGATCATCGAGGCCGGCAAGTGGATCGACGCTTCCCTCAGCAACCGGCAGAAGACCGCGGAGGTCGTCGCCGACCGCTCCTACGTCAACACCGACAAGGACGTGATCGTCGCCCGGATGCTCGGGCGCTACGACAACGGCATCGGCAAGGTCTGGGACGACAAGGACGCGATGAAGTTCTACAACGACGGCTACGTCACGTTCCCGTACCTCTCCGACGGCATGTGGTTCATGAGCCAGCACCGGCGCTGGGGCCTGCTCAAGGAGGATCCGGACTACCTGGCGGTGGCGCAGAAGGTGAACCGCATCGACCTCTACAAGCAGGCCGCCGCGATGACCAGGACGCCGCTGCCGAAGGACTCGTTCCGCACCGCGAAGCTGATGGACGGCGTGGTGTGGGACGGCAAGGACGCGAAGAAGTACGCGGGCGCCTTCAAGATCCGGGCGGTGGCGTAGATGTCGGCCCTTCCGGCTTCCGAGATCAAGGTGCTCGCGATCAAGGACGAGACGTTCGACACCGGCTACCGGCGCGCGAAGGCGCCGGCCTGGCTGCTGCCGGTGCTCGCGCCGGCCGTCGGCATCGCGGCGTTCATCGGCCTCTGGGCGCTCATCGCTAAGTTGGGAGGGCGCATCCCCGACCCGGTCACGGTGTGGGGCGCCGCGGTAAAGATCTTCGCCGACCCGTTCTACATCAAAGGCCCCAACGACCAGGGCATCGGCTGGAACGTCCTCTCGTCGCTCAAGCGCGTCGGCATCGGCTTCGGCATGGCGGCGCTGGTCGGCATCCCGCTCGGCTTCATGATCGGCCGGTTCCGGTTCCTCTCCGGCATGGCGGACCCGATCATCGCGCTGCTCAAGCCCGTGTCGCCGCTCGCCTGGCTGCCGATCGGGCTGCTGCTCTTCAAGGCGGCGAACCCGGCGGCGATCTACGTGATCTTCGTCTGCAGCCTGTGGCCGATGATCGTCAACACCGCGGTCGGCGTGCGCCAGATCCCCCAGGACTACATGAACGTCGCGCGCGTGCTGAATCTCTCGGAGTGGAAGGTGTTCACGAAGATCCTCTTCCCGGCGGTGCTGCCCTACATGATCACCGGCGTGCGCCTGTCGATCGGCGTCGCGTGGCTCGTGATCGTGGCCGCCGAGATGCTCACCGGCGGCGTGGGCATCGGCTTCTGGGTCTGGGACGAGTGGAACAACCTGAAGGTCGAGCACATCATCATCGCGATCATCACCATCGGCGTGGTCGGCCTCGCCCTCGAGCAGGCCCTGATGCTCGCCGCGCGGAGGTTCAGCTATGGCAACTGAGCGCTACCTCGCGATCGAGAACGTGGGAATCTCCTTTCAGGCGGCGAGAATCCTCGATGCCATCGACCTGACCGTCCGCAAGGGCGAGTTCGTCAGCCTGATCGGGCACTCCGGCTGCGGCAAGAGCACGCTGCTCAACCTGGTGGGCGGGCTGCTCAAGCCCACCGAGGGCACGGTGCTCCTCGCCGGCAGGCACGTCGACGGGCCTGGCCCGGACCGCGGCGTGGTGTTCCAGAACCACTCGCTGCTGCCCTGGCTGACCTGCTTCGACAACGTCTACCTGGCCGTCGAGCGCGTCTTCGAGGAGAAGAAGGACCGGTTGAAAGCGAGGACCCATGCGGCGCTGGAGCTCGTCGGCCTCTCTCACGCGGAGCAGAAATACCCCCATCAGATCTCGGGGGGCATGAAGCAGCGCGTCGGCATCGCCCGCGCGCTCGCGATCGAGCCGAAGATGCTGCTCCTCGACGAGCCGTTCGGCGCGCTCGACGCGCTCACCCGCGCGACGCTGCAGGACGAGCTGATGAAGATCGTCGCGACGACCGGCGCGACCGTGCTCATGGTGACGCACGACGTGGACGAGGCGGTGCTCCTCTCCGACCGGGTGGTGATGATGACCAACGGTCCTTCCGCGCGCATCGGCGAGATCCTCGAAGTGTCCATCCCCAGGCCTCGCGACCGGCTCGCCCTCGCGCACGACGCGCGGTTCATGGAGATGCGCGCTCGCGTGCTCGAGTTCCTCTACGAGAAGCAGGCACGGGCGAGGAAGGCGGCCTAGTGGGAAAGGTTTACCTGATCGGCGCCGGACCCGGCGACCCGGAGCTGATGACGCTGAAGGCGGCGCGCGCGCTCGGGCACGCGGACGCGATCCTCATCGACGACCTGGTGAGCCGCGGCTGCCTCGCGCACGCGCGCTCGGGGGCGAAGGTGATCGAGGTGGGCAAGCGCGGCGGGTCCCACGCCACGCCCCAGGAGTACATCGAGAAGCTCGCGATCCAGCTCGCGCGCACCGGCAAGGTCGTGGCGCGCCTCAAGGGCGGCGACCCGTTCATCTTCGGCCGCGGCGGCGAGGAGCTCGCCGCGCTCGTCGCGGCGGGCGTCGAGGTCGAGGTGATTCCCGGCGTGACCGCCGGCATCTCGGTGCCCGCGACGCTCGGCATCCCGGTGACGCACCGCGACGTCGCCCGCGGCGTGACCTTCGTGACCGGCCACACCCGCGACGGGTCGGGGCCGGACTGGAAGGCGCTCGTGGCCTCGGGCACGACGCTCGTCGTCTACATGGGATTGCGGAACCTGCAGCGGATCCTCGATTCCCTGCGCGCCGCGGGCATGGATCCGAAGACGCCCGCCTGCATCATCGAGAACGGTACCCTGCCGGGCCAGCGCCAGGTGGTGGCGACGCTCGACAGCCTCTCCGGCGCAGGCTTCTCCGGGCCCGCGATGATCGTGATCGGCCCGGTAGTGGGCTTCGCCGCTGCGTTCTCGCAGGCGCCGGCGAGGGCCGCATGAGGCACCTTGGCCGCCCCCCTGTTAAGGGGGGAGCGAACGAAGTGAGCGGGGGGTTGGTTTCGGAAATCCGCAAACCCCCGTTCGCCTTCGGCTCACTGCCCCCTTGTCAGGGGGCCGGCATCCGTCGCCCCCCTGTTAAGGGGGGAAGCGAACGCAGTGAGCGGGGGGTTGTCGTCTCTCGTCCCTTCGACGGGGACTCGAAGCCATGAAAATCGTCGTCATCGGCCACGGCATGGTCGGCGAGCGTTTCCTCCAGGAGCTCGCGCGGAGGAACGCCCGGGCCGAAGTCACGGTTTTCGGCGAGGAGCCCCGTCCGGCGTACGATCGCGTGCAGCTCACCAGCTTCTTCTCCGGCAAGTCGGCCGCGGATCTGAACGTCACCGAACGCGGTGCGCTCGAGAAGGCCGGCGTGACGCTGCGCCTGAACGACGCGGTGCTCGCCATCGATCCGCAGAAGAAGATCGTCCGCTCCACGCGCTACAAGGCCGTGCCCTACGACAAGCTGGTGTTCGCCACCGGCTCCTACCCGTTCGTGCCGACGCTGCCGGGCAAGGACCGGCGCGACTGCTTCGTCTACCGCACCATCGAGGACCTGGAGATGATCGCCGCCGCCGCGCAGCGCTCGAAGGTCGGGGCGGTGATCGGCGGCGGGCTGCTCGGCCTCGAGGCGGCAAAGGCACTGAAGGACCTCGGCCTCGAGACCCACGTGGTCGAGTTCGCGCCGCGCCTTATGGCGGTGCAGCTCGACGATTCCGCGGGCCGGCTCCTGCGGAGAAAGATCGAAGCCCTGGGCGCCAGGGTCCACGTCAGCAAGGCGACCAAGGCGATCGTGGAGGGAACCGTCCGCAGGCAATCGCTGCAGTTCGCCGACGGCACCTCCCTGGACACCGACGTGGTCGTGTTCTCGGCGGGCATCCGGCCGCGGGACGAGCTGGCGCGCAAGTCCGGCATCACGGTGGGCGAGCGTGGCGGCATCGCGATCGACTCGCATTGCCGCACCTCCAATCCCGACATCTACGCCGTCGGGGAATGCGCCCTCTGGGAAGGCCGCACGTTCGGCCTGGTCGCCCCCGGCTACCAGATGGCCGAGGTGGCGGCGCGCAACATCCTGGGGGAGGAAGTGCGCTTCCTCGGCGCCGACATGAGCACGAAGCTGAAGCTGATGGGCGTCGACGTGGCGTCGATCGGCGACGCGCACGGCGTGACGCCCGACTCGCGCAGCTACGTCTACACCGACGACGTGGTCTACAAGAAGCTCGTCGTGTCGGCCGACGCGAAGCAGCTCCTCGGCGCGATCCTCGTCGGCGACGCGTCCGACTACGGGCCGCTCCTGCAGCTCGTGCTGAACCAGGTCGAGCTGCCGAAGCAGCCGGAGAGCCTGATCCTCCCGGCGACCGACATCGCCGCGAAGGGTATCGGCGTCGACATGCTCCCGGATTCGGCGCTGATCTGCTCGTGCAACAACGTCACGAAGGGGGCCATCTGCGCGGCCGTGGGGAAAGGATTCGATTCCCTGATCAAGATCAAGAAGGAAACCCGGGCCGCGAGCAGCTGCGGCGGCTGCGGGGCGCTCACCAAGCAGATCATCGACGCGGAGCTCAGGAAGCGCGGCGTCGCCGTCACGAATCACCTGTGCGAGCACTTCGCGTACTCGCGGCAGGAGCTCTTCCATCTCACCCGGGTTGGAGGGCTGAAATCATTCGATGAAATCCTGAAGGCGCACGGCAAAGGACTGGGTTGCGATATCTGCAAGCCGGCGGTGGCGTCGATCCTCGCGTCGTGCTGGAACGAGATGGTGCTCAAGCCGGGGCACGCGCCTCTGCAGGACACGAACGACCGCTTCCTAGCCAACCTGCAGAAGGACGGGACGTACTCCGTCGTGCCACGCGTGCCGGGCGGCGAGATCACGCCGCAGAAGCTGGTCGTGCTCGGCGAGGTGGCGAAGAAGCACGGCCTGTACACCAAGATCACCGGGGCGCAGCGCATCGACCTCTTCGGCGCCCGCCTCGAGCAGCTCCCGGTCATCTGGCGCGAGCTGGTCGACGCCGGGTTCGAGTCCGGCCACGCCTACGGCAAGGCGCTGCGCACGGTGAAGTCGTGCGTGGGCAGCACGTGGTGCCGCTACGGCGTGCAGGACTCGGTGAAGATGGCGATCGACCTCGAGCAGCGCTACCGCGGCCTGCGCGCGCCGCACAAGCTCAAGATGGCGGTGTCGGGCTGCACGCGCGAGTGCGCCGAGGCGCAGGGGAAGGACGTCGGCGTCATCGCCACCGAGAAAGGCTGGAACCTCTATGTCTGCGGCAATGGCGGCATGAAGCCCCGACATGCGGATCTCCTGGCAAAGGATTTATCCGATAAAGAATTAATTCAGTTCATTGACCGATTCCTCATGTTCTACATCCGCACGGCCGACCGGCTGCAGCGCACCAGCACCTGGCTGGAGAGCCTCGAAGGCGGCGTCGAGTACCTGAAGAAGGTCGTGCTCGAGGACGCGCTCGGCATCGGCGCGGAGCTCGAGGCCGAGATGCAGAAGCTCGTGGACGGCTACGCGTGCGAATGGAAGGTGGCGATCGAGGACCCGGAAATCCTCAAGCGTTTCCGCCACTTCGTGAACAGCGACGAGCCGGACCGCAACGTGATGTTCGTCGCCGAGCGCGGCCAGGTCCGGCCGGCGCGGGCGGACGAGCGGCGGGAGGACGAAGCTGAAGCCGTTTAGGGCCTGCCGCCTCGAGGACATCCTTCCCGGGGCGGGCGTGTGCGCGCTGCTCGACGGACGGCAGGTCGCGATCTTCCGCCTGCCCGATGACCGCGTGCACGCGCTCGGCAACCTCGACCCGTTCTCGAAGGCGAACGTCCTGTCGCGCGGCATCGTCGGTGACGTCAGGGGAGAGGCGGTCGTCGCTTCGCCGGTCTACAAGCAGCACTTCAGCCTGCGTACCGGGCAATGCCTCGAGGATGCGGCGGTCGGGGTGCCGGCCTATCCGGCGCGCGTGGAAGACGGCTTCGTGGTCGTGGAGATGCCCGCGCCGGAGGTCGCGACGGTCTGCAGCTACTGCGGCGTCGGCTGCGGCGTGCTCGCGAAGGTCGACGGCCATCGGATCACGGCAGTGCGCGGCGACCCGGCGCATCCGGCGAACCTCGGCCATCTGTGCAGCAAGGGCGTCTCGCTCCATCGCGCCGATCCGGCGTTCCGCGGGCTCTTTCCGGAGGTTCGCGGCGAGCGCGCGACCTGGGATGAAGCGCTCGGCTTCGCCTCCGCCGCGTTCCGGAAGATCATCGAGGCGCACGGGCCCGACGCCGTCGCGTTCTACATCTCCGGGCAGCTTCTCACCGAGGATTACTACGTCTTCAACAAGCTGGCGAAGGGGCTGATCGGCACCAACAACATCGACACGAACTCCCGCCTGTGCATGGCCTCCGCCGTCGCCGGCTACAAGCAGACCCTCGGCGCGGACGCGCCGCCCGCCTGCTACGACGACCTGGAGCAGGCCGAATGCGTCTTCATCGCCGGCAGCAACACCGCCTGGGCGCACCCGGTCCTGTATCGCCGCCTCGAGGCGGCGAAGCCGAAGCACGTGGTGGTCGTCGATCCGCGGCGCACGGAGACGGCGCGTGCCGCGACGCTGCACCTGCAGGTCGCGCCCGGCACCGATGTGGCGCTCTTCAACGGCATGCTGCACGTCATGCGCTCGGAGGGCTGGATCGACGCCGAGTTCGTCCGCGCGCACACGGAAGGCTTCGAGGGCCTGGCCGGCCTTCCCCCCGGCGAGGCGGCAGCGATCTGCGGCATCGCGGAGAAGGACCTGCGCGAGGCGGCGTGGCTGTTCGCAAGCTCGCGCGCGACGCTGTCGCTCTACTGCCAGGGGCTTAACCAGTCCTCGAGCGGCACGGCGAAGAACGCCGCGCTCATCAACCTGCACCTCGCGAGCGGCCAGATCGGCAAGCCGGGCGCCGGCCCGTTCAGCCTTACGGGCCAGCCGAACGCGATGGGCGGCCGCGAAGTCGGGGGCATGGCCAACCTGCTTTCGGCGCATCGCGACCTCGCGAGCGAGAGCGACCGGCGGGAGGTCGCCGCGCTCTGGGGCGTGGAGAGCGTGCCGGCCAAGCCGGGCCGGACCGCGGTGGAGATGTTCGAGGCGATCCGCCAGGGCGAGATCAAGGCGGTGTGGATCGCGTGCACGAATCCCGCGCACTCGCTACCCGACCAGGCCGCGGTGCGCGAGGCGCTCGAGCGCGCCGAGCTCGTCGTCGTGCAGGATGCCTACCGCAACACGGAGACGGCCGCCTTTGCCGACGTCTTCCTCCCGGCCGCGGGCTGGGGCGAGAAGGAAGGCACGATGACGAACTCCGAGCGCCGGATCGCCCGCGTCCGCGCTGCCGTCCGCCCGCCCGGCGAGGCCCGCCCGGACTGGGAGATCGCGGTGCGTTTCGCTCACCTGCTGTGCCCTGGCAAGAAGCCCTTGATGAGCTACGCGACGGCAGAGGCGGTGTTCAACGAGCATCGCGAGACCACGCGCGGGCGCGACCTGGACATCACCGGGCTATCCTATGCGCTGCTCGACGAGCGCGGGCCGCAGCAGTGGCCCTTCCCGGAAGGCGCCACCGAGGGACGCCGCCGCCTCTATGAGGACGGCGTCTTTCCCACGCCCTCCGGGCGCGCGCGCTTCGTGCCGACGCCTCATCGCGCGGTGGCGGAGGACGTCAGCGCCCGTTTCCCGCTGCGGCTGACGACCGGGCGGCTGCGCGACCAGTGGCACACGATGAGCCGCACGGGGACGATCGCGCGCCTCTTCGGCCACGAGCCCGAGCCGCGCATCCAGCTCCACCCGGAGGACCTTTCGTCCCTGGGCATCGGCGAGGGAGAGCTGGTGCGCGTCGCCTCCCCGCGCGGGGAGGCGTACTTCCAGGCCGCCGCGGATGCGGACATGCCGCGCGGCACGGCGTTCGTCGCCATGCATTGGGGACGGCGCTTCCTCGGCCGCGGCGTCAACGAGCTCACGCTGGGCGCGCTCGATCCCGTTTCGCGGCAGCCGGAGCTCAAGCACTGCGCGATCCGCGTCGAGCCGGCGAACCTCGCCTGGCGCTTCGTCGCGTCGGGCTTCCCGAAGGACGTGGCGGCGCTCTTCGACGCGCTCGAGTTCGCGATGGCGGACACGCCGTACGCGGCCAGGACGCTGATCGGTCGCGAGCGCGCCGGCGTGCGGCTCTCGCTCGCTGCCGCGCAGCCCGTGTCCGTGGAGAGGATCCAGCAGCTCTTCCGCGAGCACGCGGGCGATACCGCTTCCTACGCGGACACCGCGCGCGGGCGGGTGCTGTGCAACTGCTTCGACGTCGCCGAAGCCGACGTGGAAGCCTTCCTCAGGACGTCGAGGTCGATGGACGCGCTGCAGGCGGCGCTGAAGTGCGGCACGAGCTGCGGCTCGTGCCTTCCGGAAGTGCGGCGTAAGATCGCCGCGTGACGCCGGAACAGATCGAGCTCGTGCGCGGCACCTGGCGGGGAATCGTGCCGGTGCGGGACACGTTCGCCGAGCTCTTCTACGGCAAGCTGTTTTCCCTCGACCCGGCGCTGCGGCCGCTTTTCAAGGGCGACCTGGTGGAGCAGGGGCGCAACCTCGCGGCGATGGTCTCGATCCTCGTGCGCAACCTCGCGAGCCCGGAGGCGGTGCAGCGTGCCATGCGCGAGCTCGGCGGCCGTCACCACAGCTACGGCGTGCGCGAGCAGCACTACGAGACGGTCGGTGTCGCGCTCCTCTGGGCGCTCGACATGAGCCATGGCGAGCCCCTCGGGCCGGAAGCGCGCGCCGCCTGGCAGGCGGCGTATGCGCTCATTGCGGGCGCCATGCAGGAAGGCGCCCGCCAGCCCCTCTAGCTCTTCTCTTCGTCTTTCTTGCGGCCGAGGAGGGCCCCGACGAACCCGACCAGGGTGCGCTTCGGCTTGTGCGTGATGTGCACCGGCTTTTGCGACGCGGCGGGCTGCGCGTAGTCGCGCGGCTCGGAATAGGCCTTCTCCTTGCGCGGGTCCCATTGCTGCTGGCGGGAGCTGCGCGCCGCGGAGCGGAACGGCTGGCCGCCCCGCGCGTTGCCGCCCTGCGAGTTGCCGCGGTTCGGGCCGCCGGCATTGCGGCCGCGCCCGCCGCGGTTCCTGCGCCGGCCGCCCTCGGGCCTGCCGGCGACGTTGCCGTTGCCGTTGCCCGGGCGATGGGGCGCCTGGATGGGCGTCTCGGGAACGCTTTCGCCTTCCTCACGCATCCGCGCGCGTGCCTCGCGGATCTGGTCCTCGTACGCGGAGTCCGTGTGCTGCGGACGGGGTTGCTGCTGCGGGCGGGAATGCTGCGGGCGCGGCTGCTGCGGGCGCGACTGCTGCGGACGTGGCTGGTGGCGCGGCGGCTGGTTGCGGCGCGGTTGCTGCTGCTGCCGCGGCCGGCCCTGGCCCTGGAAACGCTTTTCCTTTTCTTCGGGCGGACGGCTGGAAGCCGTGCCGGGCTCGAAGCCCTCGATCACCTTCTGCTCGACCTTGCGGTTCATCAGGCGCTCGATGGCGGCGAGGAGCGGGCGGTCTTCGTGGCTGATGAGCGAAACCGCTTCGCCTTCGGCGCCCGCGCGGCCGGTGCGGCCGATGCGGTGCACGTAGTCTTCGGCGACGTGCGGCATGTCGTAGTTCACGACGTGCGGCAGCGCCTCGATGTCGAGGCCGCGTGCGGCGATGTCGGTGGCGACGAGGACGCGCAGCTCGTTGTCCTTGAACAGCTTGAGCGCGCGCGTGCGCGCGTTCTGGCTCTTGTTGCCGTGGATCGCGTCGGCCTCGATGCCTTCGCGCTCGAGCTGCTGGGCAAGGCGGTTGGCGCCGTGCTTGGTCTTGCAGAACACCAGCACCTGGCGCCAGTCGCCCGACTTGATGAGATGGGCGAGCAGCTCGCGCTTGCGCCCGGCATCGACCGGGTGCGCGACCTGCGCGACGAGCTCGGCGGGCGTGTTGCGCCGCGCGACCTCGACCGTGGCCGGGTCCTTCATGAACGAGCCGGCGAGCTTGCGGATCTCGTCCGGGAACGTGGCCGAGAAGAGCAGGTTCTGCCGCTGCGTGGGCAGGAGCGCGAGGATCTTGCGGATGTCGTGGATGAAGCCCATGTCGAGCATCCGGTCGGCCTCGTCGAGGACGAGGATCTCGACCTGGCGCAGGTCCACGGTCTTCTGCTGGACGTGGTCGAGCAGGCGGCCGGGGGTCGCGACGAGGATGTCCACGCCGCGGCGCAGCGCGTCGACCTGCGGCTGCATGCCGACGCCGCCGTAGACGAGGCTCGATTTCAGCCCGCTGAACTTGCCGTAGGTGCGCACGCTTTCCTCCACCTGCGCCGCGAGCTCGCGGGTGGGGGTGAGGATCAGCGCGCGCACGGGATGGCGGGCCGGCGAGTGGCTGGCGTTGGCTTTTGCCGAAAGGTTCTGGATCAGGGGCAGCGTGAATCCGGCGGTCTTGCCGGTGCCCGTCTGGGCGGCGCCGAGGAGGTCGCGGCCGGCAAGGACGACGGGGATGGCTTGCGCCTGGATGGGGGTCGGGACGGTGTATCCCTTGTCCGCGACTGCGCGGACGAGCTCGGCTCTGAGGCCAAGTGCTTCAAACGACGTGCTAATGAGTTTCTCCTGCGTTCGGCCTGGGAAAGGCGGGAGCCCTTCGACCGGTTCAGGCAGATGCGTTTAGGAGCTTGTTATTCGGCAGCCCGGGGTGGGCCGCTGCGTTTACGAACAACGGACTGAACGCTAACCGGAAATACGCGTTGCAGAAAGCTTGGACCGCATTGTACCCCGGAATCCGGCAATCTCGTTGAATATCAGCGCCCCCAGCACCATCGCCCCGCCGGACAGGGTGGCGGCGGAGGGGGTTTCCCCGGCCCAGAGCCAGGTCCAGAGCACCCCGAGCACCACCTCGAGGAGCGCCAGCAGCGCGAGCTCGGGCGGCCGCAGCACCCGGGCCGCGACCACCATCAGCATGCAGGGCACGCCGAGCTGGAAGAAGCCGAGGAAGGCCAGCAGCGCGATGTCGCGGCCGGTGGCCTGGAACGGCATCGCGAAAGGAAGGGCGACCAGGAAGGAGAAGAGCGCGCCGGTCATCACGGCGGGCACGAGGTCGACGCGCAGTCCTTCGGACCTGCGCGCGACCGAGCGCAGGGTGACGAAGTTCGCCGCGGCGGCGAGCGGCACCAGGAGCGCGAACAGCATCCCGGTGACGTCGCGCGCGCTGAGCGCATCCATGTCGCCCGCGGCCATCCACGCGATTCCCGCCCCCGCGGCCACCGCCGCAATGGCGGTGCGCGCGGGCACCGGCTCCTTGAGGACGATCCACGCCGCGAGGGTCGTCAGCACCGGGCTCACGCTCATCACCACCAGCGTGTTCGCGGTGCTCGTCATCGAGAGGGCGAAGACGAAGGCCGTGAACATCACCGCCCACATCGCGCCCGAAAACAACGCCGGCTTCTCGAATGCTTTTGAAAAAGAAGATTTTCTGAAAAGCAGGAAAGCGGAAACGAAGGCGAAGCAGAACAGGCTGCGCCAGAAGACCTGCTCGAAGGCGGGGGCCTTCTGCAGGTGGCGGGTGACGACGCCGGCGGTGCTCCAGAGCACCGGGGCGACGACCATCAGCCCGAGGGCCGCTGCGCGAGAAATTCCGTGAGTGCTTTGCACGTGTGGCTCGGGTTGGAGGCGGCCCGCTCGGGCGTGCCCTGGAAGACGATCTTCCCGCCGCCCGAGCCGCCCTCGGGGCCCAGGTCGACGATCCAGTCGGCCTCGGCGATGACGTCGAGGTTGTGCTCGATGACGACCGCGCTGTTGCCGGCGTCGACGAGGCGGTGCAGGACGCGGATCAGCTTCTCCACGTCGGCCATGTGCAGGCCGACGGTCGGCTCGTCGAGCACGTAGAGCGTCGAGACCTCCGATTTCTTGGCCAGCTCGTAGACCAGCTTGATCCGCTGCGCCTCGCCGCCCGACAGCGTGGGGCTCTGCTGGCCGAGGGTGAGGTAGCCCAGGCCGACGTCCTGCAGGAGGAGCAGCGAGCGGTGGATGGAGGAGTGCGCGCCGAAGAATTCCACCGCCTCGTCGACGCTCATGCCGAGCACCTCGCCGATGCTCTTTCCGCGCAGCCGCACCGTCAGGGTGTCGGGGTTGAAGCGCGCGCCGCCGCAGGCCTCGCAGGCGACGCGCACGTCGGGCAGGAAGGACATCTCGATCTTCTTCATGCCCTGGCCTTCGCACTCCTCGCAGCGCCCGCCCTTGGTGTTGAACGAGAAGCGGCTCGCGCTCCAGCCGCGCATGCGC
>DASZQH010000201.1:0-9485 GCA_035549805.1 Burkholderiales bacterium
AGGTAGATCGAGACCGGGACGTGCTCCTTGCGGAGCGTGTTCAGAAAGGGGTCTTGTAGCAACTGCCCTTTGTTGCTCATGTTGTTCTCTCTTGGGGGTTTTGTAGGCATATCCTAATTGATCTGCCTAGGGTTTTCTAGCATTCCCCGTTCCCAGCGTCACCGGTGGCGTCACGTCGCCGCACTGCGCGCGATGTCGCAGCGCATGATCCATCAGGACGCACGCGAGCATCGCTTCGGCGATCGGCGTGGCGCGGATGCCGACGCACGGATCGTGGCGCCCGGTGGTCTGCACCGTCGCCGGCTGCCGTTTCGCGTCGACGGTGCGCCGCGGCAGGCGAATGCTCGAGGTCGGCTTGAGCGCGACCGACACCGCGACCTGCTGGCCGGTGGAGATCCCGCCGAGCACCCCGCCGTTGTTGTTGGACAGGAAGCCCTGCGGCGTCATCTCGTCGCCATGCTCGCTGCCCTTCTGCGCGATCGACGCGAAGCCGGCGCCGATCTCGACGCCCTTCACCGCATTGATCGACATCATCGCCGCCGCGATGTCGGCGTCGAGCCGGCCGTACACCGGCTCGCCCCAGCCCGCCGGCACGCCTTCGGCAAGCACGGTGACGCGCGCGCCGCAGGAATCGCCGCTTTCGCGCAGCTCGTCCATGAAGCGCTCGAGCTTCTGCACCATCGCCTCGTTCGCCGCGAAGAAAGGGTTGGCGTCGACGGCCTGCCATTCCACGAACGGCACTTCGATCGGTCCGAGCTGCGCGAGGTAGCCGCGGACGACCACGCCGTAGCGCTCCTTCAGCCACTTCTTCGCGATCGCGCCTGCCGCGACGCGCACCAGGGTCTCGCGCGCGGAGGCGCGGCCGCCGCCGCGCGGGTCGCGGAAGCCGTACTTCTGCGTGTAGGTGTAGTCGGCGTGCCCGGGGCGGAACTTGTCCGCGATCGCGGCGTAGTCCTTCGAGCGCTGGTCCTCGTTGCGCACCAGGAAGCCGATCGCGGTGCCGGTGGTCCGTCCTTCGTGCACCCCGGACAGGATCTCGACCTTGTCGTCCTCGCGCCGTTGCGTCACGTGCCGCGAAGTGCCCGGCTTCCTCCGGTTCAGCTCTTTCTGGAGATCCTCTTCGCTCAGCGCCAGCCCGGGCGGGCAGCCGTCCACGACGCCTCCGTAGGCGGGGCCGTGCGACTCGCCGAACGAGGTCACGCAATAGAGCAGGCCGAAAGTGTTGCCCGACATGCGGGCGATTCTACAGGGAGGCGAAGAAGCGCCGCGTCTCGAACACCGTGCGCGACAGCGCGCGCCCACCGGCGCGCAGGTGGCGCTTGAGCACGAAGTCGAAGAGCAGCGGATTGTGCAGGCGGATCTCGCTCAGGACCGGCTTCATCGCCTCCTCGATCAGGCCGAGCGAGGCGAGGTAGTCGACGGAGAAGATCGGCATCACGCCAGGCAGCGGGTAGTCGGAGCCGTTGAGCAGGCGCGCGTGCCATCCCTCTTCCTGCACCACGCGCGCCAGCGCCGGCCCGGCGCGGTTCACCTGCGTCATCGCCGAAATGTCGCCGAACAGCAGCCGCTCGTACCTTTGCTCCCTGAAGATCCTTTCGAACAGACGGAAGCTGTCGACCATCGGCCCGTTCGGGCCGGCATCGATGTCGCGGTCCTGTCCCATCGAGGCGCAATGCGCCACGACCACGCGCACGCCCGCGTCGAGCGCGCGCCGCAGGCGCAGCGGGTTGCCGAAGTCGTGCATCTCGCTGCCCAGCACCGCGCGCTCGAGCCCGGCGTGCGCGACGAGCGGCAGGTCGTGCTTGCGCAGCGCCTCGTAGAACGCATCGCAGCGCGGCGACGCGGGATCGATGCCCATCGCCGACGGCAGCCACTTCACCGCGCGCGCGCCGTCGGCCTTCGCGCCCGCCGCGCGCGCGACGGCGTCGGGCGCATAGGGATGGATCGACGCGGCCCACTCGAAGTACTCGGGGTGCTTCTTGGCGATGTCCCGCGCATAGGCGTCGGGGACGTGGAACGGCGTGACTTCCATGTCCGGCGCGCCGCGCTCGTCGTGCACGCGCTCGAAGGCGAACAGCACCATCCGGTAGCCGGCGCGCATCCCGTCGACGAGGTTGTGCATCCGCTCGACGTAGGCCTCGTCGACGCTGCCCTTCGCGTCGTGGGCGCAGCCCGCGTTGAGGAAGAAGAGGCGCCGCGCGTACTGCCCCGGGTTGAGCACGCTCTCCATGCGCGGATTGACGTACACGCCGCTCGGCGAGTCGCCGCTGCCGACGAGGTGCGAATGGCTGTCCCAGACCTGCGCCGGGTCGAGGCCTTCCCATGCCGCCTTCACCAGCTCGTGCTCGGCGAGCCGGCGCGGCAGGCGCGCGAGGCACGGGTTCCACATCCCCTGCTCCGGCCAGAAGCGCCATGCCGCGAGCGCGCCAAGGCCCGCGGCGCCGAGCGCGCCTCCGATGAGCAATCGTCTCTTCAGGGGACTGCTAGGCGGGCCAGTTCTTGATGTAGCCCTTGAGCATCTTGTTCTCGAAATCCTGCTCCTCGAGAACCGCCTTGGCCACGTCGCGGAAGGAGATCACGCCGAGGAGCTTGCCGTCCTGCAGGACCGGAAGGTAGCGCGCGCCGGTATCGAGCATCGTGCGCCGCAGGTCGTTCACTTCCATGTCCGGCGCCGCGGTCACCGGATCGCGCACCATGATCTCGCCGACCCGGCTGTCGCCGAGCGCGCCGCCCTTCGCCGCGACCGCGCGCAGCAGCTCGTGGAACGTCAGCATGCCGACCATGCGGCCGTCCTCGAGCACGACGAGCGAGCCGAGGTTCTCCGAGGCCATCCGCGCCACCGCGTCGACCGCACGACCAGTCGGCTCGATGCTGAGGAGCCGGTTGCCCTTCACACGCAGGATCTCTTTGACTTGCATGGTGGACGACCTCCTTGCGGCCAGAATACTCTCGCCGCCATGAAAGCAAAAGGGAAAGGGAGGGCCGCGAAAGCGGTCCTGGTCACCGGCGGGGCCGGCGGCATCGGCCTCGGCATCGCCCGGCGCCTGGCTCGCCTCGGCTACCAGGTCGCCGTCGCCGATACGCAACAGGGAGAAAGCGGTTTCTTTTCCGTGCGCTGCGACGTTTCGCGCGAAGCTTCGGTGCGCGCCTGCGTGCGGCGGGTGGTGGCGCGCTTCGGCCGGCTGGACGCGCTGATCAACAACGCCGGGCTCACCGGGCCCGAAGACCCGCCGGTGGAGCGCCTCGCGCTCGCGCGCTGGAACCGGCGCCTCGCCGTGAACCTGACCGGCCCGATGCTGATGGCGAAGCATTGCGTGCCGCACCTGCGCCGCACGCGCGGCGCGATCGTCAACATCGCTTCCACCCGCGCGCTGCAGGCGGAGCCGAACAACGAAGCCTACAGCGCGAGCAAGGCCGGGCTCATCGGCCTCACGCAGGCACTCGCGCTCAGCCTCGGGCCGAAGGTGCGCGTGAACTGCGTGAGCCCCGGCTGGATCGCCAAGGCGCCCGTGCGCCGCCGCGCCGACCACGCGCAGCACCCGGCTGGCCGCGTCGGCGAGCCGCAGGACGTCGCCGCGCTCGTCGCCTACCTGATCTCCGACGCCGCCGGCTTCGTCACCGCGCAGAACTTCGTCATCGACGGCGGCATGACCAAGAAGATGATCTACATCTAGAAAAATAGGGACGGACCCTATTTTTCTCATCTGGAGTCAACGCCGCGCATCCTTTGTCGTTGTCTCGGAAGCATGCCGCGCGCAGCTCGATACGTATTGCCAGGGGTGCCTTTGCATATCGTCCAGCGAGGAATCTCGCAGAACGCGTGCTTCTTCGGACCGAGCGACTACTTCAAGTATCTGCAGCTCCTGAGCGAATGCGCGCGGGAGTTCGCCTGCGACATTCACGCGTATTGCTTGATGACGAATCATGTTCATCTGCTGCTGACTCCGAAGACACCCGATGCCTGCGCACGCTTCATGAAGCAACTCGGCCAGTGCTACGTTCAAACAATCAATGAGCGCATGCAACGAAGCGGAACACTCTGGGAGGGTCGCTACTACTCCTGCCTGTTGACGAGCCATCGCTATGTCCTCACGTGCATCCGGTATATCGAGCTCAACCCCGTGAGAGCAGGAATGGTGCAATCACCGGGGGACTACCCATGGTCAAGCTACGACCTGCACGGCCAGGGCAAAGGCATCGCGTTCCTTTCAGAACATGAAGCCTATCGAAGCCTGGGTGAAACAGCCGACACCCGAGCTGATGCGTATCGCTTTCTGTGCCACGCGGCGCAGCCGGGGCGCGAAGTCGATGAAATTCGCGCCGCGACCCGTGTCGGTTGCGTCGCCGGAACGGTGCGGCGAGGCCGAGGGCGGCCTCGCAAGGTCAAATGAGAAAAATAGGGTCTGTCCCTATTTTTCCTTTCAGAGGACGATGATGGTGGCGAGGCCGAGGAGCATGCCCATGCTCACGACGTCGGTCGCGGTGGTGAGGAAGATCGCGGAGGCGGTCGCGGGGTCGAGGCCGAAGCGCTTCAGAGTGAGGGGGATCAGCGCGCCCGAGAGGCCGCTCGCGACGCACGCGCCGACCATCGCGAGGAACACCACGAAGCCGAGCAGGATCGGGTTGGTCATCTCCTGGCCGACGGCGGTCACGTACATGCCCAGGCCGGCGAACATGCCGACGCCCGCGCCGTTCAGCAGCCCGAGCCAGACCTCCTTCGCCACGAGCTTGCGCTCGGAGCCCGGCTTGAGCTCGCCCAGCGTGATGCCGCGCAGCGTCACCGCGAGCGCCTGGCAGCCGGTGTTGCCGGACTGGCCGGCGAGCACCGGGAGGAAAAGCGCGAGGATCACGAGCTGGTCGAGCGTGCCCTGGAACGCCCCGACGACGGCGGCGGCGAGGAACGCGGTGAGCAGGTTGAGCTGCAGCCACGGATGGCGCATGAGGAGGCTGCGCCAGAACGAGGTGTAGAGCCGCTCCTCCTTTTCGACGCCGACCATCGCGCCGGGCTGCGCCGAAATCTCGATCGCGCGCGCCTCGAACATCACCTGGCCGCGCACCAGGCCGACCAGCCGGCCGGCGTCGTCCACCACGGGATACACCGGGTAGTGCTTGTCGAGCACGCTCTTCATCGCGTCCTCGAGCGGCATCGAGGCGCGCAGCGCGAACGGATCGCGCGCCATCACGTCGCTCAGGCGGCGATCCTCCTCGCTGAAGAGCAGGTCGCGCATCGTGACGATGCCGAGCAGGCGCCGGTCGGGATCGACCACGTAGACGTAGGTGATGAGCACGGTCTTCACGACCTCGCGCAGCGAAGCGATCGTGCTGCCGACCGTGACTTCGGGTGGAAACGCCGAAGTGATCGGCTCGAGCAGGCTGCCGACCGTACCTTCTTCGAATGGTTCCGCTGTCTTCGACGAATCGCTCAACTGAGCCTCCCCTAAGGCCGTGGCGAGCAGTTTGCCATAGTCCCACGAGATGGATTGCACGCCGCTTCGGCCATGGCACAATGGCTCGCATGACCGCACGCGCCATCACCATCCGACTCGCCGAGCCGCGCGACGCGCAGGCGATCGCGATGATGTCGCGCGAATTCATCGAGTCGGGCCTGGGCTGGAAGTACGACGCCGCCCGGGTGCTGCGGGCGATCCGCGACCGCGATACGCTCGCCGTGGTGGCCTGCGAGAGCGCCAAGCCGGGCGGGCGCGGGGCGATCGCCGGCTTCGCGATCATGGAGGTGGGCGACGAGCGGGCGCACCTCGTGCTGCTCGCCGTGCGCCCGGCCAGCCGGCGCGCCGGCATCGGTCAGCGGCTCCTCGAATGGCTGCTGCAGTCGGCGCGGGTCGCCGGGATGGCGAGCATCCACCTCGAGCTTCGCTCCGGCAACGACGCCGCGCGGCGCTTCTACCGCGCCATGGGCTTCTACGAAACGGTCCTGGTGCCCGGCTACTACCGGGGAGGCGAAGGCCGCAAGGAAGGCGCGATCAAGATGCTGCGCGTTCTGCGCGCGCCCGGCCCCGCGCCCTACACCTGGCGCCCGCCCCGCACGTCGGACACCTAGCCGGCTTCACGGAACGATCGCAAAACCGATCCGGATCTGGTCGGAGCGCCGGACGTCGTAGTCGAGGATGTCCTCGCCGTAGCCGCTGAAGAGCTGGATGTGGAAGTAGCCGCCCACCGGCCCGAACTTGAGGTCGCGGATGCGCCGCGACACCTCCAGCAGCACGCTGCCCTTGCGCGCCGTGCCGACCCGCACCGTTCCGGTGGTGATCCAGTTCAGGCCCGAGTCGTAGCGCGCCCGCCAGTCGACGTAGCCCCGGTAGCGCTGGATGTCGGGGTTCTCGTCCTTCTCGAGGTAGCGGACGAGCTTCGGCGTGAACTCGAAGCGCGCGTCGTCGTCCCGCTTCCATTGCCATTCGGGGCGCACGAACAGCGTGTCGATGGAGCGCGAGCGCAGGCCGCCGCCGCCGTTCGACTCGTGCTCGTAGCCGATGCGGACCGCGTCGATCCAGGTCCGGTCGTCGGTGCGCTCCCATTTCCAGAAGAGCGACGGCCGGTAGGACGTGTCGCGGAAGGGCCGCGACTTCTCCGAGAGGTCCCACAGCGAGGTCTGCGTGTAGCCGAAGTAGAAGCCCGCCAGCCAGGGACGGTCGCGGCCCACCCCGCTGCGGTGGTCGAAGATGCGGTACTTGAACGAGAGCTGGAAGCGCGCCGAGAGGCCGCCGCGGGGCCCCACCACGAAATACATCGGGTCGTTCTCGGACAGCGGCGGCTCGGCGTCGCCTTCCCCCGCACGGGTCAGCGATTCGAGAAGCCCGCCGCGCGCCGGAGGCGCCGCGTCTTCCACCAGCAGCACCACCGTGCTCGAGTCGCGGCCCGCCAACGTCACCGTCACGCTCCCCGCCATGCCGTCGGGCAGGGTCGCCAGGTAGCGGCGGCGCCCGTCCTCGGCCACGCCCGCCGCCTCGAGCGGCACGACGCGCTCGTCGACGCCGGCCCGGATGCGGGCATCGAGGCGGTCGGGCAGCGCCTCGCCGGGGGGCGCGACCACCGTCAGCTCGAACGCCGTGCCGGCGCGCACGTCCGGCGCGGTCGTGCCGAGGAGCCATCCCTGCCCGTGCGCGAGCGCCGGCAGGAAAAGCAGCCCCGCGAGGAGGCGCCTCACGTCGGCGCCCAGTCGCGGGCGCCGGCGAACTTCCCCATGAGGAAGTCGACGAACACGCGCACCTTCGCCGACAGGTGCCGGCGGCTCGGGTAGACCGCGTAGATCGGCAGCGGCGCGGGCTCGTAATCCTGCAGGAGCGGCACGAGGCGGCCGGCGCGGATCTCGTCGCCCACCACGAAGGCCGGCTCGAAAACGATGCCGACACCCCGGGCCGCCAGCTCGGCGTGAAGGTCGGCGCTGTTCGAATGCAGGTTGCCGTGCACGCGCACCGTCCTTTCGGCGCCGTCCGGTCCGCGGAAGTACCACACGCCGCTGGGCTTCACGTACTCGTAGGTAAAGCAGTTGTGGTCCGCCAGCGCCTCGGGCGTCTGCGGCGCGCCGCGGGCGGCGAGGTAGCCGGGCGAGGCGCAGGGCACGATGCGCGTCTCTCCCACCTTGCGCGCGACGAGGTTGTCGGAGCCGGTCGTGCCGATGCGGATCGCGACGTCGAAGCCTTCCTCCACCAGGTCCACCATACGGTCGGCGAGTGACACATCGACCCGCACTTCCCCGTGCAGGGCGAGGAATTCCGCAATGGCCGGCGCCACGTGGCGCGTGAAGGCGACCGCCGCGGCGAGCCGGATGGTGCCGCGCGGCACGATCGCCGCACGCGCCGCTTCTTCCTCCGCCTCGCGAAGATCGGCGAGGAGCTGCGCGCAGCGCTCGTAGAAGGCGCGGCCGCTTTCCGTGAGGCTCACCTTGCGCGTGGTGCGGTTGAGGAGCCGCGTTCCCAGGTGGCCTTCGAGATCCGCGACCAGCCGGGACGCTGCGGTGGCCGAGACGCCCAGCTTCGCGGCCGCGGATGAAAAGCTTCCGGATTCAACGACTTGGGAAAACACCTGCATCGCGGAGAATCGATCCATCCGCAACCATTATCCCGTATTTCGGGATTTTGTTTGAATGTTTTGCTTATTTATCTCTCAGGGCGGGATTCCCATACTGCTTCCATCCATTCACTCAGGGAGCTTCAAATGATCGATTCTCGTACCGCCCCTTACGGCGCTTTCGTCCTGCGCGCCGCGCTGGGGATCATGTTCGTGGCGCACGCCTTGCTCAAGTACTACGTGTTCACCCTTCCCGGTACCGTGCAGTTCTTCGAGGGCCTCGGCCTGCCCGGCGCGCTGGCGTACGCGACCTTCTATGCCGAGCTCATCGGCGGCGCGCTCATCCTGCTCGGCCTCGGGGCGCGCTACGTCTCCGCGGCGCTGATCCCGATCCTGCTCGGGGCGGCCTGGGCGCACGCCGGCAACGGCTGGGTGTTCAGCGCACCGAACGGCGGCTGGGAATACCCCGTGTTCCTCGCGGCTGCCGCGGCCGCCGTCGCCTTGTCCGGAAACGGCGCCTTCGCGCTCGAGTCCATCTTCCGCAACCAGAAACCCCAAGGAGTCACGGCATGAAGCTCTACTACGCCCCGGGCGCCTGCTCGCTCTCGCCGCACATCGTCTCGCGCGAGCTCGGCATCCCCCTCGAGCTGCAGAAGGTGAACACGAAGGACAAGTCCATGGACGGCGGCGGCGACTATCGCGCCATCAACGCCAAGGGCTACGTGCCGGCGCTCGACCTCGGCAACGGCCAGATCCTCACCGAGGGCCCGGCGATCGTGCAGTACCTCGCCGACCAGAAGCCGGAAAGCGGGCTCGCGCCGAAGGCGGGCACGCTCGAGCGCTACCGGCTGCAGGAGTGGCTCAACTTCATCACCTCCGAGATCCACAAGAGCTTCTCGCCCCTGTTCAAGCCGAGTACGCCGGAGGACTACAAGAAGATCGCGAAGGAGAACATCGGCGCGCGCTTCGAGTGGCTCGACAAGCAGCTCGCCGGGCGCGAGTACCTGCTCGGGACGTTCGGCATCGCCGACGCCTACCTCTTCACCGTGGTGAACTGGTCGGGCTTCGTCGGCATCGACCTCGCGAAGTACCCGAACCTCGCCGCGTACCAGAAGCGTGTCGCCGCGCGACCGAAAGTGCGCGAGGCGATGAAGGCCGAAGGGCTGCTCAAGGAGGCTGCGTAATGGGCCGGCTGCCGAGCGTTTTCGTCTCCCATGGCTCGCCCATGCACGCGCTGCAGGCGGGCGCCGCCGGGGCCGCCTGGGCGGCGCTCGGCCGCCGCCTGCCCCGGCCCGAGGCCCTCGTCGTCGCTTCGGCGCACTGGGAAACCAACGTGCCGATGCTGACCGGCAGCGCGAAGCCGGAAACCATCCACGACTTCTTCGGCTTCCCGGCGCCGCTCTACGAGCTGAAGTACCCGGCGCCCGGGTCCGCGGCCGTCGCGCAGCGCGCGCAAGCGC
>DASZQH010000202.1:0-9615 GCA_035549805.1 Burkholderiales bacterium
GAAGGACATGGTGGCGAGCTTCGCGCCGGTGCTCGCCAACTGGACCGGGCGCGGCGGCGTCTCGACCGGCATGGGCATCGGCATCGCCTCGGGCGAGGCGATCATCGGCAACATCGGCTCGCCGCACCACATGAGCTACACCATCATCGGCGACGCGGTGAACACGGCGGCGCGTTTGATGCAGATGGCGCGCGCGAGCGAAGTGCTCGTCTCCGGCCCCGTCTACGACGAGATCCGCTCCCTGGTGCCCGCCGGGAGCGTCGCGTCCCGCGGCAACGTCGCGCTGCGCGGCAAGTCGGAAGCGACCGCGGTGTACTCGATCGAGCTCGCCGGCGCATGAGGGTCCTCATCATCGACGACGACGAGGACCTGCGCACGCTGCTGGAGAACTTCATCCGGCACCAGTGGGAGGACGCGGAAGTCGAGCAGTACGATCCGCAGGAGAAGGACATGCCCGAAGCGTCGTTCCCGCTCGGGCGCTACGACGTCCTGATCCTCGACTACATGCTCGGGCGCGGCGACGGCCTGCAGTGGCTGCAGCAGCTCAAGAAGCGCTCCGACTGCCCGCCGGTGCTGTTCCTCACCGGCGCCGGCAACGAGATCATCGCGGTGCGCGCGATGAAGGCGGGCGCCGACGACTACCAGCGCAAGCAGGAGCTTTCGCGCGAGCGCCTGGTCGCCTCCATCCGCGGCCTGGTGCGCGACGTCCACGAGAAGACCATGCCGCCGGAGGTCGCGGCGCGCGTTGCCGGCGAGTCGCTCGGCGCGAAGATCCGCATCCCGGGCATCAAGGTGCTGCGCCTGATCGGCGAGGGCGGCATGTCGCGCGTGTACCTCGCCTCGCGCGAATCCGACGACGAGCCGCTGGTGGTGAAGATCCTGCGCACCGAGATCCTCTCCGACAAGAAGGCGCTCGCGCGCTTCCTCGAGGAGTACGCGATGATCGAGCGCATCCAGAGCAAGCACGTGGCGCGCATCTTCGGCCACGGCACCTCGGAGGAGCACGCCTACCTCGTCATGGAGTTCTTCGAGGGCGGCGACCTGCACAAGCGCATGGACGGCCGCGCGCTCGACGCGGACGACTGCCTGCGCCTGTTCCGCGAGCTGATGTTCGCGCTCGGCGACATCCACGAGAAGGGCATCCTGCACCGCGACCTGAAGCCGCAGAACATGATGTTCCGCGCCGACGGCACGCTAGCGCGGGTGGACTTCGGCATCGCCAAGCACATCGACGCGGCCGACCGTACCGGCCACGGCGAGATCCTCGGCACGCCGCGCTACATGAGCCCCGAGCAGGTGCAGGGCCGGGCGCTCGACCTGCGCACCGACATCTACAGCGCCGGGGTGCTCCTGTACCAGATGCTCACCGGCAAGCACATGTTCGACGGCGAGACCGCCATCGAGGTCGCGATGCACCACGTCAACACCTCCCCGCCGGCCCTGCCGGAGGCGCTGGTGGCCTACCAGGCGTTGCTCGACAAGCTGGTGGAGAAGGACCGCGACGCGCGCTTCCGCAACGCCGACGAGGTGATCGGCTTCCTGTCGCGCAAGTTCTACCAGGGTACCGGCGTCATCGGCGCCGACAAGACCGCGCGGCTCCAGTAAATCAGGGACAGACCACGTTTTTCGTAGCGCTGCGCAGGAAAAACGTGGTCTGTCCCTGATTTACTAGGGGGCCTTGGCCCAGAGGGCGCGGAGCTGGTCGGGAAGGTCCTTCGGGGCGAAGGGCTTCGAGATGGTGCCGACGGCGCCCATGCGCATGAGGTCGTCGAGGTCCTGCTGCGACGCCTTGGCGGTGATGAAGACGACGGGCAGGGCCTTCGTCTCGTCGTGGTCCTTCATCTTCTTGAAGAGCGTCGGGCCGTCCATGCCCGGCATCATCCAGTCGAGGAGCACGAGGTCGGGGCCGAAGCGCTTCATCGCGTCGATCGCGACCATCGGGTCGCCGACGACTTCCACCGTCAGCTTGCCGATGCGCTCGAGCGACATGCGCACGATGCGCTGGATGTCCTCGTCGTCCTCCACGTAGCAGACTTTCACGAGCGGCCGGTCGGGCAAGGCGGTCTCCTGTCCTATGAGATGTGGCGGGGGAGCTCGAACCAGAAGGTGGTGCCGCCGCCCTCGCGCGGCTCGAAGCCGATGCGGCCCTGCATCATCTCCACCAGGCGCTTCGAGATGGCGAGGCCGAGGCCGGTGCCGCCCTTCTGGCGCGCGGTGGTCGAGTCGGCCTGGGCGAAGCGGCCGAAGATCCGGCCGCGGAACGCCTCCGGGATGCCCGGGCCGCGGTCGTGGATGCCGACGCGCACGTGCGGCCCGGCCTCCTCCATGGTGACCTCGACCGCGCCGCCTTCGGGCGAGAACTTCGCGCCGTTGGAGAGGAGGTTGGTCATGACCTGCAGCAGGCGCTTGCGGTCGGCGTGGACGACGACGTCCTGCGGCGAGGAGTGCATCTGCCCGACGAAATCGAAGCGCACCTTGAAGCGCTCGCCGAACGCCTTGTTGAGCACGGTCGCCTCGCGCACCAGGTCGCCGAGCTTGAACACCTCGGGCACGAGGGTGAGCTTGCCGGACTCGATCTTCTCGATGTCGAGGAGGTCGTTGATGAGGTCGAGCAGGCGCGTGCCGTTGCGCTCGGCCACCGCGGTGAGCTCGGCCACGTCCTTGTCGAGCTCGCCGAGCACGCCCGAATTGATGAGCTGCAGCGAGCCGATGATTGACGTGAGCGGCGTGCGCAGCTCGTGGCTGAGCGTCGAGGTGAACTCCTTCTTCATGCGCTCCGCCTCGAGCTGGCGCGTCACGTCTTGGCCCTGGGCGATGACCGCGATGACGGTGCCTTCGGGGTTGACGAGCGGCGTCACGGTCCATTCGCAGACCACCTGCAGGCCGTCGCGCCGGGGGCTGCGGATCTTCAGCCCCGTCACCGCCTCCCGGCTCGCGATGAGGGCGGCCCACTGGCGCGCGAACTCGCCGCGCAGCTCGGGCAGGACGAGGAACTCCTCCACCTTGCTGCCGAGCAGCTCGGCCTCGGCGTAGCCGAAGAGCAGCTCCGCGCCCGGGTTCACCTGCGTCATGCGGCCGTCGGCGTCGAGCTCGAGCACCGCGATCGGCGCCTTGTCGGCGAAGAGCGCGAGCTTGCGCCCGCTCGCCTCGACCTGGCGGCGCGCTTCCTCGAGCTCGCCGAGCTGGCGCTCCAGGCGCTGGTTGAGCACGCTGTAGTCCTCGGTCAGCTTGCCGTACGCGTGGCGCAGGCGGTAGGCCGAGTGGAAGACCTGCGTCAGCCGGTAGGCGACCGCGACGTTCACCGCGTAGAACATCGGCACCAGCAGCGCCACCTCGATGAACAGGCGGTTGCCGAAGGTCGCGAGGACGTAGGTGAAGGGCACGACGATGCCGGCGGCGTAGACGGCGTAGATCGCCCAGGACGCGGCGTAGACGGGGATCCCGCCCGCCATCATCCCGGCGAGGAGGAAGGCGAGGAACACCTGCTGCTCGTCGGTGTGCGAAGGGAAGAACACCGCGGCGGCGAAGCCCCAGCTCGCGCCTATCGCGAGCGCGGCGATGCCGAGCCAGCGCAGCCATTGCCCGGCGTTCTCGGCGCGCGTCGTGCTGCGGCGGTAGGCGAAGAGCAGGGCGGCGCTCGCGCCCGTCACGAGCAGGACGAGGCCCCACCAGAAGAGGACCAGGTCGCGCAGGCGCTGGTCCCAGAACTCGAAGGTGGCGATCGCGCCGATCGCGAAGGTGCCGAGCAGGCCGACCCACATCTGCCCGTAGAGCTGCTCGACGCGGTCGGCGAGGACGAGGCGCGGATCGGCGCCGGAGCGCATCTCGGCCGCGGAACTGCCCAGTGAATTGAGTTGCGCCGCCACGGTCCTTTTTCCCCTGCGCCCGATTCTATCGGGAAGGGGGTGGGGCGGCCGGGAATTCCCTAAAACCGCGTCAGAACGATTTCCCGTTGCGGATCACGCCTACCGCGACGCCCTCGATGGTGAGGGTTTCGCTGCGGCCGTCGATCTCGATCGGCTCGAAGTCCGGGTTCTCCGGCAGGAGCTGCACGGCGTTGCCCTTGCGGCGCAGGCGCTTGACGGTCACTTCGTCGGCGAGGCGCGCCACGACGATCTGGCCGGTGCGCGCTTCGGCCGTCTTGTGGACCGCGAGCAGGTCGCCTTCGAGGATGCCGGCGTCGCGCATCGACAGGCCGCGCACTTTCAGCAGGTAGTCCGCGCGCGGCGTAAACATGTTGGGGTCGACCTGGTAGCTGCCCTGCAGGTGCTCCTCGGCGAGGATCGGGCTGCCCGCCGCGACCCGCCCGACCACCGGCAGCTCCATGAGCCGGCCGGCGCGGCCGGAAGGCTTCGTGTCGAGCACGCGGATGCCGCGCGAGGAGCCGGAGGAAATCTCGATCGCCCCCTTCTTCTCCAGCGCGCGCAGGTGCTGCTCGGCCGCGTTGACGGAGCGGAAGCCCATTCGCTCGGCGATTTCCGCCCGCGTCGGCGGATAGCCGGACACCTCCGTGAGCTCGCGGACCAGCTTCAGGATCTCGGATTGCCGATCTGTCAATTCATCCATGTATGGCAATATATACAGTATGAGGAAGATTGTCCATTTGGATATGGATGCGTTCTATGCGTCCGTCGAGCAAAGGGACAACCCCGCCCTGCGCGGGCAGCCGGTCGTGGTGGGGGGGCGGCCGGAGGGGCGGGGCGTGGTGGCGGCGGCGAGCTACGAGGCGCGCCAGTACGGCGTGCGTTCCGCGATGCCCATGGCCACGGCGTTGCGGCTCTGCCCGAAGCTCGTCCTCGTCCGCCCTGACTTCCAGCACTACCGCGCCGTGTCGCGCGAGGTCATGGAGATCCTGCGCGCCTGCACGCCGCTCGTCGAGCCGCTCTCCCTCGACGAGGCCTACCTCGACGTAACGCGCAACGCCTGGGACGAGCCCTTGGCGCGCGACGTCGCGATGCGGCTGAAGAAGGAGATCTTCGAGAACACCGGGCTGACGGCGTCGGCGGGCGTGGCGCCGAACAAGTTCCTCGCCAAGATCGCCTCCGGCTGGCGCAAGCCCGACGGGCTCACGGTGATCGCGCCCGAGCGGGTGGAGCGCTTCCTCCAGGAGCTCCCGGTCGAGGCGCTCTGGGGCGTGGGGCCGGTGACGGCGAAGAAGCTCCACGCCGCGGGGATCAAGCGCGTGGTCGACGTGCGCGCCGCCGATCCGGCGCGCCTGCGCCAGCTCGTCGGCAGCATGGCGGAGTGGCTGACCCAGCTCTCGCACGGCGAGGACGATCGCGAGGTGTGCCCGGACCGCCCGACCAAGTCGGTGAGCGAGGAGAGCACCTACGCGGAGGACCTCGTCGACGGCGAGGTCATGCGCAGCGAGATCGAGGGCATGGCGCGCGCGGTCGCGGCGAGCCTCGATCGCAAGCAGCTCACGGCGCGCACCGTCACCATCAAGGTGCGCTACCCCGACTTCACGACGGTGACGCGCAGCCACACCTGCGAGCCGGCGACGCGCGACCCGGCGCGCCTCGCCGAGCGCGCGGCGGCGCTCCTCGAGCGCACCGAGGCGGGCCGCCGGCCGGTCCGCCTGCTGGGCGTCGGGGCCCACGGGCTCCTCGACGGGGGCGTGAAGTCAGAGAAACGGGAGGAAATGCTTCTGCTGTAGGGGATTAGAATGCGTCGGGCATGGTGATCCAGTCCCTGCTCGACACCGACCTCTACAAGTTCACGATGATGCAGGTCGTCCTGCATCATTTCCCGGGCGCCCAGGTCGAGTACAAGTTCCGCTGCCGCACCGAGGGCGTGGACCTGCGGCCGCACCTGGACGAGATCCGCGACGAGATCGGCCGGCTGCCGAGCCTGCGCTTCGGCGACGAGGAGCTCGCCTACCTGCGCGGCCTGCGCTTCATGAAGTCGGACTTCGTCGACTTCCTGGGCCTCTTCCACTTCAACGACAAGTACGTGCGCATCGAGCAGGACGCGCAGGCGACCGGCGGCGTCGACATCACGATCCGCGGGCCGTGGCTGCACACGATCCTCTTCGAGATCCCGGTGCTCGCGATCGTCTCGGAGGTGTACTTCCGCCGCACGCAGCCCAAGCCCGACTTCGCCGAGGGCCGGCGGCGCCTGCAGGCGAAGATCGACATGATCCGCAAGGTGGCGGACACGGATTTCCGCATCTCCGACTTCGGCACGCGCCGGCGCTTCTCGCGCGACTGGCAGGAGGAGGTGCTGAAGACGCTGAAACGGGAAGTGCCGGAGCGCCTCGCCGGCACCTCGAACGTCTGGTTCGCGATGCGCAACAACCTGTCGCCGCACGGCACGATGGCGCACGAGTACATGCAGGCGTGCCAGGCCCTCGGGCCGCGCCTGCGCGACTCGCAGACCTTCGCCTTCGACAAGTGGGCGCAGGAGTACCGCGGCGACCTGGGCATCGCGCTGTCCGACACCTATGGCCTGGACGCCTTCCTGCGCGACTTCGACATGTACTTCTGCAAGCTCTTCGACGGCGCGCGCCACGACTCGGGCGACCCGCTCGAGTGGGGCGAGCGCATCATCGCGCACTACAAGAGGAACCGCGTCGACCCGCGCACCAAGCAGCTCATCTTCTCCGACGCGCTCGACTTCCCCCGCGCCATCGAGATCGCCAAGACCTTCGGCGGCCGCGCCATCACCTCGTTCGGCATCGGCACCAACCTCACCAACGACCTCGGCTACGCGCCGATCAACATCGTCCTCAAGATGACCGAGTGCAACGGCCAGCCGGTGGCCAAGGTCTCCGACTCGCCCGGCAAGACGATCAGCAAGGACCCGGGCTACCTCGCCTACCTGCGCCAGGTGTTCGGGCTGGACGAAGAGAAAGTCTGAGTTTCATCAAGACCGCGGGGGGCGTGCTCGCCGCCTGCTTCCTCCTCAACATGCTGGGCCGCGGGATGGGCGACACCTATGCGGTGTTCCTGCTGCCGCTCGAGCGCGAGTTCGGCTGGACGCGCTCCCAGGTCACCGGCGTCTACTCGCTGTATCTCCTCGTGAACGGCTTCAGCGCGCCGCTCGTGGGCCTCTTCTTCGACCGCGTCGGGCCGCGCTGGGTCTACGGCGCGGGCGTGGCCTGCCTCGGGACGGCCTTCCTGCTCGCCAGCACCCTCGCCACGCTGTGGCAGTTCTACCTCTTCATCGGCGTCATGGTCGGCCTGGCGGTGAGCCTGAACGGCATGGTGCCCGCCTCCGCGCTCCTCTCGCGCTGGTACCGCGGCCGCCTCTCGACCGCGATCGGCATCGCCTTCTCCGCGGTCGGGGTCGGGACGCTGCTGTTCGTGCCGCTCGCCCAGTACCTCGTCACCGAGCTCGACTGGCGCACGGCCTACCGCTGGCTCGGGATCGCGCTGCTCCTCGCGGTGCCGCTGGTGGTCGTCGCGCTGCCGTGGCGGATCTACCAGGCCGGGCATCCGGAGCTCCAGGGCGCGAGGGCGAAGGGCGCGGGGCAGGGCGCCACGCTGCGCGAGGCTTTGCGCTCGCCGGTGTTCTGGAGCCTGTCGCAGGTGTTCTTCTTCACCGCGACCGCCATGTTCTCGATCCTGGTGCAGCTCGTCGCGTTCTTCATCGACGCCGGCTTCAGCCCGCTCGTCGCCGCGACCGCGTACGGCGCGCTCGGCATGCTGTCGGCCTTCAGCGTGATGATGAGCGGGCCGATCGCCGAGCGCTTCGGCTACCGGCAGTCCGTGACCGCGAGCTTCGCCGGCACCGCGACCGGGATCGTGCTGCTGATCGCGATCACCGCGGCGCCCTCTATGCTGGTCCTCGTCGCGTTCGTCGCGGCGTTCGGCCTGTGCATGGGCGTGCGCGGCCCGGTCATCTCCACCATCAGCGCCCGCACCTTCGCGGGCCCGAACGTCGCCACCATCTACGGCGCGATCTACTCCACCAACGCCCTGGGCGCCGCGTTCGGCGCGTTCATGGGCGGGCTGCTGCACGACGTCACCGGCGGCTACGTCGCCGGCCTCGTCATGGCCTTCTGCGCGATCCTCGTCGCGGTGCTGCCCTTCTGGACCCAGCCCGCGGTGCGCGACTTCCGCTGACGGGGCGCGCTACCAGCGGATTCCGCGCTGCTTCAGAACCGGGATCGCGAGGTCGGGGCGGTCGGTGATGAGGCCGTCGATGCCCAGGTCGAGCATGCGGCCCATGGCGGCGGGATCGTTGACGGTCCAGACGAGGATCTTGAGGCCGAGCGACCGGGCCTCCTGCGCGGCTTCCGGCGTCAGGTCGCCGAAGTAAACCGACCAGAATCTTCCGCCTGCGGCCTTGATCATCTTCGGGATCGAGCCGTGGTCGCGGTACTGGAAGCCCGCGGTCCAAGGCGAGCCGGCGGGGTTCTTCACCTGGATGTTGTCGAAGCGACGCTGCAGCGTGAGGTAGACCGTGGGGATCTCCGGCGCGATCTTCTGCACCACCTGGAGCGTGCGCCAGTCGAAGGAGAGGATCTGCGAGCGAGCGGCCATGCCGGCCTTGCGGATCTCGTCCACCACCGCGCGTGCGAAAGGCTCCGGCGCCGGCGTCTCGTCCGGCTTCTCCGGATGCAGCTTGGTCTCGATGGCGAAGCGTACCTTCGCGTTGCCGGAGCGCTTCACGAGGTCGAACACGTCCGAGAGGCGCGGGATGCGCGTGCCGTCCGCGGGCTGCTGGTCGGGATAGTTCGCGCCGTACTGGCTGCCCGGCTTCAGGCGGCCGACGTCGTAGGCCTGCAGCTCCGCCCAGGTGAGCGAATGGATGACCGGGCGCTGCTCGAGGAACTTGCCGCTCGCGTCGCGCGTGATGTCCGGGTTGAGCGTCTGGTCGTGGTAGACGACGAGCACGCCGTCCTTCGTGACCGCGATGTCGAGCTCGAGCGTCGTCACGCCGAGGTCGAGCGCCTTCTGGAATCCCGGCAGCGTGTTCTCCGGCGCGAGGCCCCGCGCGCCGCGGTGGCCCTGCAGGTCGATCGTCTGTGCGCTCACGCCGCCGGCGAGCACGAAGAAAATGATTCCCGGCAATATCTTCATCAGGCCGCCTGTGCAGTACGAACTTCACGGAGATAGACGGGGAGGTCCGTCGTGGGCGGGTTGCGGCCGATCTGGTAGAGCATCGCCGCCACGTTGCCGCGGTGATAGGTGCCGTGGTTCACGGCATGGAGCAGCATCTCGGCGCGGGAGAGCGACCCCTTTCCGCCGCCGATGAATTCGAACGTCACGACCTCGGCCGCCGCTGCCGGGGAAAGGCCTTCGGCGTACTGCACATACCAGGCGTCGACCTCCGATTGCGAGGCGCGCAGTTCGGCGAACGGCGGCGATGTCTCGGGGTTGCGCGTGGTGAACCCGTGCGGCCTGCCCTCGAGGTGGGCTTTCCACACGAGGTCCATGGCGCGGACGTGGTTCAGCGTGCGCAGCAGGCTGCCGAAGACGATCGGCTGCTTTCGCGCCAGGTCTTCCTCGGGTACCAGGGCGAGGGCGCCGAACAGGCGCTCGTTCGCCCATTGCTTGTAGCGGGTGAGCGGGATCAGCATCCCCGCAGTATAGGACGTCAGTTCGCGGCGATTTTCCGCAGGCGCTGTTCCCGTTCGCGGAGCGAGCAGCCGCGCAGGTCCGCGGCGCC
>DASZQH010000203.1:0-13969 GCA_035549805.1 Burkholderiales bacterium
GGATGTCGGCGCCAGCCTTCGCGAAGGCCTTCGCGCGCGCCAGGGCTTCGTCGAGCCCGAGCCCCGTGCGCGCGTCGGTGCGCGCGACGATCAGGAAATCTCTCGAGCGGCGCGCCTCGACCGCCACCTCGATGCGCTTCACCGCGTCGGCGAGCGGCACGACGCGCCGGTCGGGCGTGTGGCCGCACTTCTTCGGCACCTCCTGGTCCTCGATCTGGATCGCCTCCACGCCGGCGGCCTCGTAGCCGCGCACCGCCTCGCGCACGTTGAGCAGGCCGCCGAAGCCGGTGTCGGCATCCGCGATGAGCGGCGTCCGCGTGCCCTGCGCGATCGTGCGCGCGCGCTCCACCATGTCGCGGTACGTGACGAGCCCCGCGTCGGCGAGGCCCAGGTGCGAGGCCGAGATGCCGTAGCCCGTCATGTACAGCCCCTTGAACCCCATGCGGTCGGCGATCTTCGCCGAGAACATCTCGAACACGCCGGGGGCGACGACGAACTCGCCCGCGTCGAGCAGCGCCTTCAGCCGGGCCATCAGTCCTCCTGAGGTTTGCAGGACCGAATTTACAAGGAATAAAGCAGTTCGCGCGCCTGTTCCGCTTCCGAAGGACCATTCAACAGAGGAGGCAGGGATGAACCGCTCGACCATCGCAGCACTCGCCATCGCTTCGCTGGCCGCCGCAGGCTGCGCGACGACGGAGCCGTACCCGCAGGGCATGACCTTCTTCGTCACGAGCAGCGGGCCGGGCCGGGGTGCCGATCTGGGCGGCATCGAGGGGGCGGACAAGCACTGCCAGTCGCTCGCCGGCGCCGTCGGGGCGGGCTCGCGTACCTGGCGTGCCTACTTGAGCACGCAGGGCAAGACGATCGCCGACACGAACGTGATCCACGCGCGCGACCGCATCGGCAGCGGTCCGTGGCACAACGCCAAGGGCGTGCGCATCGCGCGCAACGTGGACGACCTGCATTCGGTGGACGCCAACATCAACAAGGACACGGCGATCGACGAGCGGGGCATGCCGGTCAACGACCGCAGCATGAAGCCGAACAAGCACGACATCCTCACCGGCTCGCGGCCCGACGGCACGGCCTGGTCGCCGACCACCGACATGACGTGCGGCAACTGGACGAAGTCGGGCGCCGGCTCCGCGATGCTCGGTCATCACGACCGCGCCGGCCCCGTGCCGCACCCGTGGGCCGCTTCCTGGAACGCCTCGCACCCGTCGATCGGCTGCGACCAGGACAGCCTGCGCAAGACCGGCGGCGACGGCCTGTTCCTCTGCTTCGCGGAGAAGTAGTGGATGCGCGGCTACTGGGCGGTGACGCCGATCGCCTTGATCAGGCTGCCCCAGCGCTGCCGCTCCTCGCGCAGGAACGCCGCCATCTGCTCCGGCGTCATGTCGAACGACCCGTCGCCCGCGTCCACCAGGCGCTTCTGCACTTCGGGCGAGCGCACGATCTCGGTCACGGCCTGCGCGAGCTTGCTCGCGACCGGCGCCGGCGTGCCGGGCGGCGCGACCATCGCGGTCCAGGACGTCGCCGCATAGCCCGGTAGCGCCTCGCCGACCGAAGGCACGTTCGGCAGCTGCGGGTTGCGCTTCGGCGCGCCGACGGCGATCGCGCGCAGCTTGCCGGCCTGCACGTGGCGCAGCGCGGAGCTGAAGGCGAAGAAGGTGAGGTCGACCTGGCCGCCGAGCGTGGCGGTCATCGATTCGCCGCTGCCCTTGTACGGTACATGCACCATCTTCACGCCGGCCATCGAGCTGAAGAGCTCCACGGCGAGGTGCGGCGCGCTGCCGGCGCCGCTCGAGCCGAAGTTGAGCTTGCCCGGGTTGGCCTTCGCGTAGGCGATCAGCTCCTGCAGGTTCTGCGCCGGGACTGCCGGGTTGACCGCCAGCATCATGTCCTGCAGGGAGACGAGCGCGATGGGAACGAACTGCTCCGGCTCGTAGGTCAGCTTGCCGTACAGGGCCTTGTTCACCACGAGCGGCGCTGGCTGGGTGAAGAGCAGCGTATGGCCATCGGGCGCCGCCTTGAACACGAAGTCCGCGCCGATGTTGCCCGCGGCGCCGGAGCGGTTCTCCACCGTCACCGGCTGGCCGAAGCGGTCCTTCAGCTTCGCGGCGACGACGCGTGCGAGGACATCGGTGCCGCCGCCGGGCGCGAGCGGAACCACGATGGCGATGTTCTTCGTCGGGAACTCCTGGGCCGCGGCGGGCGTGCCGCACGCGAGCGAAATGAGCAGCAGCGGAAGGAGGCGCATATGCCATGATCATAGGGCATGAAGCGCAGCGAGCGAAGGATCCTCACCACCCACGTCGGCAGCCTGCCGCGCCCGCGCGAAATGCTGCAGCCGTTGCACGCCAAGGATTCGGGCGAGAAATACGACGCCGTGGCGCTCGAGCGCCAGGTGGCCGGCGCCGTGTCCGCGGCCGTGCGCCGCCAGGCGGACCTCGGCCTCGACGTGGTCAACGACGGCGAGCACGGCCGCGCGAGCTTCGCGACCTACGCGAACACGCGGATCGGGGGCCTCGAGCGCGTCCTGCGCCCGCCGCAGCACATCGCCCGGCCGACGCGCGACTCGGCCGCTTTCCCCGCGGTGTACGACGAAATGAAGAAGATGTTCGGCGCACGGCGCGAGCTGACCGGCCGACCCGAGGATGCGGTCTCGCTCGTGTGCACCGGGCCGATCCGCTACATCGGGCACGCCGAGGTCCAGGCGGACATCGCGCACCTCAAGGCCGCCACGGCCGGCGTGCCGTCGGAAGAGGTCTTCGTCACGGCGATCTCGCCCACGAATCTCGAGATGTACTTCGAGAACCGGTACTACGCAACCGACGAGGAGTACCTCTACGCGCTGGCCGACGCCATGCGCGAGGAATACCGGGCGGTCGTCGATGCGGGCTTCGTCCTCCAGGTGGACGATCCGCGCCTCATCACGCACTGGAATCGCGTGCCGGAGATGACGCTCGAGCAGAACCGGCGCTTCATGGAGCTGCGCATCGAGGTCCTCAACCATTCGTTGCAGGGCATCCCCGAGGAACGGGTGCGCTTCCACACCTGCTACAGCATCAACGTCGCGCCGCGCGTGCACGACCTCGAGATGAAACATTGGATCGACCTCATGCTGAAGGTGCGCGCGCAGGGGTACTCGATCGAGGCCGCGAACCCGCGCCACGAGCACGAGTGGCAGCTGTGGAAGGACCTCGAGCTGCCGGAGCACAAGGTGCTCATTCCCGGCGTCGTCTCGCACTGCGTGTACCAGGTCGAGCACCCCGAGCTCGTCGCGGAGCGCATCGAGCGCTTCGCGGGCGTGGTGGGCCGCGAGCGCGTCATCGCCGGCACCGACTGCGGCTTCGCCACCTCGCGGGCCGGCGACGAGGTGCACCCTGACGTGGCCTGGGCGAAGCTGCAGGCCCTCGTCGAGGGCGCCCGGCTCGCCTCGAAGCGGCTCTGGCGCTGACGCGCTAGAGGATCTTCTCGCCGAACTTCTTCAGGGCCTTTTCGGAGAGCGTCAGGCCCAGGCCGGGCTGCTCCTTCAGCTTGAGCATCCCGGCGCGGATCTGCGGCGGGTCCTCGAAGAGCTCGGCCTGCAGCGGGTCGCGCTCCGGATCGGTGAAGGACTCGACGATCAGGCCGGCGGGGCTGGCGGCGACGATGTGCGCGTGGATGAAGCAGTCGTGGTGCGGCGCGACCTGCACGTGGTTCAGCTCGCAGAGCGCCGAGAGCTTCCGTCCCTCGGTGAAGCCGCCCATCATCGTGCAGTCGAACTGCAGGATCTGGATCGCTTCCTCCTCGAGGAGCGCGCGGCAGGCGTAGCTCGTGAGCTCGCTCTCGCCGGCGGACAGCGGGATGCGCGTCTTCTGCGCGAGGAGCTTCAGCTCGCGGCGGTCGTCGGCCCAGCGCACCGGCTCCTCGAGCCAGCGCGGGTTGAGCGGCTCGAGCAGGCGCGCGCCCTCGATCGCGGTCGGCAGGTCCCAGCCGCGGTTCACGTCGACCATCAGGTCCTTGCCCTCGCCGATCACCTCGCGCACGAGGGCGAGGCGCTCCATGTCTTCCTTCAGCGGCACGCCGCCGGCCTTGGCCTTGAAGCCCTGGTGCCCCTGCGCCTTGAGCATCTGCATCTCGTCGCGCAGCTCGGACATCGTCTTGCCGTCGCGGTAGTAGGCGCAGGTGACGTAGCACGGCACCTCGCTCCGGTAGCCGCCGAACAGGCGATAGAGCGGCAGCTTCGCCGCCTTGCCGACCAGGTCCCAGCACGCGATGTCGATCGCCGAGGAGATGCGCACGATGGCCTCGCGCGTCCATTTCTTCTCGCTCGCGAGGCGCTGCCAGGTGAGGGCGAAGAGCTTCTGGTAGATCTGCTCGGGGGCGAGCGGGTCCATGCCGACGACGAGCTCGGCGATGCCGCTGCGGAACGCGGCGACCGCGGCCTCGATGGGCGTGTAGCTCGTCGCGATGCCGACGCCCTCCAGCCCTTCGTCGGTGTGCATGCGCACCAGGATCTCGTTCGCGCGGGGCACGATGAAGTTGCTGACCCAGTGGGGGCGCCCGGTGTCGGGGGCGCGCAGGATGTAGACGTCCAGGCGGGTGATCTTCATTTCGCCGGGATTCTACGTCGAGGCTTCCTCGCTCTGGAAGATTTCCTCCCGGCGCCGGCGCAGCGCGGGGAGGGCGAGCAGGACCAGGACCAGCACCGAGGCGATGATGAAGCCGGCGGAGATCGGGCGGGTGAGGAACACCGTCGGGTCGCCGCGCGCGAGCAGCATCGCCCGGCGCAGGTTCTCCTCCATCAGCGGCCCGAGCACCACGCCGAGCGCGAGCGGGGCGGGCTCCATGCCGAGCTTCATGCAGGCGAGGCCGAAGACGCCGAAGATCGACATGATGATCAGGTCGACGGGGTTGTTGCTCACGCTGTAGACGCCGATCGCCATGAACACGAGGATCGACGGGAAGAGCAGCCGGTAGGGCACCTGGAGCAGGCGGATCCAGATGCCGATGAGGGGCAGGTTGAGGACCACGAGCATCAGGTTGCCGATCCACATCGACGCGATCATTCCCCAGAAGAGCTGCGGCCGCTCCGTCATCACCTGCGGTCCCGGCGCGATGCCCTGGATCATCATCGCGCCGACCATCAGCGCCATCACGGCATTGCCGGGGATGCCGAGCGTGAGCATCGGGATGAAGGAGGCCTGCGCGCCCGCGTTGTTGGCCGACTCCGGGCCCGCGACCCCTTCGATCGCGCCCTTGCCGAACTCCTGCGGGTTCCGGGAGACCTTCTTCTCGATCATGTAGGAGGAGAAGGCCGCGAGGATGCTGCCGCCGCCGGGCAGGATGCCGAGCGCCGAGCCCAGGCCCGCGCCGCGGGCGATCGGCCAGATCGAGCGGCGCATCTCCTCGCGGCTGGGGAGCAGGCTCTTCACCGACTTCGTGAACACCTCGCGGCTGCCGCGATGCTCGAGGTTGGCGACGATCTCCGCGACCCCGAACATGCCCATGAAGAGCGCGACGATGGACACGCCGTCGGAGAGCTCCGGCACGTCGAACGTGAAGCGCAGCGTGCCCGAGTTCACGTCGGTGCCGATGATGCCGATCAGCAGGCCGGTGAGGATCATGATGATCGCCTTGATCACCGAGCCGTGGGCGAGCACCGTGGCGCAGATCAGGCCGAGCACCATCAGCGAGAAATACTCCGCCGGCCCGAACTTGAGCGCGACCTCGGCGAGCGGGGGCGCGGCGAACGCGATCACGAACGTGGCGAAGCAGCCGGCGACGAACGAGCCCACCGCGGCGATCGCGAGGGCCGAGCCGGCGCGGCCGCGCCGCGCCATCTGGTAGCCGTCGAGCGCGGTCACGACCGAGGAGATCTCCCCGGGGATGTTGACGAGGATCGCGGTCGTCGAGCCGCCGTACTGCGAGCCGTAGTAGATGCCGGCGAGCATGATGAGCGCGGAGGTGGGATCGAGGTTGAACGTGATCGGCAGGAGCATCGCGATCGTCGCCGTGGTGCCGATGCCGGGCAGCACGCCGATCAGCGTGCCGAGCAGCACGCCGATGAGGCAGTACATCAGGTTCTCCGGCGAGACCGCGACCTGCAGGCCGAGCGCGAGGTTGGAGAGTGCGTCCATCGCCCGCCGCCTACCCGAAGGCTTCCGGCCAGAGCTGGAACGGCAGGCCCAGGGCGTAGACGAACACCACCACGGAGAAGAGCGCGAGCCCGGCCGCGAGCGCCACCACCTCGCGCCAGCGGAACTCGTGCCCGCCCAGCGCGCTGACGATCACCACTACGAAGGTCGCGGCCACCAGGCCGAGGGGCCGCAGGAGGTACCCGTACGCGATCGAGGCCGCGACGACGAACAGGATCGGGCGCAGGTGGATCGGCGGCAGCGCGGGCCCGGCGATGCGCACCGAGCGGACCACGAGCACCAGTCCCAGCACCGCCACGAGCCCGCCCACCCAGAGCGGGAAGTAGCCGGGGCCCATGCGAACCGCGGTGCCCAGCTTGTAGTGCGTGGCGGCATATACCGCGGCGAAAAGGCCGAGCCCGCCGAACAGGAGCCCGCCCCAGAAATCCTTCGGGTTCGCGATACGCACAGCGCCGCATGGTGCAAGTGCTGTACCTTAAGAGCCCCTTAAGGACGCTGTCGATGATCTTCTACGAGCCGCACCAGCGCGACAGGAATTTCCTGCCGCACGATCCGTTCAAGGCGATGGTCCTGCCGCGCCCGGTGGGCTGGATCTCGACGGTGAGCGCGAAGGGCGAGGTCAATCTCGCGCCCTACAGCTTCTTCAACGCGTTCTCGAGCGCGCCCCCGATCGTCGGCTTCTCGAGCGAGGGCGAGAAGGATTCCTCGACCTTCGCCATGGAGACCGGCGAGTTCGTGTGGAGCATGGCGACGTTCGCGCTGCGCGACGAGATGAACGCCACGGCGGCGTCCCTGCCGCGCGGGCAGAGCGAGTTCCTGCACGCGCGCCTCGAGACCGCGCCTTCGCGGCTGGTGCGCGCGCCGCGCGTGAAGGCCTCGCCGGCGGCGCTGGAATGCCGCGTGACCGAGATGGTGCGCCTGAAGGACGTGGACGGCAGCGACACCGGCCGGCGCGTCGTGCTCGGCCGCGTGATCGGCGTCCACCTCGACGAGCGCTTCGTGAAGAACGGCCGCCTCGACGCGGCGGCGATGCAGCCGATCGCGCGCGGCGGCTACGACGAGTACAGCGTGGTCGAGCGCGTGTTCACGATGCCGCGCCCGGCCTAGTCCGGTCCGTTCGCGGACAGACGCGCGCGGCTGCGGGGCGCAGCATGTGGCCGTGCTCGCAAGACGCCATTCCCTCGCCAGATATCTTCCGCCGTCGGCGGACCCCGCCACCTACTTCCGCATCGTCACGGGCCGCGCGTTCCACGGCTTCGCGCGCCTGCCGTGCCTGCTCGCCCGGGCCTGGCCGAACGGGCGCTTCGAGCTCCTCAGCCCGGGCTGGAGCGCGCTCGGCTACACCGACGAGGAGATCAGCGGCCGCTCCGTCGCCGACGTGATGGCGCTCGGGCCGGTCGCCGCGCGCGCGACGATCATGGCGCTGCTCACCGAAGGTGTGGCCCTGGAGTTCGGGCTGCGCGCCCGGGACGGCGGCGAGCGCCGCTTCGGCTGGAACCGGCAGTTCGACGATTTCACGGCCTCCATGTTCATCTTCGGCGACGAGCTGGCCGGCGCGCCTGCCCACCCGCGGGCGAGGGCGACCACGGCGGAAGCGCTTGTTCCTTGAGCCCGTCACCGGAGGCGGCGCTGTCCAGAAGCGGCGCGCGAGCCCGCCTTCCCCGCGCGACAACAAGCTGCTCGCCAGCCTGGACGACGACAGCTACGACGAGATCGCGCCCATGCTCGAGGCGGTGGCGCTGCCGCTCGGGATGGCGCTGTACGAATCGGGCGGCCCGCAGCGCTTCGTCTACTTTCCCACGACCAGCATCGTTTCCCTTCTTTACGTGCTCGAGAACGGCGCATCGGCCGAAATCGCCGTCACGGGCCACGAGGGCATCGTCGGGATCGCGCTCTTCATGGGCGGCGAGACCACGCCCAATCGCGCCGTGGTCCAGAGCGCCGGCCACGCCTATCGCCTGCGCGGCGCCCTGCTGAAGCGCTTCTTCGAGCGCGGCGGCGAGCTGCAGCACGTCCTGCTGCGCTTCACGCAGGCGATCATCACGCAGATGACCCAGACGGCGGTCTGCAACCGCCATCACAGCGTGGACCAGCAGCTCTGCCGCTGGCTGCTCCTCAGCCTCGACCGGCTACCCGACAGCAGGCTGGTCATGACCCAGCAGCTCATCGCCGACATGCTCGGCGTGCGCCGCGAAGGCGTGACCCAGGCCGCTGGCATGCTCCAGGACGACGGCCTGATCCGCTATCGCCGCGGCCGCATCGCCGTCCTCGACCGGCCGGGCCTCGAGGCGCGTGTCTGCGAGTGCTACGCGGTGGTGAAGCGCGAGTACGAGCGCCTTCTGCCCGGCATCGTTTCCGCCAGCGGGCGATAGCAGCTGCAGGCGGCGGCGAGCCGCCGGCGATCGAGGATCGTGATCGCGCCGCGCCGGTACACGATCAGCCGGCGCCGCTGCAGCGCGGAGGCTGCCTCGCTCACGCCCGCGCGCCGCACGCCGAGCATGTGCGCCAGGAATTCCTGGGTGAGGCGAAACTCGAGCGAGCGCACGCGATCGCTCGTCATCAGCAGCCAGCGGGCGAGGCGCGCTTCGACGACGTGGAAACGGTTGCACGCCGCCGTCTGCGTGATCTGGGCGAGGAGGGCATCGAGGTACGCGAACAGGCAGCGCCGCAGCGGCGGGCTGCGGCCGAACGCTGCGAGGAAGCGCGGCGCCGGCATGCGCAGGGCCGATCCGGCGCCCTGCACCAGCGCGCGCACGGGCGAGACCGCGTTCCCGAGCGCGAGCGGCATCCCGACCATTCCCTCGAAGCCGACCAGGCCGACCTCGAGCGCGAATCGCCGGTCCACGAGCGTGAGCAGCGAGACCAGGCTGTCCTGCGGAAAGTACACGTGGGCGATTCGCTGCCCCGGCTGGCAGAGGATCTGGCCGAAGGCGAGCGACACGGGCTGGAGCGATGGCTCCAGCGCCGCGTACGCGCGCGGCGGCAGCGCCGCCAGGACCGAGTTCATGAGCCATGCTGAGATGAGGCGCCCGGCGCGTATGTGCGGTACGGAACATACGCGCTGCATCGCGACGCCACGCGAGTGTCCGGGAGCGTACAATGCTGCTTCGCATCTACCGGAGCACCGCATGCCAGCGAGTTCTCCAGCCCCGACCCAGAACCTCATCCTGGCGGGACTTCCCTCAGCCGACTACGAGCGGCTGGAACCGCACCTGGAGTTCGTCGAGTTGCCGCTCGGACGCTCGCTCTACGAGTCCGGCGGCCAGCAGAACTACGCCTATTTCCCGACCGAAGGCATCGTGTCGCTCCTTTATGTCACGGCGGGCGGCAATTCGGCGGAGCTGGCGGTGATCGGGCGGGAGGGCATGATCGGCGTGTCCGTCTTCATGGGCGGCGAGACGACGCCGAACCGCGCCGTGGTGCAGGCGGCGTGCAAGGCCTATCGGCTGCCGGTGCAGGTGCTGAAGGACCAGTTCGCCCGGGGCGGCCCGCTGCAGATCGTGCTGCTGCGCTACACGCAGGCCCTCATCACGCAGATCTCGCAGACGGCGGTCTGCAACCTGCACCACTCGGTGGACCAGCAGCTCTGCCGCTGGCTGCTGCTCAGCCTCGACCGCCTGTCCGGGGACACGCTGCAGATGACGCAGGAGCTCATCGCCAACATGCTCGGCGTGCGGCGCCAGGGCGTGACGGAGTCGGCGGGGAAGCTCGAGCGCGAGGGGCTGATCCGCTACCACCGCGGGGTCATCAAGGTCGTCGACCGCGCCGGGCTCGAGAAGCGCTGCTGCGAGTGCTACGGCGTGGTCAAGAGCGAAACGGAACGCCTGCTGAAGCTGGCGCATCAGCCCTAGCGCCTGCGTCCTCGCGCAGCCCGAGCCAGGCCCGCGCGTCACGGGTCGAGACCATCACCTTCGCCGTGATGCCGAACCTCGACGCATAACGCTCCGCGAAGTGGTAGGTCGCGTACTGGCGCAGCGTGTAGGCCACGAACGCGATCCTGCCGGGCGCCGCTCCCGAGGCATGGATCTGCTCGAGCGCGCTCGAAACCGATTCGGACGTCGCCGGATCGCCGAGCCCGCTGATGACCAGGAGCGCCTGCACGTGCCGGTCGAAGGCGAGCTGCGCGGCCTCGACGAGGACCGGGCCAATTTCGTCCGGGTCGTCCCCGTTCTCAAGGTGGACCTGGACGGCTTCGGGGAGAAGCTCGAACCTGCGCTCCATCGCACGCCCCTTGCGGGCCCCATGCCCGTCGTTCCGACTATCCCCTTCGCGCCGGGCCGCTGTATGTCCGGAACCGGACGAACTAGCGCCGCACCGCGACCAGGGCGCGGATCTCGCCTTCGTCGTCGAGTTGCGGCTCGACCGACTCGACCCAGTCGACCCGCAGCAGCCGCTTGTAGAGGAGCGGCCCCTGGCCGCGCCCGAGCTCGAACGCCAGCGCGCCGCCGGGCTTGAGGTAGTGCGGCGCCTCCTTGAAGAGTCGCGTCAGGACGGACAGGCCCATGGCGCCGCCGTCGAAGGCGAGCCGGGGCTCGTACGCGGAGATCTCCGCTGCCATCTTCGGCACCTTCGCGCTCGTGATGTAGGGCGGATTGCAGCTCACGAGGTCGCAGCGGCCCTCCAGGCCGGCGCCCTCGAACGGCGCGAAGAGGTCGCCCGCGGCGAACGTGACGCGGTCGTCGAGGCCGGTGAACGCCGCGTTGCACCGGGCGAGCGCCACGGCGTCCTCGGACAGGTCCGCGGCGAACACGCGCAGCCCGGGCACTTCGCGCGCATAGGCGAGCGCCAGGTTGCCGCTTCCCGTGCAGACGTCGAGCGCGAGCGAGGCATTGCTGCGCTTGAGGAAGGCGATCGCGGCGCGCCCGAGGATCTCGGTCTCGATGCGGGGAATGAGCGCGGCCGGCCCGGCGAGCAGCTCGAGGCCGAGGAACGACTGGCGGCCGGTGAGGTGCGCGAGGGGCGCGCCCGCGCGCTTTTGCGCCACGAGCTCGCGCAGGCGCGCCACCGCTTCGTCGCCCAGCCGCGGCAGCGGATGGCCGTTGATGGCGGCGATGGAAACGGGCTGGCCCGCGGCGGCGAACCAGAGCGCGCGCAGGATCGAGGAAGGCGTCTCCTCGGGCTTGTCGGGCTGGGGCTCGAAGAACGCCTCGATTTCCGCGAGAAGCGGCGCGTACAGCGGATGGGTTTCCACGGACCGCCCAGCGTAGGCACGGCGGCCGCGCCCGTCCACCTCGGCTGCTGGTTCCTTTGCGCTAGCGGAGGGCTTCGAGCAGCGGGGGAAACAGCTTGGGCGCCGAGGCGCACACGTCCCCGGACGCCATGAAGCCCTGCTCGCCGTCGAGGTCGCCGACCAGCCCGCCCGCTTCCTGGATGAGGAGCACGCCGGCCGCCATGTCCCACGGGGAGAGGCCCAGCTCCCAGAACGCGTCCAGACGCCCGCAGGCGACATAGGCGAGGTCGAGCGCGGCGGCGCCGGCGCGGCGCACGCCCGACGACTTCTCCATCATCCCGCGCAGCTGGCGCAGGTAGAGATCGACCCTGCCGAGCTCCTTGAACGGGAAGCCGGTGCCGACCAGGGCTTCGCCGAGCTTCGTGCACTTCGAGACGCGGATGCGCCGGTCGTTGAGGAAGGCGCCGCGTCCCCGGGTGGCGGTGAAGAGCTCGTCGCGGATCGGGTCGTAGATCACGGCGTGCTCGAGCGCGCCCTTGTGCTCGACGCCGATCGAGACGCAGTACTGCGGGAAGCCGTGGATGAAGTTGGTCGTGCCGTCGAGCGGGTCGATGATCCAGCGGAATTCCTCGCCGCCCTCGGAGGCGCCGGATTCCTCGGCGAGGATCGCGTGCGCCGGGTAGGCCTTGCGCACCACCTCGAGGATCGCCGCCTCGGCGGCGCGGTCGACCTCGGTGACGAAGTCGTTGGCGCGCTTCGAGCGCACCTGCAGGCCGCCGCCGGCGAGTGCCGCGCGGTTGATCACGGAGCCCCCGCGGCGCGCGGCGCGGATCGCGATGTTGAGGATGGGGTGCATGGGGGGCGCGTATTCTAACTACCAGCCGGAGACGACGACCTTGCCGATCGTTCTTTTCGACTCGACGCGGGCGTGCGCCGCGCGCAGGTTCGCCGCGTTGATGGGCTCCAGGTGCTCGGTCATCGTCGTGCGCACGGACCTCGCGTCGACCCAGCCGGCGACGCGATCCAGCAGGCGCTGCTGCTCGATCATGTCGGGAAGCCCGAGGCTCGAGCGGGTGAACATCGCTTCGAACGCGAAGCGGGCGCACTTGCGCTGGATGGCCTTGAGGTCGATCGGCGCGGCGTTGGCGACGATGGAGCAGAGGCTGCCCTGCGGGCGCACCGCTTCGGCCATGTCCAGCCAGTAGCGGTCGAGGTCGGCGCAGTTCAGCACGCAGTCCACCGCGGGCAGGCCGAGGCTGCGCAAGCCCTCGCCGAGCGGCTGGCCGTGGTCGATCGTGCGCTCGGCGCCGAGCTCGCGGCACCAGCGCGCGCTCTCGGCGCGCGAGGCGGTCGCGATCACGCGCAAGCCGAGCTGCCGGCCGATCTGGATCGCCATCGACCCGACGCCGCCCGCCCCGCCGATGACGAGGAGGAGCTGGCCGGGCTCGACCTGCAGCCGCTCGACCAGCGCCTCGTAGGCGGTGATGGACGCCAGGGGCAGGGCGGCGGCCTGGGCGAAGTCGAGCGAAGCGGGCTTGCGGCCGACGATCCTCTCGTCCACGAGCTGCAGCTCCGCGTTGCTGCCCGGTCGCTGGATCGAGCCCGCGTAGAACACGGCGTCGCCCGGCTTGTAGGCCTCGACCGCGTCGCCGACGCTCTCGACGACGCCGGCCGCGTCCCAGCCCAGGATGCGCGGCTCCCCGGAGGACGCGCCGTGGTAGCGATCCGCCCGGACCTTGGTGTCGAGCGGGTTCACGGAGACGGCGTGCACGCGCACGAGCAGGTCGCGGCCCCGGGGCGGCAGCGGGTCGGGGACTTCCGAATCGACGAGGGAGCGGGGATCGCCGGCGGGCAGCGGCTCGCGGGCGAGAACGGCCTTCACGGCGGATATTCTAGACTCGCGCTCCCATGCCCCTCGACCGGATCCGCGTCGTGCTCTGCCGCCCCAGCCATCCGGGCAACATCGGCGCCGCGGCGCGCGCGATGAAGACGATGGGGATCACCGACCTTCGCCTCGTCGCGCCGGAACGCTTCCCCGCGAAGGAGGCCGAGTGGATGGCGACTCATGCTTCCGACCTTCTTGAAAAGGCAGTGATCCATGAAAGACTCGAGCAGGCCATCGGGGATTGCGCGGCGGCCTTCGCGTTGTCGGCAAGGCCGCGAGAGTGGTCCCCTCAGGTCCTCGACGTGCGTGCCGCCGCGGCCAAGGCCGTCGGCCTTGGGGACAAGGTGGCGTTCGTGTTCGGGTCCGAGTCGGCCGGGCTGACGAACGAGGAGGTGTTCGCCTGCCAGCACCTCGTCCATATCCCGGCGAGCCCCGGCGCGAGCTCGCTCAACCTGGCGCAGGCGGTCCAGGTGGTGGCCTACGAGGCCTTCGTCGCCTCCGGCGCGACCGTCCCCCAGTTCCGGGAGGAGAAGCTCGCCACGATAGAAGACATCGAAGGGCTGCATGCACACTTGCTCGATGCCTCCGTGCGCAGCGGCTTCCACGTTCCCGAGACCGGCTCGAAGCTGCCCGAGCGCCTGCGGCGCCTCTTCTCCCGCGTGCCGGACATGACGCGCGAGGAGGCGAACATCCTGCGCGGCCTGCTGAAGGCCCTGCTGAAGAAGTGGAATAGTTGATCGATTTACTCGGAAAACGCTACACTGCGAGCCC
>DASZQH010000204.1:0-3402 GCA_035549805.1 Burkholderiales bacterium
CGACCGCACCGACGTCGAGCGCGATCGCATGCGCGCCGGGCTGGCGCGCTCGTTCAGCCTCGAGAAGCGCTACCTGCACAAGGACGGCCACGTGGTGTGGGTGGACCTCACCGCGACGGTGGTGCGCGACCTGCACGGCCGCCCGGTGCACGACATCGCGATCTTCGACGACATCACCGAGCGCAAGAAGCTCGACGAGGCGCTGCGCGACAAGACCGAGGTGCTGCAGCTCGGCCAGTCCGCGGCGCACATGATCATCCTCGACTACGACGTGCGCCGCGACCACATGGAGTGGAGCGATTCCCCGGAGTGGCTGCGCGGCCCGCTGCCGGCGTCGGGGCGCTATCCGGTGTTCAAGGAGCAGGTGCACGCGGAGGACCGGGCGCGCTTCGTCGCCGCGCGCGAGCACTCGATCGCGACGCTCAAGCCGGCGAGCGTCGAGTTCCGCGTCGTGCGCACCGACGGCCGGGTCCTTTGGGTGCTGGCGCGCCAGAAGGTGATGCCCGGGGAGTCCGGCACCGCGGCGCGCCTCCTGGTGGCGATGATCGACATCACCGAGCGCAAGGAGGCGGAAGCCGAGCTGCGCCGCGCCCACGACGAGCTGGCGCGCTCCAACGCCGAGCTCGAGCAGTTCGCGTACGTCGCCTCGCACGACCTGCAGGAGCCGCTGCGCATGGTGTCGTCGTACACGCAGCTCCTCGGCCGGCGCTTCGGCGATCGCCTGGACGGCGACGCGCAGGAGTTCATGGCGTACATCGTCGACGGCGCGACGCGCATGAAGCAGCTCATCGAGGACCTGCTCGCCTACTCGAGGGTCGGCACGCGCGGCCGGGAGATGAAGCGCATGCCGGCCGACGCGGCGCTGCGCCGCGCGCTGCTCAACCTGCGCGGCGCGGTCGAGGAGGCGGGCGCGTCGGTGTCCTACGACAACCTGCCCGAGGTGACGGGCGACGAGGTGCAGCTCGCGCAGCTGTTCCAGAACCTGATCGGCAACGCGCTCAAGTTCCGCTCCGCGTCGGTTCCCCGGGTGCACGTCTCCGCGACGTCGAGAGAGAAGGAATGGGAATTCACGGTGGCCGACAACGGCATCGGCATCGACCCGCAGTACTTCGAGCGCATCTTCATGGTGTTCCAGCGCCTGCACACCAAGACCGAGTACCCGGGCACCGGGATCGGCCTCGCCATCTGCAAGAAGGTGGTCGAGCGCCACGGCGGCCGCATCTGGGTCGCCTCGACGCCGGGCGAGGGCACCACGTTCCATTTCACGCTTCCGAGGGAGGTTTCATGACCGCTGAGCGCAACGGCCCGATCGACATCCTGCTCGTCGAGGACAACCCGGGCGACGAGCGCCTGACGCGCGAGGCGCTGAAGGAAGGCAAGGTCTACAGCAACCTGCACTGGGCGAAGGACGGCGTCGAGGCACTCGACTTCCTGCGCCGCAACGGCAAGTACGGCGCCGCGCCGCGGCCCGACATCATCCTGCTCGACCTCAACCTGCCGAAGAAGGACGGGCGCGAGGTGCTGTCCGAGATCAAGAAGGACGACAACCTGAAGCGCATCCCGGTGGTGATCCTCACCACCTCCAAGGCCGAGGAGGACGTGATGCGCACCTACAACCTGCACGCCAACTGCTACGTCACCAAGCCGGTCGACCTGGAGAAGTTCATCGTGGTGGTGAAGTCGATCGACGCCTTCTGGCTCACCGTCGTGACCCTGCCGAATGGCCATTGAGGTCGAAGCGCAGGCCTTCATGCAGAAGGTCCTGCTCATCGAGGACAACCCCGGCGACGCGCGGCTGATCCGCGAGATGCTGGCCGACGACGAGGGCGCGCCGTTCGAGCTGCAGTGCGCCGACCGCCTCGCCGCCGGCATCGAGCTGCTCGGGCGCGAGACGCCGGCGCTGGTGCTGCTCGACCTCTCGCTGCCCGACAGCTTCGGCCTCGAGACCTTCGCGCGCGTCTACGCTCACTCGCCGGCGGTGCCGATCATCGTGCTCACCGGCAACGACGACCACACGGTGGCGCTCTCGGCGGTGAAGGGCGGCGCGCAGGACTTCCTGGTGAAGAGCCGCCTCGAGCGCGAGCTGCTGCTGCGCTCGATGCAGTACTCGATCGAGAGGAAGCGCTACCAGGTGCAGCTCGAGCACCAGGCGAACTACGACGCGCTCACCGGCCTGCCGAACCGCAACCTGCTGCACGACCGGATGCGCCAGGCGGTGTTCGCGCAGCGCAGCCCGCGCGCGATGGCCGTGGTGTTCATCGACCTGGACAACTTCAAGTTCGTCAACGACAGCCTCGGCCACGGCGTGGGCGACAAGCTCCTGCAGGGCATGGCGGAGCGGCTGCGCGGCGTGCTGCGCGAGGGCGACACGGTGGCGCGCCTGGGCGGCGACGAGTTCGTGGTGATCCTGAACGACCAGTCGAGCGAGGAAGTGATCTTCCGCGCCATGCAGCGCATCATCCACGAGATCGGCCTGCCGATGCAGGTGGACGGCCACGAGCTTTCGCTCACCTGCAGCGCCGGCATCAGCCTCTACCCGCAGGACGGCGCCGACGTCGACACGCTGCTGCGCAACGCCGACGCCGCGATGTACCGCGCCAAGGACCACGGGCGCAACAACTTCCAGTTCTACACCTCGGAGATGAACGAGCGCATCAGCGAGCGCGTGGTGCTCGAGACCGCGCTGCGCCGCGCGCTCGAGCGCAACGAGTTCCAGCTGCACTTCCAGCAGAAGGCCGGCCTGAAGAGCGGCGCGCCCCAGATCGCCGGTGCCGAGGCGCTGGTGCGCTGGAACCATCCCGAGTGGGGCCTGCTGCGCCCGGAGCGCTTCATCCCGCTCGCCGAGGAGACCGGCCTGATCGTGCGCATCGGCGAATGGGTGCTGCGCGAGACCTGCCGGCTGACGCGCGCGTGGCTCGACCGCGGCCTGCGCCCCGGCCTTGTCTCGGTCAACCTGTCGGCGCGCCAGTTCCGCCAGGAGGGCCTGGTGCGCAAGGTGGCCAGCATCCTCGAGGACACCGGGCTCGACCCGAAGCACCTCGAGATCGAGCTCACCGAGAGCATGGTGATGCACAACGTGCAGGCGGCGATCGCCACGCTGCACGGCCTGAAGTCGCTCGGCGTGCAGCTCTCGGTGGACGACTTCGGCACCGGCTACTCGTCGCTCGCCTACCTGAAGGACTTCCCGATCGACACGCTGAAGATCGACCGCTCCTTCGTGCGGGACATCGGCGACGGCACGGGCGAGGACGACGGGGTGATCGCGCAGGCGGTGATCCAGCTCGGCCATGCGCTGCACCTCAAGGTGATCGGCGAGGGCGTGGAGACCGATGCGCAGGTGCGCTTCCTGCGCCGCCACGGCTGCGACGAGGCGCAGGGCTTCTTCTATGGCGAGCCGCTGCC
>DASZQH010000205.1:0-15543 GCA_035549805.1 Burkholderiales bacterium
GTTCGACCAGCTGGTGAAGGCGCTGGTGCTCGCTTGGCTCACGCCCTACGAGCGGGTGGAGGTCACGAGCTTCCTGAACCTCGTCCTGGTGTTCAACAAGGGCGCGGCGTTCAGCTTCCTCGCCCAGCAGGACGGCTGGCAGCGCTGGGGACTGGCGGCCTTCGCGCTCGTCGCGTCGGTGGTCCTGGCGGTGCTGATCGTGCGCAATCCGGCGAAGCGCCTCTTCTGCGCGGGGCTCGCGCTCATCCTCGGCGGCGCGCTCGGCAACCTGATCGATCGCGTGCGCTTCGGGCACGTGGTCGACTTCGTCGACGTCCACGCCGCGGGGTGGCACTGGCCGGCGTTCAACGTCGCCGATTCGGCGATCAGCGTCGGGGCGGCGCTCCTCATCTACGAGTCGTTCTTCCCGGCCGTGAGAAAATAGGCGCGTGGACGTCCTGCTCGCGAATCCCCGGGGCTTCTGTGCCGGCGTCGAGCGCGCCATCGAGATCGTCGAGCGCGCCCTCGCCCTGCATGGCGCGCCGATCTACGTGCGCCACGAGATCGTGCACAACAAGTACGTGGTCGAGAACCTGCGCGCGAAGGGCGCGGTCTTCGTCGAGGAGCTCGACGAGGTGCCGCGCGGCGCGACGGTCATCTTCAGCGCGCACGGCGTCGCGAAGGCGGTGCAGGCCGACGCCGAGCGGCGCGGCCTGAAGGTCTTCGACGCCACCTGCCCGCTCGTCACCAAGGTGCACATGGAGGTGGCGAAGATGCTGCGCGAGGGCTACGAGATCGTGATGATCGGCCACCGCGGGCACCCCGAGGCCGAGGGCACGATGGGCCAGGCGGCGGCCGGCATGCACCTGGTCGAGACCGTCGACGACGTCGCGACGCTGCGGCCCACGAGCGATCGGCTCGCGTACGTGACGCAGACGACCCTGTCGGTCGACGACGCGGCGCAGATCGTCGCCGCCCTCAGGGCCCGCTTCCCGGCGATCCGCGGGCCGAAGCGCGACGACATCTGCTACGCGACGCAGAACCGCCAGGACGCGGTGAAGTTCATGGCGCCCCGCTGCGACGTGGTGATCGTGGTGGGCTCGCCGAACAGCTCGAACTCGAACCGCCTGCGCGAGGTCGCCGAGAACATGGGCGTGGATGCCTACATGGTCGACAACGCCGCCGGCCTGCGCCCGGAATGGATCGCCGGGCGCAAGCGCGTCGGCATCAGCGCGGGCGCTTCCGCCCCGGAGGTGCTGGTCGAGGAGCTGGTGGCGCGCCTGAAGGAGCTGGGCGCCGCGAGCGTCCGGCCGCTCGAGGGCATCACGGAGAAGGTGGTGTTCTCTCTGCCGCGGGAGCTCGTGCGCCGTCCATGATCGCGCTCGCGCTCGCCCTGGTCCTCGCGGCGGCGACGCCGTCGGCGGGCGCGCAGCCGGAGGCCGAGGCTGCGCGCCTCGCCGAGCGCGCGGCGCGCGCCGATCTCGCCGCGGCGGAGGAGCTGGAGCGCCGCGCCATGGCCGGTGAGGTCCTCGCCCAGCACTACATGGGCATGATGGCCGTGTCGGGCCGCGGCACCGCCCAGAGCGATGCGCGGGCGGTCGAGTGGTTCCAGCGCGCCGCGGAGGCGGGACACGCGCCGTCGGCGCACAACCTGGCCGTCATCCGCGAGCGCAGCACCGGGGCCTTGCGCGATCGCGCCGAGGCGCTGCGCTGGTACCGCCGCGCCGCCGAGCAGGGCTATGCACGCTCGCAAGCCAACCTCGGGCGGCTGCTGGTGCGCGCCGAGGGCGGCGAACTCGCGCAGGGGCGTGCCTGGCTGGAGAAGGCCCAGGCGCAGGGCGAGCCGCTCGGCATGCTCGAGCTCGGGCTGCTCTACCTCGACGGCAAGGGCGTCGGGCGCGACGAAGCGCGGGGCGCCAGGCTGATCGAGGACGCGGCCGCCAAGGGCGAGCGCGAGGCCGCCTACCGTGTCGCGCTCCTCTACGGCAACGGTCGCGGCGTCGCCAAGGACGATGCGGCCGGACTGAAATGGATGCGCGCCGCCGCGGATGCCGGCCACGCCGAAGCGCAGTTCTTTCTCGCCGCGGTCCATGCGCGCGGCCTCTACGGCGAGCGGCGCGACCTTATCAAGGCAGCGGAGTGGCTGCGGCGCGCCGGCGCGCAGGGGCACACGGAGGCGCAGTACGAGCTCGGCATCGCGTATTCGGAGGGCGCCGGCGTGCCGTTCGATCCGGCCGAGGCGCTGGGATGGCTGCGCGAGGCGGCGAAGGGCGGCCACGCGGACGCGGCCGCCATCGTGCGGCGCATCGAAAGCGGCTTCCGGCCCAACGGCGGGCTTCCCGCGAAGCTCGACTAGTCGCGCTGCGCGAGGTCGCGGGCGACCTCGCCGAGCGCCGGTGCCCAGCGGGCCTCCCGCGTCTCGCGATAGACGCGAAAGCCGGGAAACCACGGCGAAGTGCTGCCTTCGTACATCCAGCGCCATTCGTAGGGGCGAGGCACCAGCACGCGCGCCGGCCGGCCGGTGGCGGCGCGCAGGTGCATGTTCGTGTTCGACACGCCGACGTACTCGTCGACGAGCTCGAGGACCGCGAGCATCGTCTCGAGGTCCTGGTTCAGGGCCGACAGGTCGACCGCCTTGCGGCCGAGGCCTGCGTCAAACGCCGCCTGGTCCGCCGCCTGCGGTGCGCGCTGCAGCGACAGCACGGTGCCCGGCCAACCCGCCAGCGCCGTCCCCAGCGCATGCGGGTCGATGCGCTTGTAGAGCTTGAGAAGCGCGAGGCGCCGCTCGCGCTCCGTCCAGGGCGCAGTGCCGGCTTCCCACGTCGCCGCGAGGTAGGGACCGGGCCCCGCCTCCTCGAGAAGCTGCCGCGCGCGCGCCCGCGCGTCCGCTGTCGCCGAGAGCGCGAGCGGGGGCGGCACCTCGTCCGGCGCCTGCGCCATCACGTAGCCCGGCAGGTCGCCCAGGAGCAGCCCCGGCTCGTCCTGCGCGCCTTGCGAGACCGTGACGCTGTCCAGGCCGGGGGCGCGCTGCACCAGCGAGAGCAGCTCCGCCTTGGAAGCGTAGGCGACCTGGGGTGCCTGCACGAGCGCGCGCATGGCCGGGATAAAACGCAGGAGGAAGAGCTGGTCGCCCAGGCCCTGCTCGTAGCGCACGACGAGGCGCCGCCCGTGCAGGGCCTGCAGCGGCGGGAGCGATTCTCCGCGCCTGCGCCGGAAGTCCGTCTGGTTGCGAAAGTCATAGTGCGGCCACGCTTCCGCGAACCGGCCGACCTGCAGAAGCAGCAGGGCCAGCTCGAAATGCGCGGTCGTGCTCGCCGCGTTGCCGCTGCGGAGGAACTCCTGGTATGCGCGGGCGGCGCTCGCCGGGCCACCTTGCTCGTAGAGCACCGAGGCGAGGCCGACGCAGTAGTAGACGTTGGCCGGGTCGCCACGCAACGCGTCCCCGTAGAAGCGCAGCGCCTCTTCCAGGTCCCCGGACAGGGCCGCGAGCAGGCCCTGATGTCCGAGGACGATCGGCTCCGCCGGGCCGTGCTGCGCCGCCCTGGCCACGGCGTCACGGAACGCGGCGAGCGGCTGCCCGGACTCGAGGCGGGCGAGGGCCAGGTTGCACCATACGCTCGCGCTCTGCGGCTGCAGGCGCAGCGCATGCTCGAAGTGGGGAATGGCTTCGCGCGTGCGCCCGAGGTCCGCCAGGCACGAGCCGGTGTTGACGCGTGCGTCGAAGTCGTCCGGTCGCGCCGCGAGCACTGCCTGGAACGCCTGCAACGCCCGTTCCGGCGCGCCCGCGCGCAGCGCGATCGAGCCCTCCACCGCGCGCAGCTGCGGCCGCCCCGGCACGCTGGCCGCCCGCGAGGCAAGGTCGAGGGCCGCCTGATGCTGGCCGACCTCCGACTTCAATAGGGCGAGGTTGAGCGCGGCGTCCGGGTTGCGCGGATCGATGTGCAGCGCCGCCTCCAGGGCTTCCATGGCGCGCTCGCGCCGGCCGAGCTGCACGAGCACGGCGGCGAGGTTCACGAGGGCGTACGCATTCGACGGGTCCGCGTCGTGCGCCGCGCGAAACGCCTCGGCGGCCGCCTCGATGTGCTGCTGGCGCGCGAGCACCGTGCCGAGCGCGAAGTGCGCCGCGGAGGCGAGCGGATCCAGGTCGAGGCAGCGGCGCAACAGTCCCTCGGCCTCCTCGAAGCGCTGCCGGTCGGCGAGGAGCAGCGCGAGGTTTCGCAGCGCGTCGACATTGGCGCCGTCGAGCTGCAGCGCCTTGCGATACAGATCTTCCGCGGCAGCGAGGTCTCCCGCGGCGTGGCGGCGCACCGCCAGCGCGACCAGCTTGACCGGATCGCCGGCGGCGGCGCCGAGCGGCTTGCAGCAGGAGTGGAAGCGCTTGCCGCTTCCGCAGGGGCAGGGATCGAACAAGCCCGGGCGTCGGGACATCGCTGCGCTTCGAGGCGCCGGAGAGCCGGCGATTGCGGCGCAGTGTACCATCGCCGCCGGATGGTCCTGCCCGACATCGCGGCGCAGCTGCGCGAAGCCGCTACGCTTTTCCGCGAAGGCAAGCTACGAGAGGCCGAGCGCGCGTACCGGGCCGTGCTGAGGGGCGCGCCGGAGAACGCCGACGCGCTTTTCATGATCGGCAGCATCGCGCTGCAGTCCGGGCGCGCGAAGCAGGCCGCGTCGCTCCTCGAGCGCGCGGTGCGGCGCAAGCCGCTGCAGCCCGAGTTCCACGTCGCCCTCGGCAACGCGTTGCGCCGCCTCGCACGCGTTGCCGAGGCCGAAGAGAGCTACCGGCGCGCGCTCGCCCTTCGGCCCTCGTTCCCGGAGGTCCGCCTCAACCTCGGCCACCTCCTCTCCGAGAGCGGGCGCCACGAGGAAGCGCTCGCGGAGTACGAGGCCGCGCTGGCTGCCAACCGCGGCTTTCTTCCGGCACGCGTCGCGCGCGCCCGAGCGCTGCACAGCCTGAAGCGGTTCGACGCGGCGCAGGCGGACGCCGATGCCGCCCTCGCTGCCGATCCACGCCATCCCGACGCGCTCCACCTGCGCGCCCAGGCGTTGCTGGCGCGGGGCGACCTGGGGGCAGCGGAGCTCGATCTGCGGCGCGCGCTCGATGCGGATCCCCGCCACGCCGGCGCGCTCAACGATCTCGGCGTGCTGCTCGAGCAGCGTGGCGCGCTCGGCGAAGCCGAGCGGTACTACCGTCGCGCGATCGCGGTCCACCCGGCGTTCATCGATGCGCTGCGCAACCTCGCGCGGCTTTGCCTGGGGCGGGAGCAGTGGCGCGACGCCGGGCGCCTGTGGATGCGGCTGCTGCGTCTCAGGCCCGACGACGGTCAGGCGCTCGTCAACACCGCCTACTGCCTGCAGAAGGTGGGCAAGCCGAAGCTCGCCGCGCAGTACTACGAGCGCCGGCTCGGCCAGGCGCCCGCGGACCTGCTCGCGATGAACAACCTCGCGAGCAGCCTGCTGGCCCAGGGCCGCTTCGCGGAAGCCGAGGCGGGCTATCGCGAGGTGCTCGGCCGCGACCCCGGGAACGCGGAGGCGATCCACAATCTGGGCCGCGCGCTCTACTCGCAGCAGCGTCTCGATGATGCCGAAGCGCTGCTGCAGGACGCCTGGCACCGCAGGCCCGACCAGGCCCGCATCGCGGCCAGCATCGGCGAGTTGCAGCGCGCACGCGGTCGTGCGGAGGAGGCAAGCGACTGGTTCCGCCGCGCGCTCACGCTCGACCCGGCGCTCGAGAGCGCCGAAGAATCGCTCGCGTGGGCGCTTCTCACGACGGGTGATTTCGCCGCGGGCTGGGCACTGCAGCGGAAGGTCCGCGCGCGCGAAGCGAGATGGCGGGCGAGGGTGGCGCGCTTTCCCCAGCCGGAATGGCAGGGCGAGCCGCTCGCCGGCAAGCGGCTCCTCGTCTGGGCGGAGCAGGGCCTCGGCGACCAGATCATGTTCCTCAATGCGCTGCGCGACGTGCAGGCGCAGGCGGCCCATGTGGTGCTCGAAGCGAGTCCGCGCCTCGTATCGCTCTTCGCGCGCAGTTTCCCGGCGGTGGAGGTCGTCGCGAGCGGCGCGCGGCCGCACGAGCGACTCCTCGGGGGCGACATCGACGTCCAGTGCGGCATGAGCGCGCTTCCCTGGTTCACGCGACCCGGCTGGGATGCGTTTCCGGACCATCGCGGCTACCTTGCACCGGAGGCGAAACGAGTGGGCCGCTGGCGGGAGAAGCTCGCGCCGCTCGGCCCGGGCCGCAAGATCGGCATCTCGTGGCGCGGCGGGACGACGGCGACAGGCGGCGAGCGGCGCTCGACGCCACTGTCCGCCTGGCGTCCGCTGCTCGGACATGGGGACGCCCGGTTCGTCAGCGTGCAGTACGGCGACGTAGGGGCGGACATCGCCGCCCTGGAGCGCGAGGGCGTGCGCATCGTGCACTGGCCGGAGGCGGCCGCGGACATGGAAGAGCACGCGGCTCTGGTCGCGTCGCTGGACCTCGTAATCACTGTCTGCAACACGGCGGTGCACATGGCCGGCGCCCTCGGCGTGCCGGCATGGGCGCTCGTGCCTGCGCGGCCGGGATGGCGCTACCTGCAGAAGGGCAGCCGCATGCCCTGGTACCCGCAGGTACGCCTGTTCCGGCAGCAAGAGCCGGGACAGTGGGACGGCGTGTTCCGCGCCCTCGCCGAAGGGCTCGACGCCGCCTAGCTGAGCCGGATCACTGCGTGGTCGTGAGCTCGCGCCACTGGATGCGGCGCCCCTGGAAGGCCGGCGCCGAGATCGGCGTGTCCAGCGTGATCTGCTGGTTGTCGGCCGTGGTCGCGATGGTCTTGATCTTGTCGCCGATCTGGATCGGCGAGACCCCGACGAGGAGCGTGCCACCCAGCTTCACGCTGGCATAGGCGGCGGACAGGCCGGGGATCGAAGCACCGGTATTCACGTCGACGAAGTTCAGCCAGGCGTCGCCGCTCGTCGCAGCGCAGGAACTGGTGGTGGCCGAGGGGATGTTGGACGCCACGATCCAGGTGGTGGCCACGATGCGCGACTCGATGTTCACGCGCTCGCCCGTCGGCGACCCGCTCAGCAGCGGGAAGTCGGCGTACCAGCCGCTGTCCGAGATGAAGGCATCGTTCGTCCCGCCGGTCAGGTCGCGGGCCGGTCGCGTGGATCCCAGGGAGTCGGTGATGTTGAACTCCGTGCCGAACGTGCGCGGTTGCAGGTTGCTGCGCGGATTGGCGAGCGTGGTCGTGCTTCCGGGGATGTCCTTGATCGCGTAGATCGTCTGCTGCTGGGTGTTGGCCGGGTCGAGGGTGCCCAGGAAGCGCCCGGTGCCGACATAGAGTCCCGCCGGCGCTTCCCAAGGGTTCGCGTAGCTCAGCGTATCCAGCCCCTTCGGGATGTAGAGCTCCAGCGGCGTGGTGATCGGCTGGGGGTCTCCGAGCGGGTCGGTGAGCGTCGCCACGAGGTACGCCCTCGGGCTGAGCTGGGCGGTGAGGTCGACGCGCCAGATCTCGCCCGTGATCGTCGTGCCGTAGACCCGCACAGGCGAGTTGTCCACCTTGTCGTTCGCCAGCGGGTGGAAGGCGTTGAGCTTCGTGAAGCCGCACGGGCTCGCATCCGCGTACGTCGGCCCGGTCCCTGCCGTTCCGGAGCAGGTCTGGATCTTCTCGATGATGGTGCCCGTGTTGGCATCGAGTACGTACAGGTACCCGTTGCCGTTTCCGCCGGTGCTGGTCGTCGTGCCATCGACGCCGGGGAAATTGTTGTACCCCGAGGAGACGAGCACGACCCACTTGCCGGAGTGCGCATGGCCGAGGGGCAGCTTGGCGACGATCGGGTTGCCGAAGGTGAGGCCCAGATCGCAGTCGCTGCTCGCGCCGACGGCGGCGGCCGTGGTGGCGGCGCAGCCGGTGACCGACGGGTCGCGGGCGTTGAACTCCCAGAGTCCCCTCGGGTTGAGCGGGTCGGTGATGTCCAGCGCGTAGAACCCGCGTCCTCCGGCGTTCAGGCCGCCGACGAGAATGGTCTTCCAGCCCGCGGTACCGGGGCAGTTGAAGGCCGTCGTGGTCGCCGTTCCGCTTCCCGCGCTGCCGGTGGTGACGCAGATGTCCTCGACGATCGGCGAGCCGTCCACGAACCAGCGATGTGTATAGGACGTACGCGCGACCTGGTACAGGTTCGGCAGCACGCGCGAAGGTATGTACGCCCAACGCTCGCCGCCGCCGTCGTTCGTGCCGGCCGAGAAGGTATCGTCGGCCAGCGCGGACGTGCTGATGCCGCCGGTCTGGTAGTAGGAGCTGTTGTCAGGGTCGGTTTCGAAAGCGTGCAGCATGCCGTCGTTCGAAGCCGCGAAGACGGTGCCGCGTCGCGAAGCGTTGGCCGTCTGATAAGCGGCGTAGCCGGCGTCGGAATACGCGAACGGAGGAGACTTGATGTAGAGGGGCTGCGCCGACACGATGTCGCCGAGGACATGGACGCGGTCCCGGTAGAGCTCGTTCTCAGGGGTTCCCAGGCCGTCGCGCTCCCTCGAGGTGTCGCCACGCAGGAAGTCGACGAGCGTCTTCGGCGTCGCCGCCGTGCTCTGCGCGCCGTTCCAGCCGTTCGACGTCGCGAGCAGCGTGGTGTTGACGTAGCCCTGCTCCGCGGCCGTGAGGGTGGTGTCGGTCGGGTACGTCGTACCCGCGCCGTTGGTCCAGGTGAACGGCTTGAGCCGGGTCGGGAAATTGATGGTGTCGGTGGTCGGGAGGTAGATCGCGCGCGTCGCGTGAGCCTTGGCGTCGAGCAGGTCCCGCGCCGACCAGAGGGTGCGCGTCGACACTACGCCGGCGACGAGGTCGATGGTGCGTGCCGTGAGGTCGCCGTGCCACTCCTGGGTGCGGTACTCCGCCGTGAATGCCCAGTTGTCGCCCGCGACCGGCTGCAGGTTCGACGTCGCCGCGGCGGCGCCGGCGCCGGTTTGCGCGCTGATCGACGTGATCATCTCCAGGAGCGCCGCCGAGACCTCGGCCGGCAGGCGCGCGCTGAAGAACTTGCCGCGGCCGTTGACCGCCGCGTGCCACAGGTCGTCGAGCGCCTTCTCGTTGTTGCCGGCCGTGGGCGGCACCGGCCAGTTCTTCACCCCATCCACGATGTCCTTGTAGTCCCCCGGGGGCGTGGGGTTGGCGGTGTAGTTCGACTGGTACTCCAGCACGCCATCCAGGCCGAGGCCGAGCGTGTAGGTCGTCATGTGCTGGTGGGTCGCGGTGTCAGACCCGGAGGTCGGCACGTTGTTGATCCAGATGTCCTGGCCGGACACGAGCACCGGCGGGCGCAGGTCGTTGATGTAATAGTAGTAGGCGACGTCGGCCAGCGTTCCGAGCGACCGGCCCCCGGCGCTGTTCTGGGTGCCGGCGCCGTCGTAGAACGGCCGCGCGACCGTCACGCCGCTCTGCGTGTCGTCCTGGTCGTCCATGCGCGTCGTGCCGTCCACCTTCCAGCCGGTGTTCGCCTGGCCGTCGTAGGCCGAGTTTGCCGTGGTCCAGTAACCGTCCGTCGTGAGCAGGGCGATGTTGCGCTGGCAGGACTTCGTCATCGAGTCCGGATTGCCCTGGTCGTTGATCGAGTCGGCCGCGAAGCCCATGCCGGAGTTGATCGCGTTCGTCCTGCCGGCGAAGTGGCGACCGACGCGCGACAGCGCTTCGCGCAGCGGCGTGCCGCCGTTCGGGTTCTGGTTGTAGAACTTGTCGTACCAGGCAGACTTGTGCCCGGCGTCGAACAGGCGCAGCGGCAGGTAGCGGTCGGCGTCGACCGGATCGCCTGGATTGATGGTGATGAAGCCGACGCGGAACTTGTCGTCGAGGCCGGTGCGGAACGCCTGGCCCGCCGCGGTCTTCATCTGCAGCATGCGCGTGCGGTAGTACGCCCACCAGTTCGCGTAGTTCGTCATCTCCTGCGCGTAGGTGCAAGCCGCGAAGCCGCAGTCGGCCCGACCGCCGTACACCGCGGCATTGGCGCGGCTCGGGTAGGTCGCCGGCAGGGCACCGCCTCCGATGTCCACGATGTCGTGGCGCTGGAATCCGGTCATGCCGACCCAACGGTTGGCATCCGTGAGGGTGCCGCCCTCCTGCTGGTTGAGCGCCTGCGTGTCGGCGGCGGCGTTGTAGGGCACGACGCCGAACCGCGGGTACTGGAAGTTGGTCGTGCCGTCGTTGAAGCGGCGGACGTGGCAGCGGTTGGTCGCGTCGGTGGTCGAGCCTTTGCCGAAGAACACCTTCGACGGCGTGTTGCCGTGCGTGGGCCGCGTTCCCGCGGTGCTGCCGTTGCGGTTCACGCAATACAGGACCTGGCTGATGGTATGGAAGTACGGCGCGACCGGGTTGGTCGCACTTCCGGTGCGCGTGAACCGGTAGGCGTAGTGGACCGATGCGTTCAGCGGCGAAGCGGCGTTGGTGCTGAGCGAGATCGGCGCGTTCGGGTAGCGCCACACGCCCGTCCCCGCAGCCTCGCCCGCGATGGCGATGGAGGTGTCGATCGGCAGCTTGCAGACGGAGGTGTTGAAGAGCTGCGCGGTCGTCGGGTTGCGCGTGTTGCAGAACACCACATCGGTGTTGTTGTTGATGAGGTTGATGGTGCCCGAAGGGTTGTTGCTCGCGTACGGGTCCATCTCCACCGCGGCCCACCTCGCCGTGGTATTGAAGTTGGTCATGTTCGAGCTCGCCAGGTAGGCGGGCGTCGCGCCGGGCGCGGCGAGCGTGGGATCGTAGCCCGGGGTATACGTCGTCGCCGGGTTGTAGAACTGGAAGTTGTAGTCGGGGCTCGTCCAGGACGGGTCGCCGCGGCGGCAGGAGTCCAGGCTCGAGTTGTCGTCGCGACCGTCCGGGCTCGTGTCCGAGAGCGTCTGATCGGTGCCGCGCGAGTTCATCCGGGTGTCTTCGAACGAATCGCGGCACAGCGTGTCGTCGACATAGTCCGGCGTGAAGTCCTGCGCCATACTGCCCGAGTCGTCCAGGATGAACATCAGGTTCGGCTTCTCGGGTGTCCCGCCCGCGGTCCCGAGCGGCTCGCTGTGGATCTGCGTCGGCGCGGCCTGTCCCGCCAGGGCATGCGTGATGCCGTAGACGGCGAGAATCGCTCGGCTGAGCGGCTTGTGGGCGAATTCGCGTGTCGTGGTCATGCTTTTTCCTCAGTAAACCAGCGCCTGCACATAGCTGACCGTGTTTCTGGGGCCATCGACCCTGACCGTGATCCGGTAATAGACCGCCGAAGCGGTGAGACTGAACGTTCCTCCCGCGGTGCCGCCGAGCTCGTAGCCCCGCCGGCCGCCGAACTCGCCCCCGGTGGCGGCGCCGCCGCCGCCGGAGGTGGACGAGACCTTGACGCAGGTGGTGGAGGCCGGCGAGACGTTCGATGCGGCGCACAGCCGGTGCACGACATAGCGCACCCGGTTGCCGGCGCCGTCGTCGGCAGTGACCTGCAAGCCGGTGTCGTTCCAGTTGAAGTCCGTGCGCGCCGGGTCTTCGCCGGTGAGGTCGATGTTGGACTGCCAGTTGGCGTAGTACGCGGAGGTCCCGGGAATGAGGCTGTCCGAATCGAGGACCGTCTTGTTGTTGTCCAGCCAGGTGCGCGCCGCCTCGATGCCGAGGTCGCCGGCGTTGGTCGCGCTCTGCTTGAACGCGAGGTTGCCGGCGACGATCACGCCCGTGTCGACGGATCGCACGAGCGCGAGGCCGGCCAGCGCGAGCGCCACCAGCACGATGAGCGCGATGAACAGCACCACGCCTTTCTGGGAGCGGATCATCCCGGCAGCCATAGCGCGTTGCGCATCGGAATGATCGTCTCGAACACCCGGTACCGGTACGTGCGGTCGGGGACCGTCCAGACCGGTCCGTCCATGCTGGGGCCGCTCAGCGCGGCGCTGCCGGTGCAGCCGCTGCCGCTGAGCGCCGGGGCATCGGGCCAGAGCGTCAGCGTGGCGGGGCTGACGATCTCGCGCTCGGGCTTGGCGCTCCGAACCACCACCGCGAGGCGGATCGACAGGACGCGCGACCAGTCGTAAGCCGTCGGCGGGCCGGGGCTCCAGGTATCGTGCAGGCCGTCCGAGTTGGTGTCCGAGCTGGTCGTCCACTCCTCGCCGAAGTTGTCGCCCGGGGCGCTGGTATAGCCGGCTACGCCCGCGGTATCGCGGCACACGCGCGGATCGTAGGTGTCGACGAGGCCGTCGTCGTTCGTGTCCATGCCGTAGAAGGCCTTCAGGTATACGACGTTCTCCATGACCGGCTGCCAGTTCGCCGCGTTCGTGCTCGCGCAGTCGGCGGTGCGCATGTTGCAGACCGACAGCGTGCTGTTGATCACGCGGTAGACGTTGAACACCGGCTCCGGGCCGAAGTTGTAGAAGCGCGTGTTCGTGACGCCGGTGCTGACCGTGTAGGTCGGCGCGCCCGTCAGGCCGCCCCCGGGGTTGTAGATGCGGCTCGTGCCGTCCGCGTCGGTCTTCGCGACCGCCGGGCAGATCTCGATGGCGTCGGTGGTGGGGGAGCCGCCGCAGCTCACGGCGGCGGCGGCCTCGAGCGGAAGGTTGGTGACGTTGACGAGGCTGCAGTTCGCCTGGCTCGGCTGGTACGCGAGGAGGAAATCCCAGCGACGCACGCCGCCGCGGTGCTCGAGGCGGAAGTTCGCGCCGGGCGCCATGTTGGCGGTGGTCAGCGCGGTGCCGGGGACAAACTCCACCGGGTTGCCGTAGTTCATGCTGAGGATGTCCGGATCGGCGGCGGTGGCCCCGGCGTGGATCTGGACCGGCGCGAGCGTGAGGCTGTAGTTCGTCGTGCCGCGCGTGCTGGTGTAGCCAAGGAGGTTGCAGCCGACCGCCACCTTGTCGTTGATGCCGAAGCCCGCCATGCGGATGTCGCGTTCCAGCGCGAACATTGCCAGCGATCCGGCAACCTGGGCGTCGCTCCCCGACGTGGTGGACCGCTTGTACGACTCGTTCACGGCGAAGACCTGGAAGATGACGATGCAGCCGATCAGGCCGATCACCATCCCGACCATCACCTCCAGGAGAGAGAAGCCCCGCGTGCTTCGGGAAAGTCGCATGCCCGCTCCTCAGTTGATCCGCGTCACGACGGTGTATCGGCGAGCGTCGCTGCCGGGCAGCTGCCAGCGCAGCGTGATGGTGACCTGGTCCGCGGCGACCACGATCTCGGGGCGGTTCGCGGCCGCGGTGATGCCCGGCAGGTTGGTTTCCACCTGGCACAGCCACGTCTGCAGGGCGCTCGCTCCCGCGGTGCAGGTCGTCGAAGTCGCGAGCGCGTAGGACGCGAGGTTGGTGCGGTCCGACCACATGCGCCCCACGATCTGGTTCGCGAGGTACGCGGCTTCGCTCCGGTAACGGGCCTCGGTCGTGTTCTTGATCGACGTGGACTGCAGCCCCACCAGGCCGAGGATGCCGATCGAGAAGATCAGGATGCCGATCAGCGCCTCGAGAAGCATCACGCCCTGCATCTGCTTTTTCATAGGCACGCTCTGGGGTCGGCGGTATCGGTCACGCCCGGGTCGCACATCTTCACCTGACCGCCGCGGCCGACGAGGATGCGCAGGCAGCGCATCCGGCCGCTCGCATCGAGGTGCTGGCAGGCGCCGCCGACCGCGTTGCTGATGTTGATGGTGTCGATGCTGCCGGGGGCGACGCGCCCCAGGCTGGTGAAGGTGACGGTGGTGGCGCCGGCGCCGCTCGCGGTGGCGCTGAACACGGCGTTCGGGGTTCCTTCCTGCGAAGCGCGCGATTGCAGCACCTGCGGCTGCGAGAGATCGTTCGGCTCGAGGAAATCGATCACCGTGGCGCTGTCGCACGCGGCCGTCGGGTCGTTGCGGCTGACGATCCAGCTCGGGCCGGTCGGGGAGAGGTCGCAGTTCGCGTCCAGCGAATTCACCAGCTGGAAGCGCACCGACATGTTCCGGCGCAGCGCTTCGTTGCGCGCGAACTGCAGGCCGTTGACCGTCGATTCGGCGGCGGTGCGGATCTGGTAGTTCTGCAAGGTATCGGTGAATGCCGGCACGCCCATGAACAGCAGGATGGCGAGGATCGCGAGGCCGAGCATCAGCTCGACCAGGCTCACCCCGCGCTGCCGCTGACGAGGGTGTCTCAGCACTGCCCGCCTTTCTTCTGCACCCAGCAGTTGTTCGGGCTCGGCGCGGTCCAGCCGCTGCCGACGCCGGTCGTCTGCTTGGCATTGGCGTGGTCGAGCGTGAAGACGAAGCCCGCGACGGCCGTACCGCCGGTGGCCGTCAGCAGGTAGGTCTGCGATCCGGCGGCGGTGCCGCCGGCGCTCACGCAGGTATAGGTGAAGTAGCGGGCATTGCCCGCGAGGGGCGCAGCGGCACCGCAATCGGTCTGCCCGGCGCCGGCGGCCGAGCTGTAGCGGCGGTTGTCGGCGTAGTAGTTCTCCATCCGGGTGCGCCACTCGGACAGCTGCGACGTGGCCTCCTGGAGCTTCGCGCGCGTCGTGTACTCGTTGTACGCCGGAATCGCGAACGCGGCGATGATGGCCGCGATGGCCACCACGACCATCAGCTCGACAATCGTGAATCCCTGCTGCCTCGGCATGGCTCTCCCCTTTGTAGCGGTTGGAATCGTAGACGAGCGTCCCCGGTGCGCCTGCCCGACGCCGACGAACGGCGCGTTCCCCCGGGCCGACGGCGCCTTCGTGGTGCCCCCGAGCGGGATTATTTCACGCCGTCCGGCCCGGCCGGCGGCCCGCTCCTACTCGTAAGAGAAGTCGATCCGGACGGTGACGCGGCTGCGGATCTTTCCCGACGTTCCTTCGGCCGCGCGGAAGCGGGCGCGGCGCAACGCCTCGGCGGCGGCCCGAGCGAGCTCCGGACTGCCGCTGTGCTCGAGGACGGCGACATCGTCCACGCGGCCGCCGATGCTGACGAAAACCTCGACCAGCACGTATCCCTTCTCGCCGCGCGCGAGCATCTCGGCGGGATACGAGGCGCGGACGGCGCCGGCGAGCTTCGCCGGCCGGACGAGGTCGATGGAGCGAGGCACGCGGCGCTGCGCTTCGCGCAGCTTCTCGGCGAAGAATTCCGGCGGCACGTCGTAGTTCGCTACGCGCGCCGCGACATAGGGAACGCGTCCGGTCGGCGCGGACGCCGGTGCAACCGGGCGGGCCGCGGGCTTCGCGGGGCGCCCCGGGTCCGCTGCCGGCTTTGGCGCGGTTGGTGCAATGGGCGCGGGCGCTGGCGGATGCGGTGCGACGACCCGGGCGACAAGCGGCGCGGCGAAATCGCCCGCCGTGAGCCGCGGGGTGAGCGGCGGCAGGAAGGCGAGCGCCACTGCGAGATGCAAGGCGAGCGAAAGGCCGAGGGCGGCTGCGAAGCGCCGCCAGCGGGACGCCGGTCCGGCCTCGAGCAGTCCCGCCATCGCATTCGCAAAGGTGCTGAGGGGATGCATGCTGCGCTAGAATAGCCCGCGAAAGCAGCGCAGCTGGTGTAGCTCAGTTGGTAGAGCGCTTGATTCGTAATCATGAGGTCGCCAGTTCGATTCTGGCCACCAGCACCAAAGACCCCATGGCCGCCAAGATCCTGGTCGTCGACGACGACGAAAGCATC
>DASZQH010000206.1:0-11311 GCA_035549805.1 Burkholderiales bacterium
CTGGGCGAAGGCGCTCGGCCTCGACCTCGACCTCAACGCCCGCGGCATGGGCATGCGCATGGGCCGCTTCTCGATGCTCGTCGACGACGGCGTGGTGAAGCAGCTGAACGTCGAGGGGCCGGGCAAGTTCGAGGTGTCCGACGCGGGCACCATGCTCAAGCAGCTCGGCTAGCCGGGAAACAAAGCGTTACATCTTGCTCGTCAGCGGCGTGCGGGGCAGCGCGTTTTTCGAAGGTCTTCTCATGAAAGGACCTTCACCATGCTGAGAACCCTCGTTGCAACCACGCTGCTTGCCGCCTCGACCGCGCTGTTCGCCCAGGCGGCGCCGGCGCCGGCCGATGCCCCCGCAGGCAAGGCGCCCCGCCATGCCCGCTACGACTGCTCCAAGGCCGCCGACCCGAAGGCGTGCGAGGAGCGGCGCGCCAAAGTGCGCGAAGCGGCGAAGAAGGCCCACGCGGCCTGCGACGCCAAGGCGGGCGACGAGCGCCGCGACTGCATGCGCAAGGAGCTGTGCGCGCAGGCGAAAGACCCGGCGCAGTGCGAAGCGCGCGCGAAGGAGCGCGCGGAACGGCGCCAGCAGCGCCACGAGCAGCGCAAGCCGTCCCCCGATCAGAAGAAATAGCCTTTTCCCTTCGCTGCACCGCCCCGCCCTCGCCACCGGCGCGAGGGCGGCATTGCCCGTCCTCGCCGGCGTCGTCCCTTTCGGCCTCATCACCGGCGTCGCGATGGTCGCGAGCGGCATCCCGCCGCTCCTCGCCATGCTCATGTCGGTGTTCGTGTTCGCCGGCGCGTCGATGGTCGCCTCCGCGCAGCTCATCGCGCAGGGCACCCCGGCCCTGCTGATCGTCGTCGCGACGCTGTTCATCAACATGCGCTTCATGATGTACAGCGCCTCGCTGCGCCTGCTCTTCGCCGGGCTGCCGCTGCGCTGGCGCCTGCTGGTCGCGTACCTCCAGGCCGACAACGTCTACGGCATGACCCTTGCGCGGTTCGCCGATCGCCCCGACGATCCGCACAAGCTCGAGTATTTCCTCGGCGCCGGGATCCCGATCTGGATCTCCTGGCAGCTCGCGGTGCTGGTCGGCGTGCTGATCGGCGCCGGCGTGCCGGCGTCGTGGCGCCTGGAGTTCGCGGCGCCGCTCGCGTTCATCGCCATGACGGTGCCGTTCCTGCGCGAGCGCGCGATGGTCGCGGCCGCCCTCGCCGCCGGCGTCACCGTGGTGGCGGCGGCGGCGCTGCCGTTGCGCCTCAACCTCATTCTCGCCGCCGCGGCCGGGATTTCCGCCGGCCTGCTGTTCGAGAAGCGCGCCGAAAGGAAGAAATGACGCTCTGGCTGATCCTGGCGGGCATGGCGATCGTGACCTACCTCATGCGCGCCTCCTTCCTCCTGCTGCCGGCCGGCGTCGAGACCCCGGCGTGGCTGCGCCGCAGCCTGCGCTATGTCCCGGCGGCGGTGCTCACCGCGATCTGGGCGCCGGAACTGCTGCTGCAGAACCAGGTCCTACACCTGTCGCCGCAGAACGAAAAGCTGCTCGCCGGGGCCGTCGCCATCGCCGTGGCGTGGCGCTGGAAGCTCACCTCCCTTACGATTGCCGCGGGGCTCGCCGCCCTGCACCTGTTCGACCGACTGTCATGACGTCATGAAGAAACTTCTCGCCGGGCTCTTCCTGCTCTGCTTCGCCGGCGCCGCCGCGGTGCACGCGGCGCCGCAGAAGACGCACGCCATCGAAGGCGTCACGGAGTACCGCCTCGCCAACGGCCTGCGGGTGCTCACGATCCCCGACCCGGGCGCCGACACCATCACCGTGCACATCACCTACCTCGTCGGCTCGCGCCACGAGGGCTACGGCGAGAAGGGCATGGCACACCTCCTCGAGCACCTGCTGTTCAAGGGCTCCGAGCGCCACCCCAACCTCAAGGAAGAGTTCACGCGCCGCGGCGCGCGCTGGAACGGCACGACGTCGAACGACCGCACGACCTACTTCGAGACCTTCGCCGCCACGCCGGACAACCTCGACTGGGCGCTCGGCATGGAGGCCGACCGGATGGTGCGCTCCTTCGTGCGCAAGAGCGACCTCGACAGCGAGATGACGGTGGTGCGCAACGAGTTCGAGATGGGCGAGAACAGCCCCGGGAGCGTGCTCTTCCAGCGCATGCAGCAGCTCGCCTTCCCCTGGCACAACTACGGCAATCCCATCATCGGCGAGCGCTCGGACATCGAGCAGGTGCCGATCGACCGGCTGCAGGCCTTCTACCGCACCTGGTACCAGCCCGACAACGCGCTGCTGATCGTCGCCGGCCGCTTCGACGAGGCGCTCGCGCTGCGGCTGGTGGACAAGCACTTTTCCCCGCTGAAACGGCCGGAAAGGAAGCTGCCCGTGTTCTACACGCGGGAGCCGACCCAGGACGGCGAGCGCAGCGTGGTGCTGCGCCGGGTCGGCGACACGCAGCTCGCGCAGGCGCTCTACCGCGTGCCCGCGGGCAGCCATCCCGACTATCCGGCGATCGACATCCTCGTCAACCTGCTCGGCGACGTGCCGAACGGCCGCCTGCACCGCGCGCTCGTGCAGAAGGGGGTCGTGACCTCCACCTGGGGCGCCGAGCGCGGCCTGCACGATCCGGGCTACATGTATTTCGGCGCGACGCTGCCGCGCGACGCGGACCTCGAGAAGGCGCGCGCCGCGCTGCTGGAAGTGGTCGAGGGCGTGAAGACGCAGAAGGTCGAGGCGGCCGAGGTGGAGCGGGCCCGCACCGCGCTGCTCAACGACTTCGAGAAGGTGCAGCTCGACACGGGGAACCTGGTGCGCGCGCTGTCGGAGTTCGAGGCCACCGGCGACTGGCGCCTGCTCTACCTCTACCGCGACCGGCTGCGCAAGGTTTCGGTCGCCGACGTGCAGCGGGTCGCGGAGCAGTACCTGCGCTCCGCCAACCGCGTCGTCGGGCTGTTCATCCCCACCGAGGCGCCGGAGCGCGCCGAGATCCCGGCGACCCCCGACCTCGACGCCGCCCTCGCCGGCTACACCGGCGGCGCGACCGTGCGCGCGGGGGAAGCGTTCGACGCGACGCCGGCGAACATCGAAAAGCGCGTGCAGCGCCGCACGCTCCCGAACGGCATCCGCGCCGCGTTCCTGCCGAAGCAGACGCGCGGCGGGCGGGTGCTCGTGACGCTCGCGCTGCACTGGGGCACGGAGAAGAGCCTGCGCAACCGCGAGATCGCCTGCAGCTTCGCCGGCGGGATGCTGATGCGCGGCACGCAGAAGCGCAGCCGCGCCGAGATCAAGGACGCGCTCGAGAAGCTGAACGCCACCGTCTCGGTGAGCGGCGACGGCGCAAGCATCGAGGTCAAGCGGGAGAACCTCGAGGCCGCCCTGCGGCTGACCGCGGAGATGCTGACGCAGCCGTCCTTCCCCGAGACGGAGTTCGCGGAGATGAAGCGCGCGGCGCTGAACGGCGCCGAGGCGCAGCGCAGCGACCCTTCCGTGCGCGCGAGCGAGCGCCTCTCGCGCCATCTCAACGCCTACCCGATCGGCCATCCGCACTACACGCCGACGGTCGAGGAGCGCATCGCGCAGCTGCGCGATGCGAAGCTGTCCGACGCCGTCGCCTGCTACCGCGAGCTTTTCGGCGCGACCGGCGCGGACCTCGTCGCGATCGGCGACTTCGATCCGGCGGCGCTCGAGCGCCTCGCCGGCGAGCTCCTCGGCGGCTGGAAGACCCCTTCGCCCTTCGAGCGCGTGCCCCACGTCTACAGCGCCCCGCCGGCCCTCGACGACCAGCTCGCGACGCCGGACAAGGCGAACGCGGTGCTGCGCGGCGGGCTCAACCTGCGGATGCGCGACGACCATCCCGACTTTCCCGCGATGGTGCTCGCGAACTACCTGCTCGGCGGCACCTCGTCGGCGCGCCTGCCGGCGCGGGTGCGGGAAAAGGAAGGGCTCTCCTACAGCACGTACTCGAGCTTCAGCGCGAGCCCGTTCGATGAATCGGCTTCCTTCCGCGTCTCCTCGATCTACGCGCCGCAGAACCGCGTGCGTGTCGAGCAGGCGATCCGCGAGGAAATCCAGCGCGCTTACCGGGACGGCTTCTCCGCCGCCGAGGTGGAGGAAGGCAAGGCCGCGCTCCTCGAGGCGCGCCGGCTGCAGCGCACGCAGGACCGGGCGCTCGCCGCGCGCCTGGGCACCTACCTCTTCGCGAAACGCACCTTCGAGTGGGACCGGGACTTCGAGGCGAAGATCGAGGCCATGACGCCGGCGCAGGTCAATGCCGCGCTGCGGCGCCATCTCGATCCGGCGCGCGTCTCCTTCGTCAAGGCCGGCGACTTCAAAAAATAGGGTCTGTCCCTATTTTTTCAGCAGGTCGCGGATTTCCTCGAGCAGCTGCTCCTGGCGCGGCGGCGGGGGCGGGGGCACGGCGGGCTTCTCCTCGGCCGCGCGGCGCAGGTGGTTGATGACCCGCACGGCGACGAAGATGCTCGCGGCGATGATCAGGAAATCGAAGCAGGTCTGGATGAACTTGCCGTAGGTGATCTTCGCCGCGCCGACCTGCACGAACAGGCCCTTGAAGTCGAAGCCGCCGATGATCACGCCGATGAGCGGCATGATGATGTCCTCGACCAGCGACGACACGATCTTGCCGAAGGCGGCGCCGATGATCACGCCGACCGCGAGGTCGACGACGTTGCCCTTCACCGCGAAGTCGCGGAACTCCCTCAGGACGTTGCTCATGGGTAGCTCACCTCCAGGATCTCGATTTTTTCTTCCCCGGCCGGGGTCCGTACCGTCACAGTATCCCCCTCGCGGCTCTTGAGCAACGCCTTCGCGACCGGCGAGATCCACGAGATGCGGCCCTGCGCCGGCTCCACCTCGTCGACGCCCACGATGCGCACCGTGCGCTCGCCGTCGCGCCCGCGCACCCTGACCTGGGCGCCGAAGAACACCTGGTCCGTGTCCCGCCCGCTCGAGTGCACGACTTCGGCCGCCTCGAGACGCTTGATGAGAAAGCGCACGCGCCGGTCGATCTCGCGCAGGCGGCGCTTGCCGTAGGTGTAGTCGGCGTTCTCCGAGCGATCGCCGAGCGAGGCCGCCCAGGAGACGACCTTCACCACCTCGGGACGCTCGGTCTCGACCAGGCGCCTGCGCTCGGCCTGCAGGCGCTCGAAGCCCTCCGGCGTGATGTAGTTCTTTCCACCCGGCGTGCTCGGCTCGGGCAAATCGGCGGAACCATCGTCGTCGTCGTCGCCCGAGCTTTCTTTTGTGAAAGCTTTGGACATTTCGCCTTCCATATTAGCGCCCGGCGTGCCTAAAATCGGCGCCAAGAAATCAGCAACAAGACCGGGGGACCAGAATGGCGGAGAAGAGGGAGAAGCTCGACTTCCTGACGAAGCTGCGCATCCGCGACATGATCCTCACCGGGATCATCGCCATCGCCGCGGTGCTGGCGAACCTCCCCCAGGAGTACGTCGAGGACACGCTGGGCGCGAGCCACAACACCCTGCTCGCGGTGCTGGCGATCTCGGTCGTGCTCGGCCTCTTCATGTACCTGAAGTTCTTCTTCTTCCTCGCCGTGGTGCTGCTCATCGCCGGCGCGAACATGCCCGACCAGATCGCGCAGGGCATCACCGACGCGACCGGGATGACCATGTCGAAGATTCCGATCATCCTCGCGCTGATCGTCATGGTCGGCATCGGCCTCATCAATCACGTCGTCAAGCTGATCCCGACCGGCCTGGAACCCAAGCCCAAGGAAGCGAGCCCGGAGGGCGTGAAGGCGCTCTTCTACGCGATCGAGAAGGGCAACGTGGTGTACGCGCAGAAGGTCCTGTCGATGAACTTCGACCCGAACCTGCACCACGACAACGGGTACACCGCCCTCGCCTACGCGGCGGCCAAGGGCAACCCGCAGATGGTCGAGGCGCTGCTGCGCAACGGCGCGGACGCCTCCCTCACCACGAAGGAAGGCGACACCCCGGTCGAGCTCGCGCTGCGCTTCGGACACGCCGAGGTGGCGGACATCCTGAAGCGCGCCCGGCAGGCGGCAATGACGCCGGAAGTGCCCGCCGCCGCCCAGCCCGAGCCCCAGGCCGGCTAGGAAAACCCGCGTTTCGAACGGGTCTCCCGTCGCGATTGACGGGCGATCCCCTACTGTATAAAACTTCAGTATCCATGGATACCGCGACACAAGCCATTGCAGAGCAGGTCATCAGCCGCGACACGCTGCTGGAGAAGTACGCCAAGGCCGGCGAGGCCTCCATCGACGAGGTGCGCCGCCGCGTGGCGCGCGCCCTTGCCGCCCCGGAGAAGGAAGAGAAGCGCGCCTACTGGGAGCGCCGCTTCCTGCAGGCGCAGGTCGACGGCTTCATTCCGGCGGGGCGGATCAACTCGGCGGCCGGGGTGCAGCTCCAGGCGACGCTGATCAACTGCTTCGTGCAGCCGGTCGGCGACTCGATCTCGGAGGTCGTGGACGGCCGCCCCGGGATCTACACCGCCCTCAAGGAAGCCGCGGAGACGATGCGCCGCGGCGGCGGGGTCGGCTACGACTTCTCCTCCATCCGCCCCAAGGGCGCCGAGGTCAAGGGCACCCACTCGCGCGCGAGCGGCCCCGTGTCCTACATGCGGGTCTTCGACCAATCGTGCGAGACCGTCGAGTCCGCGGGCTCGCGGCGCGGCGCGCAGATGGGCGTGCTGCGCTGCGACCACCCGGACGTGGAGGAGTTCGTCCATGCGAAGGATCACGGCGATCTCTCCAACTTCAACGTCTCGGTCGGCGTGACGGATGAGTTCATGCTCGCGGTCGAGAAGGACCTGGAGTTCGAGCTCGCCCACAAGGCGAGGCCCTGGCCGGGCAAGGACGTCTACCAGCGCGCCGACGGGCAATGGGTATACCGGAAGATCCGCGCCCGCGACCTGTGGGACCAGATCATGCGCTCGACGTACGACCACGCCGAGCCGGGGATTCTCTTCCTCGACCGCATGAACCGCGATAACAACCTCAACTATTGCGAGGCGATCGAGGCGACCAACCCGTGCGCCGAGCAGCCGCTGCCGCCCTACGGCTGCTGCTGCCTCGGCTCCATCGACCTGACGAAGTACGTGCGGGACGCCTTTGCCGAGAGCGCCTCGTTCGACTACGAGAAGTTCGGCCACACGGTCCAGGTCGCGGTGCGCATGCTGGACAACGTGCTCGACGTCACCGCCTGGCCGCTCGAGCAGCAGCACAAGGAGGCGATGGCGAAGCGCCGCGTCGGGCTCGGCTTCACCGGGCTGGGCGACGCGCTCATCATGCTGCGCCTCCGTTACGACACGGACGAGGCGCGCGCGGTGGCGGCGCGCATCTCGCAGTGCATGCGCGACCAGGCGTACCTCGCCTCGGTGGAGCTGGCGAAGGAGCGAGGCGCCTTCCCGCTCTTCAACGCCGACCTCTACCTCTCGGGCACGAGCTTCGCGACGCGCCTGCCGGATGAAATCAAGACGCAGATCCGGAAGCACGGCCTGCGCAACTCGCACCTGCTTTCCATCGCCCCGACTGGGACGATCAGCCTGGCGTTCGCCGACAACGCCTCGAACGGCATCGAGCCGCCGTTCTCCTGGACCTACACGCGCAAGAAGCGCATGGCCGACGGCGGCATGCAGGAGTTCGCGGTCGAGGATCACGCCTGGCGCCGCTACAAGGCGCAGGGCGGGAACACCGACGCCCTGCCCCCGTACTTCGTCACCGCGCTCGAGCTCTCGGCGCGCGCGCACGAGCAGATGGTCGCGTCGGTGGCGCCGTACATCGACACCAGCATCTCGAAGACGGTGAACGTGCCGGAGGACTATCCGTACGCCGACTTCAAGGACCTCTACCTGCACGCGTGGAAATCCGGCCTGAAGGGCCTCGCGACGTACCGCCCGAACAAGGTGCTGGGCTCGGTCCTGTCGGTCGACAAGCCCAAGGACGTGCAGGACTTCATCCAGGACGACACCAACCGGCGCATCACCATCAAGTCGGTGCCCGAGCCCGTGCTGGCCAGCCTGCGCTGGCCGGGCCGCCCCGACCTCTCCGCCGGCAACCCGGCGTGGACCTACATGATCGAGCACCCGCACTACTCGTTCGCGGTGTTCGTCGGCCATGTCGAGAACGGCGGCGCGCCGCACGCGTTCGAGGTCTGGGTGAACGGCAGCGAGCAGCCGCGCGGCCTGGGCGCCCTCGCGAAGACCCTGTCGATGGACATGCGCGCCAACGACCAGGCGTGGCTCAAGCTGAAGCTCGACGCGCTCGCGAAGGCCGGCGGCGACGAGGCGTTCGAGATGCCCTTCCCGCCGCGCGGCGAGAAGAAGCTCGTGCCGTCGGTGGTGTCGGCGTTCGCGCAGGTGGTGCGCTATCGCGTCGAGCAGCTCAACGCGGGGCTCGCGGGCGACTTCTCGCTCATGGAGGCGCCGGGCTCCTCGCCGGTGCTCGATTCCATGTTCTCCCTCAAGGAGCCGAAGACCGGCCCGGACGGCACGATGTCCTGGACGGTCGACATCCTGAATCCGCGCACCGGAGATGACTTCGTTCTGGGCTTGAAGGAAATCGCCCTGCCGGACGGCGTGACCCGCCCCTACTCGGTCTGGCTCTCCGGCGAGTATCCGCGCGCCCTCGACGGGCTGTGCAAGATCCTCTCGCTCGACATGCGCGTGCTCGATCCCGCCTGGGTCGGCATGAAGCTGAAGAAGCTCCTCGACTTCCCGGAGCCGCTCGGCGACTTCATGGCGTTCGTGCCGGGCAGCCGCAAGCAGGAGACCTTCCCCTCCACCGTGGCCTACCTCGCGCGGCTCATCCTGCACCGCTACGCGATGCTCGGCCTGCTCGACGAGGACGGCCGGCCCAGGCAGCAGATGGGCATTCTCGAGGCGCCCGCGCGCGGCGAGTCGGCGCCCGTCATGGCCGGGGCCAAGTGCCCGGAGTGCGGCAACCACACGGTCATCCGCAAGGACGGCTGCGACTACTGCACCGCATGCGGGTACGTCGGGGTGTGCGGCTAGTCCTGGCCCTGTCCGGGCTGCTGCTGCCCGGAACCGGGCTGGCGGAGTGGACCCCGGTCGCGCCGGACAACGGTGTCTATGCCGCCTATGCCGATCGCGCGACGCTGCGCCGCGACGGTCCGTACGCGACGATGCTCGGCCTGTACGACTTCCCGCATGGCGACTTCACGCCCGAAGGGATCCGCATGTTCTCCACGACCGTGGAACGCGAGTACGACTGCCGCGAGCCGCGCGTCCGGCTCCTGCGCTACCTCGACCACGCTGAGCCCCTGGGTGCCGGGAAGGTCGTGACCGCAGCCGAGGGACGCCGCCGCTGGGAGGCCGTCGTGGACGGCAGCCTCGACCTCGCCTACTGGAAGATCGCCTGCGAAGGCGCCTGAGGCTCTAGAGGTTCTTCACCAGCAGCAGCGCAGCGACCGTCTTGGCGTCGGTGATGCGCCCGTCGCGGATCATGGCGATCGCCTCGCCGAACGGCACGACGAAGGTCTCGAGGAACTCGCCCTGGTCGAGCTTGCGCTCAGAGTGCGTGAGGCGCCGCGCGACGTAGAGCTCGATCGCCTCGTCGGTGTACGCGATCGCAGGATGCACCACGCCGATCCGCGTCCACTCCTCCGCCCGGTAGCCCGTCTCCTCGAGGAGCTCGCGCTTCGCGGTCTCGAGGTGCGGCTCCCCGGCGTCGATCTTGCCGGCCGGGATCTCGATGAACTCGCGCCGGTGCGGGTAGCGGAACTGGCGCTCGAGGAGCACGCGGCCGTCGTCGAAGAGCGGCACGATCGCGACCGCGCCGGGGTGGCGGATGTACTCGCGGCCGGACTCGGAGCCGTCGGGCAGGCGGACGCGATCGCGGTAGACCTTGAGCAGGGTCCCGTCGAACACCTGCTCGCTCGACAGCCGGTGCTCCGTCAGGTCCTTCACTGAATCTTCAGCGACTGGACCGCGACGAGGCAGAGTGCCATCAGGCCCTGGGGCAGGATGCCGAGGACGAGCAGCAGCATGCCGTTGGCCGACAGCAGCCAGCGCATCCCGCCCGAGCCGGGGACGGGCGCGCTGTCCCTGGGTTCGTCAAAGTACATCAGCTTCACGATGCGCAGGTAGTAGAACGCGCCGACGAGGGACAGGAGCACCGCCACCACCGTGAGCCAGAGATGTCCTGCGGCGACCGCGGCCTGGAATACCGCGAGCTTGGCGTAGAAGCCGACCGTCGGCGGCAGCCCGGCGAGCGAGAGCATCACCACCATCATCACGAACGCGTACCAGGGGCTGCGCTTCGACAGGCCGCGCATGTCGTCCAGCGTGTCGGCCTCGAAGCCGGGTCGCGACAGGAACAGGATCATGCCGAAGGCCGCGAGCGACATGAAGACGTAGACCACGCCGTAGAAGAGCGCGGTGCTGTAGGCGTCCGCGGCGCTCAGGCGGTTTCCGCCCACCACCCCCGACATCAGGCCGAGCAGCATGAAGCCCATGTGCGCGATCGTCGAGTACGCCAGCATGCGCTTCAGGTTCGTCTGCGCAATGGCGGTGATGTTGCCGATCGCCATCGAGAGGATGGCCATGATCGCGAGCATCTGCTGCCAGTCCTGCGCGAGGTCCAGCAGCCCGTTCACCAGGAGCCGGATCGCCATCGCCAGGGCGGCGAGCTTGGGTCCCGAGCCGATGATCAGCGTCACCGGCGTCGGCGCCCCGTGGTACACGTCCGGGATCCACATGTGGAAAGGCGCCACCCCGACCTTGAAGGCGATGCCGGCGACCACGAACACCAGGCCGAACACCAGGAACGGCCGCATCGGGATGCGGTCGGGACCGGCGCTGAGGAGCGTCCGCACCTGCGCCGAGATCTCCCGGAGGTCCAGGCTGCCCGTGGCGCCGTAGATCATCGACATGCCGTAGAGCAGCAGCCCCGACGACAGCGCGCCGAGGATGAAGTACTTCATCGCCGCCTCGGTGGACGCCGCGGAATCGCGGTTGAGGGCCACCAGGGCGTACAGGCAGAGCGACATCAGCTCCAGGCCCAGGTAGAGGGTGAGGAAGCTGTTCGCGCTGATCATGACCATCATGCCGAGCAGCGAGAAGAGCAGCAGCGTAAGGAACTCGCCGCGCAGCAGGTTGCGGTCAAGGAGGTACTGGCGCGAGTACACCAGCGCCATCGAGGTCGCGAGGTACGCGACCAGCTTCATCAGGCCGGACATCACGTCGGAGACGAACAGGCCGTTGAAGAGGAACAGGCGCGAGCCGCCCGCGCCCCACTGCACGTTGAGCACCCAGAGGGTCGTCAGCGCGCACACGGCGAGCAGGCCCTGGGCGAGGAGGAA
>DASZQH010000207.1:0-16690 GCA_035549805.1 Burkholderiales bacterium
CCGCCGGCTGATCCTGCACTACGGCGACATGACCGACTCGTCGAGCCTGGTGCGCGTGATCGAGGAAGCGCAGCCCGACGAGCTCTACAACCTCGCCGCGCAGAGCCACGTCGCGGTGTCGTTCGAGGAGCCCGAGTACACCGCGAACTCCGACGCGCTCGGCACGCTGCGCCTGCTGGAGGCGCTGCGCATCCTCGGCATGGAGAAGAAGGCGCGCTTCTACCAGGCGTCGACCTCCGAAATGTTCGGCAAGGTGGTCGAGACGCCCCAGAAGGAGACGACTCCGTTCTACCCGCGCTCACCGTACGGCGTGGCCAAGGTGTACGGCTACTGGATCACGGTCAACTATCGAGAGGCGTACGGCATGTACGCCTGCAACGGCATCCTCTTCAACCACGAGTCGCCGGTCCGCGGCGAGACGTTCGTCACGCGCAAGATCACGCGCGCCCTCGCGCGCATCGCCCTCGGCCTGCAGGAGTGCCTCTACCTCGGTAACCTCGAGGCGCGCCGCGACTGGGGCCACGCCCGCGACTTCGTGCGCGGCATGTGGCTGATGCTGCAGCAGCCGCAGCCCGACGACTACGTTCTCGCCACCGGCGAGCAGCACAGCGTGCGCGACTTCGTCGTCGCGGCCGCGGGCGAGCTGGGCCTTTCCCTGGAGTTCTCCGGCAAGGGCGCGGATGAGGTGGGCAAGGTCGCCAAGCCCTCGTCCCGGTTTCCCAAGCTCAAGGCCGGCCAGGCGATCGTGCGCATGGACCCGCGCTACCTGCGCCCGGCGGAAGTCGAGACCCTGCTCGGCGATCCCTCGAAAGCAAAGGCGAAGCTCGGCTGGAAGGCGGAAATCGGCTTCAGCGAGCTCGTGGCGGAGATGATGCGCGAGGACCTCCGCTGGGCCGAGCGCGACGAGCTCGCGCGCCGCCACGGCCACAAGTCGTACAAGTACGGCGAGTAGATGCGCCCGGACTCCCGGATCTACGTCGCGGGACATCGCGGCCTCGCCGGCTCGGCGATCGTGCGCCGCCTCGAGGCGCAGGGCTACCGCAACCTCCTCAAGCGGACCCACGCCGAGCTCGACCTCATCGACGCCGCCGCCGTGAATGCGTTCTTCGCGCGGGAGAAGCCGCAGGTCGTGCTCCTCGCCGCGGCCAAGGTCGGCGGCATCCTCGCGAACGACACCTATCCGGCCGACTTCATCTACCAGAACCTCGCGATCCAGACCAACGTCATCGAAGCGGCGTTCCGGGCCGGCGTGCAGCGCCTGCTGTTCCTCGGCTCCTCGTGCATCTACCCGCGCGATTGCCCGCAGCCGATCCGCGAGGACTACCTGCTGACGGGGCCGCTCGAGCCCACCAACCGCGCCTACGCGATCGCCAAGATCGCCGGCATCGAGATGTGCTGGTCCTACAACCGGCAGCACGGTACCCGCTACCTGTGCGCCATGCCCACCAACCTCTACGGCCCGGGCGACAACTACGATCTGCAGTCGAGCCACGTCCTGCCCGCGCTCATCCGCAAGTTCCACGAGGCGAAGGTCGCCGGCCATCCCGCGGTGACGGTGTGGGGCACCGGCGCGCCACGACGTGAGTTCCTCTACAGCGACGACATGGCGGACGCGTGCATCCGGCTGTTGTCGGTTTCCGAGCAGGAGATCGCGGCGAAGATCCCGGCGGGCCGGCCGCCGCTGGTCAATGTCGGATGCGGCGAAGACCAGACCATCGCCGAGCTCGCTTCCCGCGTGCGCGACGCGGTCGGCGCGCAATGCGAGATCGCCTACGACCGCAGCAAGCCGGACGGCACGCCGCGCAAGCTCCTCGACGTTTCCCTCGCCCGCTCGCTCGGCTGGCAGCCTCGCGTGCCCCTCGCCGAGGGCCTGCGGCTTGCTTACGCTGACTTCCTGAAGAAATGCTGAATCGCCTCTCGCACCGCTCGCTTTTCGCCCTCGGCGCGCTCGTCTGCGCGGCGCTGCTCGGCTACGGCTTCTTCCTGCAGTACGTGAAGGGGCTCGATCCGTGCCCCTTGTGCCTGGTCCAGCGCGGGTTCTTCATGCTGGTGATGCTGGTTCTGCTTGCCGGTGCCCTCCATGGGCCGCGCGGATTCGGCAAGCGGGTCTACGGCGGACTGGCGTTCCTGTTTGCGGCGGGCGGGGCGGCGGCGGCGGGGCGCCAGGTGTGGCTGCAGCACCTCCCGGCGGACAAGGTGCCGCAGTGCGGCCCCGACCTTTACTTCATGCTGGACAACTTCCCGCTCTCGCAGACGCTGCAGAAGCTCGTCACCGGTACCGGGGAGTGCGCGGTGGTGGACTGGACGTTCCTCGGCCTCTCGATCGCCGAGTGGTCCCTGGCGTGGTTCGTCGCGCTCGCGCTCTACGCGCTCTGGCTCGCGCTGCGCCGGACCTCGTAGGCGGCCTGCGCCGCGGCGGCGTAGACCTCTCCCAGCAGGATCAGCATCGGTCCGCCGCTCGAGGCGGCGAGTCGCGGCAGGTCGGCGAGCACGCCGAAGCTGCACGTGGTGCCGGGCAGCGAAGCGCTCTCCACGACGGCGACCGGCGTCGCCGGGCTCATGCCGGCCCCGATCAGCGCCGCCGAGATCGCCTGCGCCTCGCCGGCGCCCATGTAGATCGCGGCAGTGTCGGCGGCGAGCACCGCGGCGACCCAGCTGCTGTCGCGCTCGCCTGCGCCGACGCGCGGCGTGACGAAGGTGACGCTGCGGGACAAGCCGCGGCGCGTGAGCGAGACGCGCAGGTCGGCGCTCGCCGCGAGCGCCGCGGTTACGCCGGGGACGACTTCGACGGCGACACCCAGCGCCTGGAGGTAGGCGATCTCCTCATGGGCGCGCCCGAAGAGCATCGGGTCGCCCCCCTTCAGGCGGACCACCGTGCGATGAACGCGCGCGGCATCGGCAAGCTGCTTGTTGATGAAGCGCTGCGCGGTCGAATGGCGACCGCTGCGCTTGCCTACGGGGACCTTTATCCCTGAAGAGAGCGCAATGACTTCCGGATGGATCAAGGCGTCGTGGAAAACGATGTCCGCCTCGCCGAGCAGCCGGGCCGCACGCACCGTGAGGAGGTCAGGTGCGCCCGGCCCGGCGCCGACGAGATGGACGGTGCCGCGGGCGCTCACCGGAGCAGCCCCGCGGCGACCGTTTGGTTGGTGGCTTCGTCGATGAGGATGAACGATCCCGTCGCACGCACCGCTTCGTAGGCATCGACGAAGAGCGGCGCCTGGGTCGCGATGCGCGCCACGACGACGTCGTTGGTGGCGACCGCGCCGCTCATCGGCACCTCGGCCAGGGTGTTGATGTCGATCCGACCGCACACCTCGCCGACTTTGCAGAAGGTGCGCCTCGTGCCCTGCTGGAACACGTAGCGCGCGCCGCCGCGCAGCGGCTCGCGGTCCATCCAGAACAGCGTCGCGTCGAGCGACTTCGCCTCGCGCGGCGGCTGCAGCGCGTCGACGACGAGGTCGCCGCGGGCGATGTCGAGATCCTCGGAGAGGACGAGCGTCACCGAGTCTCCGGCGACCGCGATTTCCCGCGCGCCGCCGTGGACCAGGATCTGGCGCACGCGCGCGCGGCGGCCGGAGGGCAGCGCCATCACTTCGGTCCCGGCGAGCAGGTGCCCGGACTCGAGGCGGCCCATGTAGCCGCGCGGGGCGTTCCCCTGCGGCTTCGAGACGAGCTGTACCGGGAACCGCAGCGGCCCCGCGGCGGCCTGTTCCACCGACGAGGGCAGGCTTTCGAGGCGCTCGAGGAGCGTCGGGCCCGCGAACCAGCCGAGGTTCGGCCCGCGCTCGACGACCATGTCGCCTTCGAGGGCCGAGCCGGGAACGAGGTCGAGCGTGTCGAAGCGCAGCGGCTCGAGCACGGCGCGGATCTGCGCGGCGAGCTGGTCGAAGACGCCGGCGGCGAACGCGACGCGATCCATCTTGTTCACGAACACGACGGCCTGGCGGATGCCGAGCAGGCGCGCGATCAGCGCATGGCGGCGCGTCTGCGGCAGCAGGCCCTTCTGCACGTCGACCAGCAGGACGATCGCGTCGGCATTGCTCGCGCCGGTGGCCATGTTGCGCGTGTACTGCTCGTGGCCGGGCGAGTCGGCGATGATGAACTTGCGCGCCGGCGTGGCGAAATAGCGGTACGCCACGTCGATGGTGATGCCCTGCTCGCGCTCGGCCTCGAGGCCGTCGGTGAGGAGCGAGAGATCGAGCGCCGGGCCGCCGCGGCGGACCGAGGCTCGCTCCACCGCGGCGAGCTGGTCTTCCTGGACCGCGCGGGCGTCGTACAGCAGCCGCCCGATGAGGGTGCTCTTGCCGTCGTCGACGCTCCCGGCGGTGGCGAATCGAAGCGGTTGCATCAGAAGTAGCCCTCCTTCTTGCGCCGCTCCATGGAGGCCTCCGAGGTCTGGTCGTCCATGCGGGTGGCGCCGCGTTCCGTCAGCGTCGCAGTCTTCGTCTCTTTCAGGATTTCTTCCACCGTGGCCGCGGGAGATTCGACGGGACAGGTGCAGCTGATGTCGCCGACCGTGCGGAAGCGCACGGAAACCTCCTCGACCTGCTCGCCCGGCCGGGCGGGCGTCAGGGGGGTGACCGGGACGAGCAGGCCCCGGCGGCGCACGATCGGGCGGCGGTGGGCGAAGTAGATCGACGGCACCTCGAGGCTCTCCCGGCCGATGTACTGCCACACGTCGAGCTCGGTCCAATTGCTGATCGGGAACACCCTCACGTGCTCGCCGGGATTGACGCGCGCGTTGTAGAGGCTCCACAGCTCGGGGCGCTGGTTGCGCGGGTCCCACTGGCCGAACTCGTCCCGGAACGAGAACACGCGCTCCTTGGCGCGTGCCTTCTCCTCGTCGCGCCGCGCGCCGCCGATGGCGGCGTCGAACTGGAACTCGTGGAGCGCCTCGAGCAGGGTGACCGATTGCGCGGCGTTGCGGCTCTGCCCATCCTTGAGCCGCACGCTGCCGCGGCGGATCGAGTCCTCGACGCTGCGCACGAGCAGGCGCTCGCCCAGCTCGGCGGCGCGCCGGTCGCGGAACGCGATCACCTCGTCGAAGTTGTGCCCGGTGTCGATGTGCAGCAGCGGGAAGGGGAAGCGTCCCGGCCGGAACGCCTTCTCCGCCAGGCGCAGGAGCACGATCGAGTCCTTGCCGCCGGAGAAGAAGAGCACCGGGTTCTGGCACTGCCCCGCGACCTCGCGCAGGATGTAGATCGCCTCAGACTCGAGCCAGTCCAGGTGGTCTCTTTGGGAAAGCTGCAGCTTCTCGAGCGGAGCATTCATGCGGGTTCCTTTGCGCGCACCAGGCGGCCGTCAGGGGAGAGGTGCAGGCCGCATTCCTTGCCCGCGGCCGGCTCCCACCACCAGCGGCCGGCGCGCAGATCCTCGCCGGGCTGCACGGGACGCGTGCACGGCGCGCAGCCGATCGAGCGGTAGCCCTGGTCGTAGAGCCGGTTGTAGGGGACGCGGTTGTCGCGGATGTACTGCCACACCTGCGCCTCGCTCCAGCCGGCGAGCGGATTGAATTTCTCCATGCCATGCACCGCGTCGTGCTCGCGCTCGGGCAGCGCGGTGCGCAGCTCGCCGTGGCCGCGCCGCTGGCCGGTGATCCAGGCGCGCTTGCCGGCGAGCGCGCGGGCGAGCGGCTCGACCTTGCGAATGGCGCAGCAGCGCTTGCGCAGGTTCACGCTCTCGTAGAAGGCCTCGCGGCCATGGTTGCGCACGTAGTCCGCGACCGCCTGCGGATCGGGAGCATGGACTTGGATGTCGATCCGGTACTGGCGGCGGACGCGCTCGAGCAGGAGCAGCGTGTCGCCATGCAGGCGCCCGGTGTCGAGGACGAAGATGCCGATCGGGAGCTTCTCGCGCGCGATCACGTCGGTGAGCACCATGTCCTCGGCCGACAGGGAGCTCGCCAGGACCGCCGGTCCCGGCACGTTTCTCAGCACGTCGGCGAGGCCGCTCATCGGTGCAGCTTCGCCGGGGCGAAGATCGGGAAGTCGCTGAACGCCCCGAGCGCGATCTCGGCGTCCTCGTCCTCCTTCAGCAGGAAGGAATCGAAGCCGACCGCTTCCATCGGCCCCAGGTGGTCGCGCACGACGTGGCCCACGGCTCGCAGCTCGCCCTTGTAGCCATAGCGCTCGCGCAGCAGCTTCGCGATGGAGAACCCGCGCCCATCGCCGAACTTGGGGAAGTGGACCTCGACGCGCTCCACGTGGACGAGCCGATCCGCGACCGCGGCCACGTCCTGGTCGGGCTCGAGCCTGAGGATGCTATGCGAGGGCGGGTTCGCGGCGATCTGCCGGTTTCTGATGAGCGTGGCCATAGACGCTTTCCTTGAAGGGCTGGATGCCGATGCGATGCACCACCTCGACGAAGCGCTCGGCTTCGCTGTCGCGCTCGGCGAGGTAGCGGTGGATGAGCTTCTCGATGACGTCGGGAACGTCGGCGCGCGCGAACGCGGGGCCGATCACCTTGCCGAGCGCGGCCGGGAATTGCGCCCCGCCGATCTCGACCTGGTACCACTCCTCGCCGTTCTTGTCGACGCCGAGGATGCCGATGTGGCCGACGTGATGGTGGCCGCAGGCGTTCATGCAACCGGAGATGTTGAGGTCGAGCTCGCCGATGTCGTGCTGGTAGTCGAGGTCGTCGAACCGGCGCTGGATCGCCTCGGCGACCGGGATCGACTTGGCGTTGGCGAGCGCGCAGAAGTCGCCGCCGGGGCAGCTGATGATGTTGGTGATGAGGCCGATGTTCGGCGTCGCGAGGCCGAGCGCCTTTGCCTCCTCCCGGAGTTGCGCGAGGTCCTTCTGCCGGACGTCGGCGAGGATGATGTTCTGCTCGTGCGAGACGCGCAGCTCGCCGCTGGAGTAGCGGTCCGCAAGATCGGCGATCGCGTCCATCTGGTCCGCGGTCGCGTCGCCCGGCGGCACGCCGGTCTTCTTGAGGGACAGGGTGACCGCGGCGTAGCCCGGAACCTTGTGCGGATGGACGTTGCGCTGGAACCACGCGCCCGCCGGCAGCGCTTCATCCGGCAGCTCCTCGTAGGCCGGGCGCGTGAAGCGCGCCTGGACGCGCTCCACGTCCGCCTGCGTGAGCGTCGCCGGACCGTCCTTGAGATGCGCCCACTCGGCCTCCACCGCGTCGCGGAACTTCTCGAAGCCCCATTCCTTGAGGAGGATCTTGATGCGCGCCTTGTGGATGTTGTCGCGGCGGCCGAAGCGGTTGTACACGCGCAGGATCGCCTCGACGTAGCTGAAGAGGTGCGGCCAGGGCAGGAACTCGCGCAGCGTCCTGCCGATGAGCGGGGTGCGGCCGAGGCCGCCGCCGGCGAGGACGGCGAAGCCCACCTCGCCCGCCGCGTTGCGGCGCGCATGAAGGCCGATGTCGTGCACCGCCACCGCGGCGCGGTCGTTCACCGCGCCGTTGACGGCGATCTTGAACTTGCGCGGCAGGTAGTTGAATTCCGGGTGGAACGTGGACCACTGGCGCAGCAGCTCGCACCAGACGAAGCTGTCGACGATCTCGTCGGCCGCAACGCCCGCGAAATGGTCGGTGGTGACGTTGCGGATGCAGTTCCCCGAGGTCTGGATGGCGTGCATCTGCACCGTGGCGAGCTCGGCGAGGATCTCCGGCACGTCCTCGAGGCGCGGCCAGTTGAGCTGCAGGTTCTGGCGCGTCGAAAAGTGGCCGTAGCCGCGGTCGTACCTGCGTGCGATCGAGGCGAGCTTCCTCAGCTGCGTCGACGACAGCAGGCCGTAGGGGATCGCGATGCGCAGCATTGGCGCGTAGCGCTGGATGTAGAGGCCGTTGCGCAGCCGCAGCGCACGGAACTCCTCCTCCGTCAGCCGGTTCGCCAGGAAGCGGCGCGTCTGGTCGCGGAACTGCGCGACCCGCTCGTCAACCAGCCGCTGGTCGATTTCGTCGTAGATATACATGCTTGTTGAAGAAGTGGAAGAGGAGCCAGGCGTCGAGGAGAATCGCCGCGGCCATCGGGCCGTACGCGAAAGCGCCGCTGGCGAGCTTCAGCTCGACCAGCACGCGCGAGAGGCCGAACCCGACCACCCACACGTCGAAGCTCATGCAGACGCGGCGGAAGGTCTCGGCGTCGAGGCGGCGGATCGCCCACGCGCCGAGCGGGATGCCGAGGATCACGCTCGGCAGGATCCAGCCGAGCAGGCCGACGGACTCGGCCATGAACAGGCCGAGGTACGCGTAGGCGGCGGCGGTGAGCACCGATTCGGCGACGCGGATCAGGGCGAGGCCGGCGCGGAATTCCTGCTTCACGTAGCCCTGGTTGTTGAAAAGCAGCGCGAGCGGCGGCCCGGAGATCGTGGTGACCGAGTACAGGAAGCCCAGCCCGGTGCCGAACGGCACGCCCACGGCGCGTTCCGCAACGATGGGGCGGCGGATTCCGGCCGCCTGGATGAGGAGCAGCGGCAGCAGCAACGCGTACGTCGCGAGCTTGAGCCAGCCGGGATGGAGCGAAGCGAGGAGCCAGGCGCCGAGCGCCACCCCCGGGAGCAGCCCGAGCACGATCGGATAGACGCGGCGCCAGACGCCGCGCACCGCGGCGCGGTTGATGAAGAGGACGTACAGGTTGAGCACGACCTCGATCAGCACCAGCGCCGGGTTGAGGATACGGTTGGAGAAGAACAGCAGGCCGACCGGCACGCTCAGCGAGGAGAAGCCGTAGCCCAGCGCGCCGTTCACGAACGCGGCGAGCAGGGTGATCAACGCCAGGGCGAGGAATCCGGGCTCCATGGTCGGGCGATGCTATCGAGGGGTCTTATTCTTTCAAAGACTATTGTGTTAACCTTATATGCGATTTTTGTAATAACGTAGTCCGACCTACTTTCGAATGAAACTTCAACAGCTTAGGTATCTAACGGAGGTCGCCAAGCGCGGCCTGAATGTGTCCGAGGCCGCCGAAGTGCTGCACACCTCGCAACCGGGCGTCTCGAAGCAGATCAAGGCGCTCGAGGACGAGCTCGGCGTGCAGGTGTTCGTGCGCCACGGCAAGCGCCTGGTCGAGATCACGCAGCCCGGCAAGGCGGTGATCGCGATCGCCGAGCGCATCCTCGCCGAGGCGCAGAACCTGCGCCGCGCGGGCGAGGAGTTCGCGAACGAGAAGCTCGGCACGCTGACGATCGCCGCTACCCACACCCAGGCGCGCTACGCGCTGCCCCAACCGGTGGCGGCGTTCAAGAAGCGCTACCCCAAGGTGCAGCTTCACATCCACCAGGGCAACCCGACGCAGATCTGCGAGCAGGTCGCGGCCGGCGAGGCGGACCTGTGCGTGGCGACGGAGGCGATTGCGGCCTACCCGGAGCTCGTCTCGATGCCGGCCTACCAGTGGAACCGTTGCGTGGTCGTGCCGCCGAAGCACCCGCTGCTGAAAGGCGCGCTGACCCTGGAGGCGCTCGCGCAGCACCCGATCGTCACCTACGACTTCGCCTTCGCCAACCGCTCGCTGGTGCAGAAGACGTTCGAGGCGAAGGGCCTGCAGCCGAACGTGGTGCTCACTGCGCTCGACTCGGACGTGATCAAGACCTACGTCGAGCTCGGCCTCGGCGTGGGCATCCTGGCGAAGATGGCTTTCGACCCGCGGCGCGACGCGCCGCTGCGCGCGATCGACGCGAGCCACCTCTTCGAGTCGAGCACCACGCGCCTGGGCATCAAGCGCGGCGCCTATCTGCGCCGCTACGCTTACGAGTTCATCGAGCTCTTCGCCCCCCACCTCCCCCGCTCGCTCGTCGAGGGCGCGGTGGAGGGGAGGGAAGGGTCCAGCTTCGAGCTATGAGGAGAAGCGTCCGATGAACTCGCGGACCTTCGGGTAGACGACCTCGCGCCAGCGGCGACCCGAGAAGATGCCGTAGTGGCCGACGCCGGGCGCCTCGAAGTGCTCCCGCCGCGCGGCCGGGATGTTCAGGCAGAGCTGGTGCGCCGCCTGCGTCTGGCCGGAGCCGGAGATGTCGTCGAGCTCGCCTTCGATCGTGAGGAGCGCCGTCTTGCGGATCGCCGACGGCCGCACCAGGCGGTCGCGCACGTACATGCGGCCCTTGGGGAGCGCGAACTCCTGGAACACCGTCTTGACGGTGTCGAGGTAGTACTCGGCCGGCATGTCGAGCACCGCGTTGTACTCGTCGTAGAAGCGCCGGTGCCCTTCGGCGGACTCGCCGTCGCCCTCGAGCAGGTGGTTGAAGTAGTCCCAGTGCGCCGTGAGATGGCGATCGGGGTTCATGGCGACGAAGCCGAGGTGCTGCAGGAAACCCGGGTACACGCGCCGCATGAAGCCGGGATACTTCTGCGGCACGCGGTGGATGACGTTCTGCTCGAACCAGGAATACGGCTTGCGCATGGCGAGGTTGTTCACCGCCGTCGGGCTGCGCCGCGCGTCGATCGGCCCGCCCATCATCGTCATCGTGCGCGGCGCGTTCTCCTCCTCCTCCGCCGACATGAGCGAGATGGCGGCGAGCACCGGGACGGTGGGCTGGCACACGGACATCACGTGCAGGTCGGGCCCGAGCAGGCGGATCCAATCGCGCACGTAGTCGACGTAGTCGGCGAGGTGGAACGGCCCCTCGCTGAGCGGCACCATGCGCGCGTCGACCCAGTCCGAGACCCACACGTCGTGCTCGACGAGCAGCGAGCGCACCGTGTCGCGCAGCAGCGTGGCGTGGTGGCCGGAGAGCGGGGCGACGATCAGGATGCGCCGGCCGCGCGGCTTGCCGGTATTGAAGTGGACGAGCTTGCAGAACGGCTTGTCGAGCGCGACCTCGATGTCGGCCTCGATGTTCCACTCCGGCTTCTCGTAGCGCTGCGTGACGCGCAGGAAAAGATCGCTCGAGGCGGCGAGGCGCTTCGCGAACGGCGTATAAGCCCACGGGCTGAACGGGTTGCCGAACCAGCCGCGCGACAGCTCCGCCGCGAACCGCATCGGCGCGAGGGCGAGGTGCTGCGCTTCGTACAGGCTATAGAGCACTAAACCGCCTCCGTAATAGCGGAGTCACACTTGCTTATAGCAGAATTGACGCGGTGCCGCATCGCGCGGGACCCCGGGCCGGAAGGTATGCTCGGCCCATGGCCCGTGCCGCCCGACTGATCTTCCGCGGCTCCTTGTTTTTGCTGCTGTTTTGCGCGCTCGCGGGGCTCGCCGCCTACGCCTGGCTGCGCCAGTCGCTGCCGCAAATTTCGGGCGAGATCTTCCTGCCGGGAATGCGCGCTTCCGTGGAGGTCCTGCGTGACGGCCACGGCGTGCCGCACGTTTTCGCCGCCAGCACGGACGACGCGTATTTCACCCTCGGCTTCCTGCACGCGCAGGACCGGCTCTGGCAGATGGAGATGAGTCGCCGCGCGGCCGCCGGGCGACTCGCCGAAGCGCTCGGCAAGCCGGCGCTCGAGGCCGACCGCTTCCTGCGCACGCTCGGCGTGCGCCGCGCAGCACAGGCGAGCCTCGCGCGCCTGGACGGCGAAACGCGCCGCGCTCTCGACGCGTACGCGGCCGGCGTGAACGCGTTCCTCGAGAAGCGCCCCGTGCTGCCGGTGGAGTTCTGGCTCACCGGCGTGCGTCCGGAGCCGTGGACGCCGGTGGATTCGATCGGCTGGGCGAAGATGATGGCGTGGGATCTCGGGGGCAACTGGCGCAGCGAGCTCCTGCGCATGCGCCTCGCCGCCTCCTTGCCCACCGCCCGCATCGAGGAGTTCCTGCCGCCCTACCCCGGCGATGCGCCGGCCGGCCTGCCGGACCTGCGCGAGCGCTATCGCAAGCTCGACAAGCCGGCGCAGGAGCTCGCGCGCGCGTTCGGCGACGTGCCCGACTTCGTGCGCGGCTCCAACAGCTGGGTCGTCGGTGGCGCGCGCAGCGCCACAGGCAAGCCGCTCCTTGCGAACGATCCGCACCTCGGCCTCACCGCGCCGCCCGTCTGGTATTTCGCGCATCTCAGTGCGCCCGGCCTCGAGGTGATCGGCGCCACGCTTCCCGGGGCGCCCGGCGTCGTCCTCGGCCGCAACGAGCGCATCGCCTGGGGCTTCACGAACACGGGGCCGGATGCGCAGGACCTCTACCTGGAGAAGCTCGACGGCGCGGGCCACTACGTCGCGCCGGACGGCCCGCGGCCGTTCGAGGCCCTCGACGAAGTGATCAAGGTGAAGGGCGCGCCGGACGAAAAGCTCGCCGTGCGCCTCACCCGGCACGGCCCGGTGATCTCCGACGCGCTGCCGGCGGCGCGCGACGCCGCGCCGCGCGGCCACGTCGTCGCGCTCGCGTGGACCGCGCTCGCCGAGGACGACATCACGATCCAGGGAATCCTGCGCCTCGGTCGCGCGCGCGACTGGGAGGGGTTCCTCGCCGCAGTGCGCGACTTCCATTCGCCGCAGCAGAACATGACCTACGCGGACGTGGACGGCAACATCGGCTTTATCGCCGCCGGCCGCGTCCCGGTGCGCAAGCCCGCCAACGACCTGAAGGGCCTCGCGCCGGCGCCGGGTTGGGATGCGCGCTACGACTGGACCGGCTATGTGCCGTTCGCCGAGCTGCCGAAAAGCTTCAATCCGGCGGCGGCGTCGATCGTCACGGCGAACCAGAAGATCACGCCGGCCGGCTATGCGCACCACATCACCACGGAGTGGCAGCCGCCGTATCGCGCGAGGCGCATCGAGGCCCTGCTCGCGCAGGAGGAGCGGCACACCGCGGCGAGCTTCGCCGCCATTCAGGGCGACGTGCTGTCGCTCGCTGCGCGCGAGCTGCTCGAGCCGCTGTCCGGCGCGCCGGCGCGCGGCATGGAGACGCAGCGCGCGTTGGAGCAGTTGCGCGCCTGGGGTGGTCGCATGGACGGGGGCCGCGCCGAGCCCCTGATCTTCACCGCCTGGTGGCGGGAGCTCGCGCGCGGCATCTACGCCGACGAGCTCGGCGAGGCGTTCGCGCGCAACTGGAGCGCGCGCCCGGTGTTTCTGCAGGCGGTGCTCGAGGACCGCAACGGCCAGGGTCGCTGGTGCGACGACGTGCGGACCGCCCCGAAGGAGGACTGCGGCGAGATCGCCGCGGCGGCGCTCGAGCGCGCCCTCGCCGACCTGCGCCGGCGCTACGGCGGCGACCCGGACGTGTGGCGCTGGGACCGGGCGCACGAGGCGCACCACGTGCACCGCCCGATGTCGCGCGTGCCCTGGCTCGCGCCGTTCTTCGACATCCGCGTGCCCACGCCGGGGGACACGTTCACCATCAACGTCGGACGCACGGACTTCGACCAGGAGCAGGCGCCGTTCGCCAACCGCCACGCGGCGAGCCTGCGCGCGATCTACGACCTCGCCGACCCGGAGGACTCCCTCTACATCCATTCCGGCGGCCAGTCGGGCAACCCGCTGTCGCGGCACTACCGCGCGTTCACGCAGGCCTGGGCGCGCGGCGAGTACATCCCGATGGTGACGGCGCGCGCGCGGCTCGAGGCCGCCGGCGCTCAACGCCTGGTGCTCGTGCCGCGCAGGTAGAGGTTATTGGCGACAAGCGCAGCGATGACGAGCGCCGCGCCGCCGAGCTCGACCGGCCCGAAGCTGCGGCCGAGCGCCGCCTCGATGGCGAACACGCACACCGGGATGATGTTCAGCGCCAGCATGGCATTGAGCGGCCCCAGCGAGCGCGCGGCGTTGTTGAACGCGAGCACCCCCAGCGCCACGGTGCCGACGGAGAAGTAGAGGATCTGCCAGCCCACGTTGCCGATGGCGGCGACGCTCGGGAATGCCGCCCAGCCGCCGGCGATGGCGACCGCGTTCGCGATCACCAGGCCGACGGTGCCGGGAATGCAGGTCAGCACGGTGAGCCGCAGCGGCGACCAGCCGGCGAACCGGCTCCCGGCCAGCGTATAGGTGACCCAGGAGAGCGCGCCGGCGAAGACCAGCACATCGCCGACGAGGTCGTCGGTGGAAAGGCGGAGGTATTGCCCTTTCGTGACCACCAGCAGCACGCCGGCGAGCGCCACGACGACACAGCCGAGCGTGAACGACGCGGGGCGCTGGCCGCGCGACACCCACACGGCGAGCGCAGTGAGCGGTGTCTGCAGCGCTAGGATGATCGAGGCGTGCTCGGGACGCGTGAACGCGAGACCGATCCAGACGAACAGGTTGAAGCCGGTGATGCCGATCAGCCCGAACAGCGTGCTCGCGGCGACGCGGCCCTCGAAGCGCAGCGCCGCGCGCCCTTCCACGGCGACGAGCAGGCCGATCAGCAGCACTATGCCGAGGGCGTAGCGCACCGTACCGAGCGCGAACGCATCGAGGTGCGGCAGCGTGCGCTTGGCGACCGAGAAAAGCGGCGCCCACACGAGCACGCAGAGCCCGGCCCAGGCCAGGCCCCTCAGAAGCGTGCTTCTATTCAAAAATCAGGCTGCTTTCTTTTCCTCGCGCAGGGCGCGGCGCAGGATCTTGCCGACGTTGGTCTTCGGCAGCTCGGCGCGGAACTCGACGTACTTCGGGCGCTTGTAGCCGGTGAGCTCCTTCTTGCAGTGCTCGAGCACGTCCTGCTCGGTGAGCGAAGGGTCCTTCTTCACCACGAAGAGCTTCGGCACCTCGCCGGAATGCTCGTCGGGCACGCCGATCGCGGCACACTCGAGCACGCCCGGGTGCATCGCCACGACCTGCTCGATCTCGTTCGGGTACACGTTGAAGCCCGACACCAGGATCATGTCCTTCTTGCGGTCGACGATGGTGACGAAGCCCTTCTCGTCCATCACGCCGACGTCGCCGGTGTAGAGGAAGCCGTCGGGCCCGATGACTTTCGCGGTTTCCTCCGGGCGCTGCCAATAGCCCTTCATGACCTGCGGGCCGCGGATCGCGATCTCGCCGGGCTGGCCGATCGGCACGTCCTTCTTGTCGTCGTCGCGGATCGCGATCTCGGTGGAGGGCAGGGGCAGGCCGATCGAGCCGTTGTAGGCCTCGATGTAGGGCGGATTCATGGTCGCCGAAGGGCTCGACTCGGTGAGGCCGTAGCCTTCCTGCAGCGGCTTGCCGGTCATCTGCTTCCACTTGTCGGCGACCGCCTTCTGCACCGCCATGCCGCCGCCGACCGCGCTGCGCAGGCCGGAGAAGTCGAGCTTCGCGAACTCCGGGTTGTTCATGAGCGCGTTGAAGAGGGTGTTCACGCCGGTGATGATGTTGTACTTGTGCGTCGCCAGCTCCTTGATGAAGCCGGGGATGTCGCGCGGGTTGGTGATGAGGATGTTGCAGCCGCCGACCTTGAGCATCAGCATGCAGTTCACTGTCAGGGAGAAGATGTGGTACAGGGGCAGCGCGGTGATGATCACCGCGGTGTCGCCCTTCAGCGAAGGCAGCAGCCATGCCTCCGACTGGCAGATGTTGGCGAGGATGTTCCGGTGCAGCAGCATCGCGCCCTTCGACACGCCCGTCGTGCCGCCCGTGTACTGCAGGAAGGCGATGTCGTCGTGGCCGACGTCGAACGGCTTCATCGGCTTGCCGTCGCCCTCCGCGACCACCGCGTTGAAGCGCTGCGCCTGCGGCAGGTCGAACGCCGGCACCATCTTCTTCACCTTGCGCAGCACCAGGTTGACGATGTGCCCCTTGAAGCCGAGCATGTCGCCCAGGGCCGCGAGCACGACGTGCTTCACCGGCACGCGCGACTGGACCTCCTGGAAGGTCCTGGCGAAGTTCTCCAGGATGACGATGACCTCGGCGCCGGAGTCCTTGAGCTGGTGCTCGAGCTCGCGCGCGGTATAGAGCGGGTTGACGTTCACCACCGTGTAGCCGGCGCGCAGCGTGCCGAAGAGCGCCACCGGGTACTGCAGGCAGTTCGGCATCATGATCGCGACGCGCGCGCCCTTGGTGAGCCCCTTCGACTGCAGCCAGGCGGCGAAGTCGCGCGACAGGCGGTCGAGCTCGCCGAAGGTGATCGTCTTGCCCATGCTGTGGAAGGCATCGCGGTCGCGGAACTGCGCGACGCTCTTCTCGAACAGCTCGCCGATGGACTTGTAGGACTTCCAGTCCACGTCGGCGGGCACGCCGGCGGGATAGCTCTTCAGCCAGATGCGTTCCATCGGTCTTCCTCCCTTAGCCTCGGCGCGATTCTACGCCGCGTCCGAAGAAACGAACCACCAGGGGAGCGGCGAGGCAGCCCGCGCCGATCGCGGCATACGCCGCCACCCAGGCGCCCGGCCGCGCGGCGCCCCCCGCGGCTTCCAGGGCGGCGCCGAAGACCACCGGCCCCAGCATGCCGCCGGCGAAGCCCATCAGCGAGTAGAGGCCCATCGCCGCGCCGCGCAGCTCCGCCGGGGCGGCGGCGACGAGGCCTGCGGTGAGCGTGCCCGAATCCGCCATCACCAGCATCGCATGCGCCGCGAGCAGCGCGAGCACGATCGCCCACGGCCAGGACGCGCCCAGCGCGACCACGATGCCGGCGAGGCCCGAGCCGAGCATGACGGCGAGGATCCAGCGCCGCCGGCCGAGGCGCAGCGCCGCCTCGTTGCCCAGGATGGATGCGGGAACGGCGCCGAGATTGATCACCGCGGCGATGGCGGCGAAGCCCCACGGGAAGCCCGCGCCCGACTGCAGGCCGGCGGAGAACGCGAGGAACGCCACCATCCAGCCGCGCGAGCCGAAGAGCTCCAGGCAGTGCGCGGCGTAGCCGAGCGTGTAGCCCGCGCACGCCTTGTTCGCCAGCACCTTCTTCCACGCCGCCAACGGAAAGAGCATCGCG
>DASZQH010000208.1:0-13732 GCA_035549805.1 Burkholderiales bacterium
CGCGAGGCACGCCTTCGCGCACGCGAGGGCGCAACCGTCGATGGCCAGGACGGGTCGGCCGGAAAGAGCCTTCCTGACGAGCGGCTTCACGTCGCCGCCGACGCCCGCGATGCACGACATCTCGGCGAGGCCGAGCCGGTCGAGGCGCAGGGCGATGTGGTTGGCCATCTGTGCCGCGCTCGAGCAGCCGGAGCAGGAATAGACGAGAGGCTGGAGGGGTTTCTGTTGCATGGACCGATTCTGGACCGCCGGGGTGCGCCCCGTTTGACCCTGGTCAAGAACCGGGCGCGTGGGAGGCGCAGGCTGGTCCCATACACAAACGAAGAAAGGTGATGTCATGAGATCCCACAAGCGGTACGCCCCCCTCCTCCTCGCCGCGCTGGTCGCGGCCGCGTTCCCGGCCTTCGCGGCCGAGCCCGCCGCAGGCGCGCAGAAGCAGGCCTCGGTGAATCCGGCGGCCTTCAAGCCGATCCGCCTCACCACGGGCCTGAAGGACGGCAAGATGGTGTTCCTCGACGAGAAAGGCAACGCCAACCCGACGCTGAAGGCGAACGTCGGCGACACGCTCGAAATCACGATCTCCAGCGGCGAAGGCGCGCAGCACGACATCGCCTTCCCGCAGCTCGGGGTCGCGTCGAAGAAGTTCGACGCCGCCAGCGGCGCGACGAAGCTGAAGTTCAAGGTCACGAAGGCCGGCAGCTTCGAATACATCTGCACCATCGCCGGCCACCGCCAGGTCGGCATGGAAGGCGTGCTCGAGGTCGCGGGTCGCGGAAAGAGCGCGGCGACCCCCGTCGCGTCCGCCGGCTCCTCCGCCGCGCCGCGGTTCCTCGATTCCGTCAAAGGACCTTCCGTCGAGAAGGCCCAGCCCGCGGTCAGCGTGTCGATGGACCCGAACGCGGTGCCGGCGCCGATCGGCGCCCGGGCGCCGCAGCTCGTCAAGTACCGCGTCGAGACGGTCGAGCTCGCCGGCAAGCTCGACGACGGCACGACCTTCACCTACTGGACGTTCGACAAGAAGGTGCCCGGGCCGATGCTGCGCGTGAAGAAGGGCGACAGCGTCGAGTTCACGCTCGCGAACGCGAAGGACAGCAAGATGGTGCATTCCATCGACTTCCACGCCACCACCGGCCCCGGCGGCGGCGCGGCGTTCCTCCAGGTGCCTCCGGGCCAGGAGAAGACGATCACCTTCAAGGCGCTCAATCCCGGCCTCTACGTCTACCACTGCGCGACGCCGAGCGTCGCCCAGCATATCTCCGCCGGCATGTACGGGATGATCCTCGTCGAGCCCGAGGGCGGCCTGCCGAAGGTCGACCGCGAGTTCTACGTCATGCAGGGCGACCTGTACACGGCGCACAAGACCGGCACGAAGGGCCACCAGCCGTTCGACCACGACAAGCTGGCCGCCGAGCTGCCCGACTACTACACCTTCAACGGCGCCGTGGGCGCGCTCATCAAGGAGCACAAGATGCAGGCGAAGGTCGGCGAGACGGTGCGCATCTACTTCGGCGTCGGCGGCCCGAACAAGATCTCCTCGTTCCACGTCATCGGCGAGATCTTCGACCGCGTCTACACCGAGGCCTCCACCAGCGCCCCGCGCGAGAACGTGCAGACCACCACCGTGCCGCCGGGCGGCGCGGCGATCGTCGAGATGAAGGTCGAGTATCCCGGCCACTACGTGCTCGTCGACCACGCGCTCTCGCGCGTCGGCAAGGGCGCCGCCGGGGTCCTGCAGGTCGTCGGCCCGAAGGACGCCGGCATCTACCGCGACCACGGCGCCGGCGCGCAGGACGGCCCGATGGCCCACTAGCGCATTCGGGCGGGCACGACAGAGAAAGAGTCCGGTCGCCGTTACAGACCATCACCGAGTTATCGCCCTTACGCCCCAGGGGAAGAGACGCTCGGCGACCGGATTGGCAATGTAGCGCCGCCGCTACAGAATGTCTGTCCGTTCCCGTACTGACGTGGTCGCCCAATGAAAGCCGCTGCTTTGTCTTGCCTGCTCCTCACGCTCTTCTCCGCGCCGGCTCACGCGCAGGCGAACGCCGCCGATACGCAGGTGATGCAGGCGCTGACCGCGGCCCAGGCCGCGGCGCGGCGTCCCGGCGACGAATCGCTCGGCTGCGAAGCGCTCGAGGCGGAGACGCGCTCGATCGCCGGCACGCCCGCCCTGCGGTCCTTTCTCTCCCAGTCCGCCGCCCAGGGGCGGCAGGGATCGCAGCAGGCGGCGGAGATGATGTCCGTGCTCCCGCACCTCGCGCGCAGCCAACGCGTCATCGGCCTCGCCCGGGCGCGCAACTGCCCCTGGCTGCAAGGCGCCGGCGCGCCGCGCTAGCCGAGCGGCGCGTTTCCTTTCACCGCCCAGGCGACGGCCGCATAGGAGCGCGGCCCGTCTTCTTCGCCGTCGAGGTACGCCGCCCGGACGGTGTCGCGCAGGCGCGCGCGGCCGGCCTCGTCCAGCGTGGCGATGTACTGCGCACCCGGGCCGTCCCTGCCCGCCAGCGGCTCCCAGTAGTCCGCGAAGGAGGCGAACTCCATGCGGATGGCGAGCGTCGTCTCGACGACGTTCTCGAAGCCGGCGGCGCGCCACGCGCGGCCGAGCTCGCCGGGGCGCGTCATCGGGCGCGTGTAGTTCGCGGCGCGCCGCTCGTTCGCCTTCGGGTCGAGCGCCGCCGCGGTGTCGAAGAAGATGCGGTTCGCCACCTGGCCGCCGCGCGCGTCCCAGACCGTGGCCGCCACGACCGCGCCCGGGCGCGCCACGCGCCGCATCTCGGCGATCGCGGCCGGGGCCTTCGGCACGAAATGCAGCACCAGCAGCGAAAGGACGCGGTCGAAGCTGCCGTCGGCAAAGCGCAGGGCGCAGGCGTCGCCCACCTCGAAGCCGAGGCGCGGATCGCCGCCCAGGCTGCGCTTCGCGTGCTCCACGTAGATGGGCGAGAGGTCGACCCCGAGCACCGAGCTCCCGCGGTCGCGCTCCGCGAGCACCGCGGAGAGCGCGCCGGTGCCGCAGCCCGCGTCGAGCACCGATTCGCCGTCGCGCGTGCCGGCGAAGTCGAGGAACGGCACCGCCAGGCGCCGGCTCCAGCGCCCCATGAGGCGCTCGTAGCCGTCGCCGTCCGCGGCGTTGAAGGTGGAGGAGGCTGCCATCGACGCCGCTATTATGAGCGACCGGATGATCGCCCTCCTCGGCTGGCTCCTCCTCGCCTTCGCCGCCGCCGCGGTGGGCGGGATCGCGTCGATCGACGCCGCCTCGTTCTACGCCGGGCTCGCGCGCCCGGCGTGGGCGCCGCCCGGTTCCGTCTTCGGCCCGGTCTGGACCGTCCTCTACGCGCTGATGGGCGTCTCGGCCTGGCTGGTATGGCGCGAGCGCGGCGCGACGTACCGCAAGCCCGCCCTCGGCGTCTTCATCGTGCAGCTCGTCGCGAACGCGCTGTGGTCGTGGCTCTTCTTCCACTGGAAGAACGGAGCACTGGCGTTCGCCGAGGTGCTCCTCCTCCTCGCGCTCATCGCGGTCACGGTCGGTCTCTTCTGGCGCGTGCGACGCCTCGCCGCCCTCCTCATGCTTCCCTACCTCGCGTGGGTCGCCTTCGCCTCCGCGCTCACCTGGGCGGTGTGGCGCGCGAATCCGGGCCTGCTCTGACGGCGTTGACGCGGAAGGGGCGGCGGCCGTAATCTACGCGCGGGGGTAACAGGCCCCCGGGTTTCATCCCTCCAAGACGGTGCCCCGTCCAACCCTGTGAGCGTTGCGCAACGAGCGCGGGCACCGGTCCATCCCATCAGGTGTCCTCGCGCGAAGCGCGGCGGTTCCCAACGCCGGGCCTGGAGGTTGCACCATGCGCTACACACTGAAGCAGATCCACTGCCGTCCCTGGACGCTGAACGGGCTTTCGCTGAAGCTGATCGAGAGCCACTACGAGAACAACTACGGCGGGGCGCTGCGGCGCCTGAACGCGATCACCGAGCAGCTCGAGGCGCTCGATTTCGCCGCCGCGCCCGGCCACGTGCTGAACGGGCTGAAGCGCGAGGAGCTGGTGGCGCTCAACTCGACGTTGCTGCACGAGCTGTACTTCGCCAGCCTGGGCGGCGACGGCACGCCGACCGCGGCGATGACGCAGGCGCTCGCGCGCGACTTCGGCTCGCTCGACCGCTGGCGCGCGGAGTTCCGCGCGATGGGCTACGCGCTCGGCGGCGGCTCGGGCTGGGTCGTGCTCACCTACGTGCCGCGCGACGGGCGCCTCGTCAACCAGTACGCGTCCGAGCATTCGCAGTCCGTGGCGAGCGGGGTGCCGATCCTCGCCCTCGACATGTACGAGCACGCCTACCACCAGGACTTCGGCGCGAACGCGCGCGCCTACGTCGACACGTTCTTCCGCAACGTCGACTGGCCGGCGCTCGAGTTGCGCTACGAGGACGCACGCAAGGCGCCCGCGCCGCGGCCGCTAGTGCAGGAGGAATACCAGGACCTGCCGGCGGTCGGCGTGGAAGAGGTGAAGGCCATGCTCGCGTCCGGGCAGCCGGTGCAGGTGATCGACGTGCGGCCGCGCCACTACATCGGCCGGCACCAGGACATCGCCGACCCCGCGACCTGGCGCGACCCGGAGCAGGTCGAGCGCTGGATCGGCGAGCTGAAGAAGGACGCCCCGGTGGTCGTGTACTGCGCCTACGGCTTCCACGTCGGCTGCAACACCGCGATCAAGCTGCGGGAGGCCGGCTTCGACGCGAAGTACATGGCGAGCGGCCATTCCGGGTGGCGGGCAGTGGGCGGGCCGCTGCGCCTCGCGCCGTAGGCTGTCGGCCCCCGCGAAGGCGGGGGCACAGTCTTCACCCCGTCACGCGCCCCACGATCCGCCGCACCCACGGCGCGACGATGGTCACCGTCGGGAAGGCGATCGGCCAGGTCGTCGCGGCGCTCTTCGCCCATTGCAGCAGGAACCCCTTGTGGATTCCCTGCGTGAGGGCGAGCACGCAGCCGGAGACCACGGTGACCATGATCACGGAGAGGATCGCGCCGAAAAGAAGCGGCGCGTAACGAGCAGGTATTCGCATCTTCATCCTTTCAGGTAGTTCAAAAATACAGCCGAAACGAAAAGCCCGCATCCGAACACCGCGTGCGTCACCAGGCTCTGCAAGCGCGCCGCGCCGGGCTTCGGCGTGCGGCTCGCCGCGATGCCGGCGCCCATGCCGGGCTGCATGACCAGGAACGGCGCGGCGACGCTCCCGACGCCCACCGCGAGCGCGGGCCAGAGCGTCGGGCGCTCCGCCCACGCCGGTCCGGCGAGCGCGAGCAGCACGCCCGCGAACGCGATACCGATCGCGTAGTGGGCAATCCAGCCGATCGCGAGCTCGCCCCGCACCGGCGGCGACTTCGCGATCGGCGCGTGGCGAAAGCGCCCGCGCGGCATCCAGGCGATCCAGCGCCCCACGAGACCGTAGTTCGCCGGCGGCATTCCAAGCAGGCGCGCCCGCACGATGCCCCATGCATCCATCACCACGGTCGCGCCCGTCCCGATGACGACTGCTTGTGTGAGAGTGTCCATGGGCGCTACAGTGCCACTTCAAGTCAACTTGAAGTCAAGCGCCATGGATATTTCAGACGTAGCTGAGCGCGCGGGGATCCCCGCCTCGACCCTGCGCTTCTACGAAGAGAAGGGCCTCATCGCCTCGACCGGCCGCCACGGCCTGAAGCGCGTGTTCCCGCCGAACGTCCTCGAGCGCCTCGCCCTCATCCAGCTCGGCGCCGCCGCCGGCTTCTCCCTCGACGAGATCGCCCGCATGTTCGGCGTCGACGGCAAGCCGAACATCGACCGGGCTCTCCTCTCGGCGAAGGCGAAGGAGCTGGACGGCACGATCCGCAAGCTCACCGCGATGCGCGACGGCTTGAAGCACGCCGCCGCCTGCCCGGCGCCGAGTCACATGGAGTGCCCGACGTTTCGGCGCTTGATGGGTCTTGCCAGCAGGTCCCACCGCAAATCCTCGTCGTCCCCGCGAAAGCGGGGACCCCGTTAAGGTCTTTCAGGAGACTGCAATGCTTCAACTGCGACCCAACTGCGAATGCTGCAACAAGGACCTCCCGCCCGAATCCACGCAAGCGCGGATCTGCTCCTTCGAGTGCACCTTCTGCGTGTCCTGCGCGGAAGGCGTGCTTGCCGGAAAGTGCCCCAATTGCGGCGGTGAGCTCGTCAGCCGGCCGCGTCGGCCGTCTTCAAAGCTGTCGAAGTTTCCCGCTTCCACCGAGCGTGTGTACAAGCCGGCCGGATGCGGCAAGGCCGCCTGAACGGAGATAGCGCATGGACATTCCCTTCCTCGAGCGCGTGAAGATCCAGGCCCAGGTCCTGGTCCCGCTCGTCAAGGCGCTGCAGAAGGAGCTCGGTGAAGAGCGCGCCAACGCGATCGTCCGTGCCTCGCTCGGTGACCTGTATCGCGAGATGGGCGAAAAGTGGTGGCGCTCCCGCGGCTCCGAGGACCTCGGCGCGAACATGGCTGCGGCTTTCGATCGATACGCAGCCGGCGACGCCCTGGACTACGACGTAATCCGCCAGACGCCCGAGGCCTACGAGATCAACGTGACCCGCTGCAAGTACGCCGAGTTCTACAAGGCGCTCGGCATTCCCGAGCTCGGCTTCCTCCTCGCCTGCGGCGCCGACTTTCCGATGGCCGAGGGGTTCGGTTCGGGCGTCGAGCTGAAACGGACGCAGACGCTCATGCAGGGCGCGAGCCATTGCGACTTTCGTTACGCTTCCGAGCCGAAGCATAGGACAGCGCGCGACTAGCTCCGGACCAGACCGAGCTTCGGTGAAGTTTTCGCCGGGTAGTTTCCGATCAGGCCGTCGGCGCGCTTCCTTCTGATCAATACACCGCGGCTTTCCAAGAGGCGCGCTTCCTGATTGATGCGGCTCGGTGGGTCGCTGCGCGTAAGAAATGAATCGGTAAGCTCGCGGTCGGTTCTACCCGGCGCGTCGGCTACTGCCGTGAGCAACTTCTCCTGGAACTCCGTCATGTCTGCCTCCGATTGAATGGACGAGCGGAGCCTATAGCCGGACAAACCGGCCGCGCTAGTTCTATGACTATTTGGACTGCGGTGTGGGGTCTTTCGCAGCGCAAAAGGAAATCGGTGCCTGTCCCCGATCTCTTGTGAACTGGGTTCCCGCTTTCGCGGGAACGACGAGAAGGTGCCGGTTAGTGGGGCTAAGATCAGGCTCGCATGGAACTGCTAGCCGTGGTGAAGCGAGAGTGCGAGACCTGCCAGCTCGTGGGGCCGGTGCTGGCGGAGCTGAAGAAGCGCGCGCCGGTGGCGCTCTACTCGCAGGACGATCCGGCGTTTCCCGAGGCGGCGGGCGGGTCGCTGGACGATCGGACGCTCGAGAGGTCGTGGCGGCACAAGGTGGAGATCGTGCCGACGCTCATCCGGCTGGAAGGCGGGCGCGAGGTGGATCGTGCCGAGGGCTGGGTGCGGGCGGATTGGGAGCGCGTGGCCGGCGTGGCCGGGCTGGGGGCGGCGCTGCCGGCGTTCAAGCCGGGGTGCGGGTCGAAGTCGCTGGAACCGGGGATGCCGGAGCGGCTGGCGCTGCGCTTCGGGGACCTGAAGCTCGTGTCGCGGGAGATCGCGGTCGATCCGATGGACGATCCGATCGAGGTGACGTACGACCGCGGCTGGAGCGACGGGCTGCCGGTGGTGCCGCCGACGGACCTGCGGATCGCGCGGATGCTCGGCGGGACGACACGCAGGCCGGACGAGGTGCTCGGGCTGATTCCGCCGAACCTCGCGGAGTGCACGGTCGAGAAGGCCGCGGTGAACGCGGTGCTCGCAGGTTGCCGGCCTGAATATTTTCCCGTGGTGCTGGCGACGATCGAGGCGGCGCTCAAGCCCGAGTTCTCGATGCACGGCCTGCTCGCGACGCTGTGGTTCTCGGGACCGGTGATCATCGTCAACGGGCCGGTGGCGCGGCGGATCGGGATGAACTCCGGCGGCAACGCGCTCGGCCAGGGCAACCGCGCCAATGCGACGATCGGGCGCGCGCTGCAGCTCGTGGTGCGCAACGTCGGCGGCGGCCGGCCGAAGGAGATCGACCGCTCGGTGCTCGGCAACCCGGGCAAGTACACGTTCTGCTTCGCCGAGGACGAGAGCGATCCGGCCTGGGTGCCGCTCAACGTCGCCCGCGGCAGCGCGCGCGGCGCCTCCACGGTCACCCTCTTCCATGGCGACGGCGTGCAGGGCGTGGCCGACCAGAAGTCGCGCGATCCCGAAAGCCTCGCGCGCTCGCTCGCCATGGCCCTTTGTGCCGTGGGGCACCCGAAGCTCGCCGAGACGTCCTACGCGATCCTCGTCCTCTCGCCCGACCACTACGCGATCTTCAAGGCCGCGGGCTGGGGCCGCGCCGAGATCGAGGCGGCGCTCTACCAGGCATCGCGCCGCCCGGGCCGAGACCTCGTCGCGGGGGCGCAAGGCGTCGGCGAAGGGATCGATCCTTCGCGCGCGAATGAAATGGTGGACAAGTTCCGGCCCGGCGGGCTGCTCGTGGTGCGCGCCGGCGGCGAAGGCGGCCTGATGTCGGCCGTCATCGGCGGCTGGATCGCGCAGCGGCGCCCCACCGAGGTTCAAATCGTTTCCCAGGAGATCAAGGCATGAACGAGAAATACTCGATGCGGGATCCCACGGCGGAAACCGCCGCCGCGATGCGCGAGCGCGTGGCGCCGCCGGCGGATCTCGCGGGCGCGACGATCGGGCTGCTCAGCATCGCGAAGGAACGCAGCAGCGAGTTCCTCGACACGCTCGAAACGCGGCTCGCCGCGCGCGGGCTGGAGGTGCTGCGCTTCGCGAAGCCGACGCACACCAAGCCGGCGCCCGAGAGCGTGCTCGCCGACATCGTCGAGCGCTGCGACGTGGTCGTGGAGGCGCTCGCCGACTGAGGGTCCTGTACGTCGTGCAGTTTGCATGACCTGCAGAACCTCGACCGGCGCGGCATCCCCGGCTGCGGCGTGGCCACCGAGGCGTTCCGCCCCGCGGCGGACGCGCAGATGAGCGCGCTCGGCTTCGCCGCCGCCCTCGTCTGGGTCCCGCACCCGATCCAGAACCGCACGCCCGCGGAGCTAGTCGCGATCGCGGACGAGGCGCTGGAGAGGATCCTCGCGCTGATCCGGCGCTAGCGGGAAAAGGGGTCAGGACCCTTTTCGGGAAATCGGCGCCTGTCCCCGATCTCTAGCGGTACCACTGGCGCAGCTCGATGGGATTGCCGTCGGGGTCGCGGATCTCGGCGCGCGCGTAGTCGGGCCGCTTGATCGGGCCCCAGGCCGTCGCCACGCCTTTGGCGCTCAGCGCGGCCAGGACGCCGTCCATGTCCTGCACTTCCAGCGCGAGGCACTGCCAGCCCAGGCGCGTCTCCGCGCTGCGCGGCAGGATCGGCTTCGGCGCTTCTGGATAGCACATCACCTCGACCGTCGTGCCGCCGAGCTCCAGGTAGACGAGGTCCAGCGGCCCGGAAGGCGTCTCGGGAATGCGCATGCGCTCGCGCTCGCGGAAGCCGAGGATGCCGGTGTAGAAGGCGACCGCGCGCTCCGGCGCGGCGGTCAGGAGCTCGATGTGGTCGATTCGCTTGAACATGGTGCCGAAAAAGGGGTCAGGCCCCTTTTCTCAGTAGGTCGGCGGGCCGGCGACGAAGGTCTGCCACATCCAGACGACGAAGCCCCAGCCGCTTACGATCGCGACGGCGAGGGCCGGCGCGACGACGACGGTGAAGAAGAGCCAGGTCCGGAACTCCTCGGTCTTGCGCTGCGCGGGATTTTCCTGATCCGTCATTGGCCGGCCATGTCGGGAAGTTTGTGGGCGATGCCCTTGTGGCAGTCGATGCAGGTCTTCTCTCCCTTTGCGAGGAAGGTGGAGTGCGCGTCGACGGCGCGCTTGGACTGGCGCGTGAAGTCCATCGCCTGGAAGTCGTGGCAGTTGCGGCACTCGAGCGAGTTGTTGGCCTTGAGGCGCTCCCACTCGCGGCCGGCGAGCTCCTTCCTCTTGGCGAGGAACTTCTCGCGCGTGCTGATGGTGCCGAAGAGCCAGCCCCAGACTTCCTTCGAGGCCTGCATCTTGCGCGCCATCTTGTAGGTCCAGTCGTGCGGCACGTGGCAGTCGGGGCAGGTGGCGCGCACGCCGGAGCGGTTGGTGAAGTGGATGGTGGGCTGGATCTCCTGGTACACGTTGTCGCGCATCTCGTGGCAGGTGATGCAGAACCTCTCGGTGTTGGTGGCCTCGAGCGCGGTGTTGAAGCCGCCCCAGAAGATCACGCCGCCGATGAAGCCGCCGATGGTGAGGAAGCCGAGCGAGTAATAGGCGCTGGGCCGGGTGAGGGTGCGCCAGTAGCGACGAAGGAAATCGCGCATCTATTTTTGTTGTTTTCTGATCAAGGAATCCACATCCTGGAATCGGTTCCTGACGGTGGGGGAAGCGCCGTCCATCTGCACCACGTGGCACTGCTCGCAGAAGTAGCGCCGCGGCGAGACGTCGGCGAGGAAGGTGCCGTCGCGGTCCTGGTAGTGCGTGATGCTGATCGGCGTGGCCTGCGTCTCGCCGGCGCGGGTGCGCGCGTGGCAGGTCATGCACTTGTTCGCGAAGCGGTCGACCTGGTAGTTGTCGGTCTTGTGCGGGATCGTCGGCGGCTGCATCGCGTAGGAGCGCGTGCGCTTGCGGTCGTTGTTCTCCGCGTTGACGAGCGGCGGGGTCTTCGGGCTGCCGTCGAAGCCGATGCCGGGCCGCAACGGGTCGTGCTGCTGGGCCAGCGCAGGTGCGGCAGTCATGATCAGTAAAGTGAGGAAAGCGATCGCTATTGCCGCCCCCCTGACAAGGGGGGCATGAGCCGAAGGCGAATGGGGGGTTGGTTTTCCATCGCCCGATAAACCCCCCGCTCGCTGCGCTCGCTCCCCCCTTGTCAGGGGGGCGGCGGGACCGCGCAGGGGGGCGGCAAAACCGCGGAGGGGGTTCATACCTTCACCACCTTGCAGGCGCACTTCTTGAAGTCGGTCTGCAGCGAGATCGGGTCGGTGGCGTCGAGGGTCACCTTGTTGATGAGCTGGCTCGCGTCGAACCAGGGCACGTAGACGAGGCCCTTCGGCATCTTGTTCCTGCCGCGGGTCTCGACGCGGCTCTTCATCGCGCCGCGCCGGGAGGTGACCTCGACCTCGTCGCCGCGGCGCACGCCGAGCGCCCGGGCGTCCTCGGGGTGCATGTAGACCACCGCGTTGGGGAACGCGAGGTGCAGCTCGGGAACGCGGCGCGTCATCGAGCCGGAGTGCCAGTGCTCGAGCACGCGGCCGGTGACGAGCCACAGCGGGTACTCCTTGTCCGGCGACTCGGCGGCGGGCTCGTAGGGCAGCGCGTAGATGTACGCCTTGTTGTCCGCGTTGCCGTAGAACTGGAAGCCGGTGCCCGCCTTCACGTAGGGGTCGAGCCCCTCCTTGAAGCGCCACTTCGTCTCCTTGCCGTCTACCACCGGCCAGCGCAGGCCGCGCACGCGGTGATAGGTGTCGAAGTCCGCGAGGTCGTGCGCCTTGCCCTGACCGAAGCGCCGGTACTCCTCGAACAGGCCCTTCTGCACGTAGAAGCCGAAATGCTTCGCCTCGTGGTTCTCGTAGGCCGCATCCAGCTGGGAATTGGGGAAATCCTTGATCGCGTTGAGAAACAGGACGTCGTAAAGCGTCTTGCCCTTGTACTCCGGCTTCTTCGCGAGGAGCTCGGCGGGCCACACCTCCTCCATCGTGAAGCGCTTCGAGAATTCCATGATCTGCCACAGGTCGGAGCGCGCCTGGCCGGGCGCGTTGACGAGCTGGTGCCAGAACTGGGTGCGGCGCTCGGCGTTGCCGAAGCAGCCCTCCTTCTCCACCCACATCGCCGAAGGCAGGATCAGGTCCGCGCCGGCGGTGGTCACGGTCGGGTACACGTCGGAGACGACGACGAAGTTCTCCGGGTTGCGGAAGCCGGGCCAGGTCTCGTTCGCGGAGTTCGCGCCCGCCTGCACGTTGTTCGTGGTCTGGGTCCAGTAGCAGTTGAGCAGGCCGTCCTTCAGCGCGCGGCTCTGCGCCACGGCGTGGAAGCCGGGCTTCTCCGGGATGGTGCCCGGCGGCAGCTTCCAGATCTCCTCGGTCATCGCGCGATGCTTCGGGTTCATCACCACCATGTCGGCGGGCAGCCGGTGCGAGAACACGTCCACCTCGCGCGCCGTGCCGCAGGCGGAGGGCTGGCCGGTGAGCGAGAACGGGCTGTTGCCCGGCGTCGAGATCTTCCCGGTGAGGAGGTGGATGTTGTAGATCATGTGGTTCGCCCACACGCCTCGCGTGTGCTGGTTGAACCCCATGGTCCAGAACGACATCACCTTGACCTTCGGGTCGGCGTAGAGCTGCGCGAGCTTCTGCAACCGGTCCACCGGCACGCCGGAGAGCTTGGAGGCGGAATTGACGTCGTAGCGCGAGACGAATCTTGCGAACTCGTCGAACGAGATCGGCTTCGAGCCGCCGGCGTCGGCGGCGTTCTTCGCCTTCTTCTGCAGCTCGTGCTCCGGGCGCAGGCCGTAGCCGATGTCGGCGTTGCCGAGCTTGAAGGCGACGTGCTTCGAGACGAAGTCCTTGTTCACCGCCCCCTTCTGGATGATGAAGTTGGCGATGTAGTTCAGGATCGCGAGGTCGGCCTGCGGCGTGAAGGTGAGCGTCAGGTCGGCGAGGTCATAGCTGCGGTGCTCGAAGGTCGAGAGCACCGCCACCTGCACGTGCGGGTGCGCGAGGCGCCGGTCGGTGACGCGCTGCCACAGGATCGGGTGCATCTCCGCCATGTTCGAGCCCCACAGCACGAACGCGTCGGCGTGCTCGATGTCGTCGTAGCAGCCCATCGGCTCGTCGATGCCGAAGGTGCGCATGAACGCGACCGCGGCGCTCGCCATGCAGTGGCGCGCGTTCGGGTCGATGTTGTTGGAGCGGAAGCCCGCCTTCATCAGCTTCACCGCGGCGTAGCCTTCCCACACCGTGGACTGGCCGGACATGAACATGCCGACCGACGAGGGCCCCTTCTTCTTCAGCGCCGCCTTCCACTTCTCGGCCATGGTGTCGAACGCGAGCTCCCAGGTCACCGGGGTGAACTCGCCCGTCTTGTCGTACCTGCCGTTCTTCATGCGCAGGAGCGGCCGCGTCAGCCGGTCCTCGCCGTACATGATCTTGGAGAGGAAGTAGCCCTTGACGCAGTTCACGCCGCGGTTCACCTCCGACTGCGGGTCGCCGTGCGTCGCCACCACCTGCCCGTCCTTCACCGCGACGTTGACGCCGCAGCCCACGCCGCAGAAGCGGCACGGCGCCTTGGACCACTTGAGCTGCGCCTGCTTCGCGTCGGTGACCACGTTGGTCGCGTAGAGCGGCAGGGACGCCCCGGTCGCCGCCGAAGCGGCGGCGGTACGGATCATGAATTCGCGGCGGGTGATTTTCTCGGTCATGAGCTCAATCCTAGTGGATAAAAGGGGTCAGGACCCCTTTCCCTGCGACGCCTTGAGGTGCTCGAGGCGCTTCTTCTCCTCGGCGCGGATCTTCGCCAGCATGGCGCGGTCGGGATCCGGCCACTTGCCGCCGGAGGAGCGCGCGAGGTAGGCGACCGCGCGCGAGACCTCCTCGAGCGTCAGCGTCGCATCGCCGCCCCGGGGCGGCATGGCGCGCACGCCGACCCAGGCGTGCGCGGTGAGGACGGGCTGGCCTTCTTCGATGAGGGGCGCCC
>DASZQH010000209.1:0-1881 GCA_035549805.1 Burkholderiales bacterium
AGGAACGGCTCCTGCGAGAACGCGGCGAGCGCCGCCTGGCGCACCTTCGGATTGTTGAACGGCGGGTGCAGGTGGTTGAAGCGGCCCATGTACTGGAAGCCGAGCGGGTTGGAGTTCACCACCTGGATGCCCTTGTCCGCCTGCAGCGCGGGATAGCTCTCGAACGCGGGCTGCTCGACGATGTCCACCTCGCCCTTCACCAGCGCATTGACCTGCGCCTGCGCATCGCGCAGCGCGAGGTTCCACTCGACGCGGTCGACGAACACCTGCTTGCCGCCCGCGGTGCCCGAGGGCGCTTCCTTGCGCGGCACGTATTTCGTGTTCTTGAGGTAGACCGCCTTGTCGCCGGGCTTGAACTGGTCCTTGGCGAAGACGTACGGTCCGCTGCCCGTCGCGTCGTCGATCTGCTTGTCGGCCGGCGTGTCGGCGACGCGCTTGGGCATGATGAACGGCACGTTCGAGGAGGGCTTGCCGAGCGCCTCGAGCACGAAGCCGCAGGCCTCGCGCAGGAACAGGCGGAAGGTGTTCGGCGACGGCGAGTCCATGCGGTCGACGAACGTGAAGAGCTTCTGGCCCATGGCGTCGCGCTTTCCCCAGCGCGAAAGCGAGGCGATCACGTCCTCGCCGGTCACCGGCTGGCCGTCATGGAACGCGAGCCCGCTGCGCAGCGTGAACGTCCAGAGGCGGTTGTCCGGGCTGACGGTCCACTTCTCGACCATCTGCGGCTGGATCTTGCTGTTGGCGTCGGTGCCGAACAGCGTGTCGTACACCATGTAGCCGTGGTTACGGCTCATGTAGGCCGTGGTCCAGATCGGATCGAGGATCGCGAGGTTGGAGTGCGGCACGACGCGCAGGACTTTCTCCTGGCCGTTCGCTGCCGACACCATCAGGCCCAATGCGACTGCGACGAGAACGTTGCGGATCATTGGTTTAATCTCCGGCTGAGGAGGCGTAAGAGTACAGGACATGGCGCGCATCGCGATAGGCGGGTTCCAGCACGAGACCAACACCTTTGCCCCGTCCAAAGCGGACTACGCGGCATTCGAGGACGGGGGCGGGTGGCCGGGCGTCCAGTACGGTGCGGCGATCTTCGGCGCGGTGCAGGGGGCGAATATCCCCGCGGAAGGCGCGATCCAGGCGCTGCGCGCGATGGGGCACGTGCTCGTCGGCAGTGCATGGGGGGCGGCGAGCCCCTCCGCCCACGTCACCGACGACGCTTTCGACAGGATCACCGGCGAGCTGATTGCACATCTGAAAGGTGCCTCGCCAATCGACGGCGTGTACCTGGACCTGCACGGCGCGATGGTCAGCGAGTCGCACGACGACGGCGAGGGCGAGATCCTGCGCCGCGTGCGCGAGCTCGTCGGCCCGCGCGTGCCCGTCGTCGCGAGCCTCGACCTGCATGCGAACGTGACGCAGGCGATGATGGACCACGCCGACGGCCTGGTCGCCTACCGCACCTATCCGCACGTCGACATGGCCGACACCGGCGCGCGCGCCGCGCGTCTGCTCGACCAGATGCTGAAGCTCGGACGCCGCATGCCGAAGGCGTACCACCAGCTCGACTACCTCACGGGCATTCCATCCCAGTGCTCCTTCATCGAGCCGTGCAAGGGCCTCTATGAAGAGCTCGGCCGGCTGGAGAACAAATACAACGCGATGCTCAGCTTCACGCCGGGATTCGCCATGGCGGACTTTGCGGACTGCGGCATGTCGGTTTTTGGTTTTGGAAAGGACGAAAGACAGACCCATCAGGCGGTCGAGGAGCTGCGACGGATCGTCGCGGACTCGGAGAAGGATTTTGCGCTGGAGCTGCATTCCCCGGGGCAGGCCGTGCGACGCGCACGCGAGCGCGGCGTGCCGGGGCAGCCCGTCGTGATG
>DASZQH010000210.1:0-3469 GCA_035549805.1 Burkholderiales bacterium
CGGGGCGGCGAGGACGGCACGCTGCAGGGTGCGCTCGAATTCCTCGGCATCCCCTACACCGGCAGCGGTGTGCTGGGCTCGGCGATCGCCATGGACAAGTGGCGCAGCAAGATGATCTGGCTGGCGAACGGCATCCCGACGCCTCGCTACCGCATCCTGCGGGCCGGAGACGACTGGGGCGCGGTGGCGAAGGACCTGGGGCTGCCGCTCATCGTCAAGCCGGCGAACGAGGGATCGACGCTCGGCCTCACCAAGGTCACCGACGAAAAGCAGCTGCCGGCCGCCTACGAACTCGCGGCGAAGAAATTCAAGGACATCGCGCTCGCCGAGCAGTTCATCGACGGGCCGGAGTACACCGCCAGCGTCCTGGAGGATGCCGCCCTGCCGCTGATCCGCATCGAGGCGCCCAAGGGTAACTACGACTACCAGAACAAGTACTTCACCGACGACACGAAGTACCACTGCCCGGCCGGCCTGCCCGCCGCGCAGGAGAAGGAGCTGCAGGCCCTCGCGCTGCGCGCGTTCAAGCTCGTCGGCTGCAGCGGCTGGGGCCGCGTCGACCTGATGCTCGACCGTGCGGGCAAGCCGTTCCTGCTGGAAGTGAACACGGCGCCCGGCATGACGGGCCACTCGCTCGTGCCGATGGCGGCGAAGGCGACCGGCGTGGGCTACGAAGACCTGTGCGTGAAGATCCTCGAGGGCGCGCATGTGGGATAACCCGCGCGTGCTGAACATCGCGGCCGGCGCGCTGGTCGGCGTGGCGGCATTCCTCTTCGCCGCGGCCGCCGCCTGGATGCTGGTGCGCTCGGCGCTCTTTCCGGTGCGCGAGCTGAGCGTCGCGACCGCGCTGGAAAGAACCACGCGCGAAGACATCGAGGGCGCGGTGCACGGCAGGATCCGCGGCAATTTCTTCGCCGTCTCGGGGGACGAGGTCCGTGCGGCCATCGAGAAGCTCCCCTGGGTGCGGCGCGCGTCGGTGCGGCGCGTCTGGCCCGACCGCCTCGAGGTGATCATCGAGGAGCACATCGCGCTCGCCCGCTGGGGCGACGACGCGCTCGTGAACACGCACGGCGAGCGGTTCTTCGGCACCAGCGACGCGGTGCTGCCGCTGTTCGTCGGCCCGGCCGGCACCGAGTTCGAGGTGACTTTCCGCCACGCGCGCTTCAGCGAAGCGGTGGCGCCGCTCGGCGCGCAGGTCGAGCGCGTCGTGCTGACCCCGCGGCTCGCCTGGCAGCTGCGCCTCTCCGGCGGCCTCGACGTGATGCTCGGCCGCGACGGCGAGCTCGCGGAGGCGCGCCTGCGGCGTTTCGTGGCGGTGTACCACCTCACCTTGGGGACGATCGACCGGAAGCACGAGTACGTGGACCTGCGCTACCCGAACGGGTTCGCGCTGCGCATCCCCGGCTTGCAGGGAGTGAAAGGCGGCTGATGGCCAAGGACGACAAGGACCTCATCGTCGCGCTGGACATCGGCACCTCGAAGGTGGCGTGCCTGGTCGCGCAGCTGCGCCCGGACGGCCAGCTCGAGATGCTCGGCATGGGCAGCCACGAGTCGAAGGGACTCAAGAAGGGCGTGGTGGTGAACATCGAGGCCACCGTCGCCGCGATCCAGCGCGCCCTAGAGGAAGCGGAGCTGATGGCCGACCGCAAGATCGGCTCGGCGTTCGTCGGCATCGCCGGCAGCCACATCAAGAGCTTCAACTCCACCGGCATGGTCGCGATCAAGGACCGCGAGGTGAGCGCCCTCGACGTCGACCGCGCCATCGATACCGCGCGGGCGGTCAACATCCCGACCGACCAGCAGATCCTGCACGTGCTGCGCCAGGAGTTCATCATCGACGGCCAGGAGGACGTGCGCGAGCCGATCGGCATGTCGGGCGTGCGCCTCGAGGTCAAGGTGCACATCGTCACCGGCGCCGTGTCGGCGGCGCAGAACATCATCAAGTGCGTGCGCCGCTGCGGCATCGAGGTGAACGACCTCATCCTGCAGCCCCTCGCCTCGTCGCGTGCCGTGCTTTCGGAAGACGAGAAGGACCTCGGCGTCTGCCTGCTCGACATCGGCGGGGGCACGACCGATATCGCGATCTTCACCCACGGCGCGATCCGCCACACCGCGGTGATCCCGATCGCGGGGGACCAGATCACCAACGACATCGCGATGGCGCTGCGCACGCCCACCCCGGACGCGGAGGCGATCAAGACGCGCCACGGCGTGGCGCTGCGCCAGCTCGCCGACCCGAACGACATGATCGACGTGCCCGGCATCGGCGAGCGCGGCTCGCGCGCGATGTCGCGCCAGACGCTCGCCGAGGTCATCGAGCCGCGCGTCGAGGAGCTCTACTCGCTGGTGCAGCAGGTATTGCGCGAATCCGGCTTCGAGGAGCTGCTGTCGAGCGGCGTCGTGCTCACCGGCGGCTCCTCGACCATGCACGGCATGGTCGAGCTCGGGGAAGAGATCTTCCACATGCCGGTGCGGCTCGGCCTGCCCCGGCACCAAGGCGGGCTTGCGGAGGTCCTGCGCAACCCGCGCTACGCAACCGGGATGGGTCTGCTGCTCGAAGGCGCATCCCAGGTGCAGCACGGACAGCTTTCACGCCAGAGCGGCTCGGTGACCGCCGTGCTGGCGCGCATGAGGGAGTGGTTCCAACGCAATTTCTAGTTCCACCAACGGCAAGGAGATAACAACTATGTTCGAAATCGTAGACAGCCAGGTAAGCGGACCGATCATCAAGGTGATCGGGGTCGGCGGCGCGGGAGGCAATGCCGTCGATCACATGATCGAGCAGGGCGTGCAGGGCGTGGAGTTCATCGCGGTCAACACCGACGCGCAAGTGCTCGCCCGCACGAAGGCAGCCAACCAGATTCAGCTCGGCTCGAGCGGGCTGGGCGCCGGCGCCAAGCCCGAGGAGGCGCGCAACATGGCGGTGGCCGACCGCGAGCGCATCGAGGAGGCCGTCGCCGGGGCGCACATGGTGTTCATTACCGCGGGCATGGGCGGGGGGACCGGCACGGGCGCCGCGCCCGTGATCGCCGAAGTCGCGCGCTCGCTCGGCATCCTCACGGTCGCCGTGGTCACCAAGCCCTTCACCTTCGAAGGCTCGAAGCGGATGAAGATCGCCGAGCAGGGCATCGAGGAGCTCGCGCCGCACACCGACTCGCTGATCGTGATCCTGAACGACAAGCTCGAGGAGGTCCTGGGCGAGGACGTTACCCAGGAAGACGCGTTCCGTGCCGCCGACGACGTGCTGAACAACGCGGTGGCCGGCATCGCGGAGATCATCAACCTGCCGGGCCTGGTCAACGTCGACTTCCAGGACGTGCGTACCGTGATGTCGGAGCAGGGGATGGCGATGATGGGCTCCGCCCAGGCGAGCGGCATCGACCGCGCGCGCATCGCCGCCGAGCAGGCCATCGCCTGCCCGCTGCTCGAGGGCGTGAACCTCGCCGGCGCGCGCGGCGTGCTGGTGAAC
>DASZQH010000211.1:0-20293 GCA_035549805.1 Burkholderiales bacterium
GTCGCGCACCACCGTCGCGGTGAGGTCCACCCACACCACGTGGCCGTCCTTGTGCAGGTAGCGCTTCTCGAGGCTGAACGAGCGCGCCAGCCCGGCGCGCATGCGATCGCGCTCGACGTCGGTGCGGTCGCGGTCGTCGGGATGCGAGATGTCCTTCACCGAGCGCCCGACGAGCTCGGCCTCGCTGTAGCCGAGCAGGTCGCACAGGCTCGGATTGACGCGCAGGAAGCGGCCTTCCATGTCGACGTGCGCGATGCCCGAGCCGGCGAGCTCGAAGGTGAGGCGGAAGCGCTCCTCGCTGTCGCGCAGCGCCCCCTCGGCCGCCTTGCGCGCCGTGATGTCGGCGACGGTCGAGACGATGCCGTAGTAGTCGGCCTCGCCCGGGCGGCGCATGAACCCGGTGTTGACGGAGATCCACGTCACGCTGCCGTCGGCGCGCCGGATGCCGAGTACCTGGCCGTTGAGCGGCCGGCCGGAGCGCACCGTGATGCGCGTCGGGCGCTCTTCGGGCTGCAGCGGCGAGCCGTCCTCGTTCAGGCAGGGAAGCTGCGACGTGAAGCCCGGCTTGCCGATCAGCTCGGCGAGCGGCAGGCCGATGACGCGCTCCGCCGCGAGGTTGCCGGCGATGACGTTGAGCGAGCGGTCGTAGACGAGGATGCCCTCGTTCGCGGAGTCGATCACGGCCCGGAACCGCTCTTCGGACTCGCGCAGCGCGTCGAGCGCGCGCCGCAGCTCCGAGGCGTCTTCCGCGGCGGCCGGAGCCGGACTCCTCTTCAGTTGCCGGGGCTTGGCCATTGGCCTGTTATGCCGTTCCTCTCCCGGCCGATTCTATGTCAGGAAGCGGTTTTCCCCGGGTGGAGCGCGCCGCATTTCCCGCAGGTGCGCCGCGAGACGCTCGAATAAAAATTGTCAAAGAGGGGCGGCAGGTCCCTGACGATGTCGCGCAGCTGCACCTCGACGCGGTGCACGAGCGCGTCGCAGCGCAGGCAGTACCACTCGAAGCCGTCGCGGACCCCGTCGGGGCGCGCGCGCTCGATCACCAGGCAGCGGCTGCCCGGCTCGGGCCGCTGCGGCGAATGGCGCACGTGCGGGGGCAGCACGAGCATCGCGCCTTCGCGAAGCTCGATGCGGCCGCGGTGCCCGCCCTCGATCGTCTCGAGCCAGGCATTGCCCTGGAACTGCCAGAAGAACTCCTCGTACGGGTCGTCGTGGAAGTCGCTGCGCCGGTTCGGCCCGCCGACCACGGTGACGATGAAATCCGTGTCGGCAAAGACCTGCGCGTTGCCGACCGGGGGCTTGAGGAGGTGCGCATGGCTCGCGAGCCATGCGGGAAAATCGAGCGCGTCCATCGCTGGCGATGTTACAGCGGGCGCGGAAAAACCTGCCCGGGAGAAACCCGGGCAGGCGATGCGGAGCGAAGGGCCTTACTGGCTCTTCTTCTCGGGGCCCGACTTCGAGCTTTCGCTCGCGTCCGCGCCGCTGCTGCTCGGCGTGGACGAGCTGCCCGAGGCCGACGAGGAGCTCGGCGTGCTCGGCGTGGACGAGCTGCCCGAGGCGGACGAAGAGCTCGGCGCGCTCGGCGTGGACGAGCTGCCCGCGGAGCTGGAGCTCGGGCTCGACGGCGACGTGGACGACGAGGACGAGCTCGGCGAGCTCGGGGTCGTCGCGCTGCCGGACATCGAGCTCGAGGACGACCCGCTGCGCTTGGCCGGGTCGGCCGAGGACGAAGAGCCGGCCGAGGACGACGGGGAGTCGCCGGCGCGGTCACATCCGTAGAGGCCGCCCACGGCGATCGCGAGGGGGAGGAGAATCACAGCGGACTTCTTCAGCATATCGGGGCTCCTTGAGGTTGGTGGGAAGCCCCCCGGTCTTGCAAGGAACAGACCCGCCCCCGCCCGGATATAGTGCGCGCATGGACAACTTTACAAAGACCGTGCTCTACACCGGCGAGGACGGGCGGGCGCGCTGGCGCGAGGAAACGATCCCCCTGGGGGAGGGCTCGCCGGCGGCGCGCCTGTCGCAGGTGCTCGCGGCACGGGGGTACCAGCTGCGGCGCAGCCCGGTCGGCTTCCGCAGCGACTGGCACTGCACGCCGCAACCCCAGTGGGTCTTCATTCTCGAAGGAGAGATGGAGATCGGCTTGCCCGACGGCAGCGCGCGCGTGTTCCGCGCCGGGCAGCACTTCTATTCCGCCGACACGCTGCCCTCCGGCGCGGCGTTTTGCCCCGGCGTGCACGGGCATCGCAGCGCGCAGCGCGGCACCCAGCCGCTCGTGACTTTGTTCCTGAAAGATTCGGTAGACTAGCCCCCTTCATCGGAGGAGGGACCATGAAAAACATCGCCGCCCCGCTCATCGCGGGCCTGCTCTTTGCCGCGCCCGCGGCCGCCCAGGAAACGTTCAAGATCCACCACTTCGTGCCGCCGAAGGCGCCGCCGAGCGCGCGCTTCCTCATCCCCTGGTCGGACAAGATCGAGAAGGAATCCGGCGGCAAGCTGAAGTTCCAGCTCTTCCCCGCGATGTCGATGGGCGGCACGCCGCCGCAGCTCGTCGACCAGATCCGCGACGGCGTCGCCGACGTCACCTTCACGCTGCCGGGCTACACCGCCGACCGCTTCCCGCGCACGGAAGTTTTCGAGGTGCCGTTCCTGCACACGCACGCCGAGGCCACCGCGCAGGCGCTGCAGGACTACTACGACAAGTACCTGCAGGAGGAGTACAAGGACTACCACGTGGTGCTGCTCTTCACGCACGACGGCGCGGCGGTCCACGTCAACAAGCCGCTCAACTCGATGGACGACTTCAAGGGCCTCAAGCTGCGCACCGCCAACCGCGGCGGCGGCGTGTTCCTGCGCGGCGTGGGCGCCACGCCGGTCGGCTCGCCGGTCACCGAGCTGCAGCAGATGCTCTCCAAGGGCGTGATCGACGGCGTGATGCTGCCCTACGAGATCGTCCCGGCCTACAAGATCCACGAGCTGGTGAAGAACCACGTGACGCTCGCCGGCGCCCAGCCGCGCTTCGGCACCTCGGTGTTCTCGGTGCTGATGAACAAGAAGCGCTACGACGCGCTGCCCGCCGACGTGAAGAAGGTGGTCGACGCCAACTCGAAGCGCGGCATCGCCGCCTGGGCCGGCAAGACCTGGGAAGAGGTCGAGCAGGGCGGGATGAAGGCGCACGAGGCCGCCGGCAACAAGCACCAGACCATCCCCGCCGCCGAGGTGGAGAAGATGCGCAAGGCCGTGCAGCCCGAGATCGACAAGTTCCTCGCCGACCTGTCGAAGCCCGGCTTCGACGCCAGGAAGGCGTACGCCGACGCGCAGCAGATGGTCGCCAAGTACACCAAGAAGAAGTAGTGGTCGCAGCAACTCGGGCGCCGCGCCGCGGTCTGGGGCGCGCGCTCGAGCTTCTTTCCCAGGCGTTCGCCTTCTTCGGCGGCGCCGTCTTCGTCGGCCTGATCGCGATGTCCGCGACCAGCATCACGCTGCGCGCGGTCACGGGCAAGCCGGTGCAGGGCGATTTCGAGATGGTGCAGTTCGCCTGCGCCATCGGCATCGCCGCGTTCCTGCCGTGGTGCCAGCTGTGCCGCGGCAACATCATCGTCGACTTCTTCACCACCCGCCTGCCGCCGCGCGGCCAGGCCTGGCTCGACGCGTTCGGCGCCCTGCTCCTCGCCCTCGTCATGGCGATCGTCGCGTGGCGCGCCGGCTACGGCGCGCAATCCGTGTTCGCCTCCGGCGAGCGGGCGATGATCAGCCGCATCCCGGTGTGGATTCCCTACGCGGGCGTGGTGCCCTCGCTCGCCCTCACCGCCGTCGCCGCGCTCTACACGGCCTGGGAATCCCTGAGCAGGAAGCCGTGAGCGGGCTGCAGATCGGGGTGGCGATGTTCGCCGGCATGCTGGCGCTCATGGCGCTGCGCGTGCCGATCGCGATCTCGATGTTCGTGCCGGGCGCCATCGCGTACTACGTGGTCGGCGGCGAAGGGACGCTGCTCAACTTCCTCAAGGGCCTCGCGTTCGCGCGCCTGTCGAACTACGACCTGTCAGTGATCCCGCTCTTCCTGCTGATGGGGCAGTTCGCGACGCAGGGCGGCCTGTCGCGCGCCCTCTTCGCCTTCGCCAACGCGCTCATCGGCCACCTGCGCGGCGGCATGGCGATGGCCTCGGTGCTCGCCTGCGCCGCCTTCGGCACCGTGTGCGGCTCCTCGGTGGCGACGTGCGCGACGGTGACGCAGGTCGCGCTGCCGGAGATGCGGCGCCACGGCTACTCGGGGCGGCTCTCGACCGCGACGCTCGCCGCCGGCGGCACGCTCGGCATCCTCATCCCGCCCTCGGTGGTGCTGGTGGTCTACGCGATCCTCGCCGAGCAGAACATCGCCAAGCTCTTCGCCGCGGCCATGGTGCCCGGCCTGCTCGGCGCGACGCTCTACGTGGCGGCGATCGCCATCTACACCCGCATCGCCCCGGCGCACGGCCCGGCGCAGGCGCGCCGCAGCCGTGCCGAGCTCCTCGCGGCGACGAAGGAAGTCTGGCCGATCGGCGCCATCTTCCTCGTGGTGTTCGGCGGCATCTTCTACGGCTTCTTCACGCCCACCGAGGGCGCCGCCATCGGCGCCGCGGCCACGTTCCTCGTCGCCCTCGTCAAGGGCGAGATGACGCTCGCCGCGTTCCGCCGCTCGTTCCTCGGCACCGCGGAGACCGCCGGCTTCGTGTTCATGATCTTCCTCGGCGCCGACATGCTGAACGGCGCGCTCGCGCTGACGCAGATGCCGATGAAGCTCGCCGAAGTGGTGGGCGGCCTGGAGATCCCGCCGCTCGCCGTGATCGGCTTCATCATCCTCGTCTACCTGGCCCTGAGCTCGGTGATGGACGAGCTGGCGATGATCATCCTCACCATCCCGATCCTGTTCCCGCTCGTCATGGAGCTCAGCCTGTTCGGCCTGAACTCGACCGAGAAGGCGATCTGGTTCGGGGTGCTGGTGCTCTCGGTGGTCGAGGTCGGCCTGATCGCCCCGCCGGTCGGGCTGAACGTCTACGTCGTGAACAGCCTCGCGCGGGACGTGCCGATGGCCGAGACCTACAAGGGCGTGTTCGTGTTCCTCGCCGCCGACGTGGTGCGGATCTTCCTCGTGCTCTTCTTCCCGACGCTGTCGCTCGCCCTGGTGCGGCTGATCAGCTAGCGCTCATTCCGGCGGGCGCCATTCCAGCGCCCAGGCCTGGAACGCGCCCGCTTCCATCGGCTTGGCGATGAAATACCCCTGCGCAACGTCGCAGCCCAGCTCCTGCAGCAAGTTCCAGTGCGCCCGGGTCTCGACGCCCTCGGCGACGGCCTTCAGCTTCAGCTTCTTCGCCATGTCGAGGCTCGAGGCGAGGATCACCTTGCTCGACTCCTTCTCGGTGGCGCTGAAGACGAACGACTGGTCGATCTTCAGCTCGCTGAACGGCACGCGGGAGAGCTGCTGCATCGAGGAGTAGCCCGTGCCGTAGTCGTCGATGGACAGTCCGAAACCCTTCATGCGCAGGCGCGTCAGGTTCTCCAGGGCCTTCGCCACGTCGGTCATCGCCGCGGTCTCGGTGATCTCCAGCACCATGTGCTTCGGCGCGAGACCCTGCGCCGCCACGCGCGCGCTGATGCGCTCGGCGAGCCCGGGGTCGGTGAGCGACTTCAGCGACAGGTTGACCGACACCGTCGCCTGCAGGCCCCGCGCCAGCCAGTCGCGGCCAAGCGCCGCGGACTTCTCGAGCACGATCCAGGTCAGCTCGTCGATCAGGCCGCCTTCCTCCATCGGCCCGATGAACGCATACGGCGCGAGCAGCCCCTTCTCCGGGTGGCGCCAGCGCGCGAGCGCCTCGGCGCCCGTCACCGAGCCGTCGACGAGGCTCACCTTGGGCTGGAAGAACGGCTCGAACTCGCGCGCGGCGAGGCCGCGCCGGATCTCCTCGATCGGCATCGCCGCCGCCGCGGGGCGCGCCGCCTTCGGCTGCGGCGGCGCGTACTTGGCGATGAGGTGGCTCAGCTTCTCCTGCGTGACCGGCTTCTCGATCGCGCCCAGCAGGGTGATCCCGTAGGCGCGCGTCATCGCTTCGACGGACGAGACGAGGGCCGGGTCGAGCGCGCTCGACAGGATCACGGAGACGGCGCGGTTCGCCTCGCCGACATGGCGCATGAACTCCATGCCGTCCATTCCCGGCATCTCGAGGTCGCTGATGATGATGTCCACCGGCGTGCCGCCGCCGGCGAAGACGTCCAGCGCCGCCTTGCCGTCGACCGCCTCGCTCACCTTCTTCGCGCCCATGCCCGCAAGCATGCGCACCAGCGTCCTGCGCTGGAAGTCGTGGTCTTCCGCCACCAGCACATGCAGTGTTTCGATCCCCATGTCCCGTTCCGTATCCTTTAGCTCACCGTTTCAAGCAGCCAGCCGGCGAGCCGCCCGGCCTCGCGTTCGAAGGCCGGCCGTTCCGCCACCGCAGCGCGGAGGTCCGCGCGTCGTCCCGCATCCTCGATCCGGGCGCAGACTTCCGCAAGGTCTTTCGCGCCGACCGCGCGGCAGCCGCCCTTGATGCGATGTGCCGCCCTGGCCACCGCGCCCGCATCCGGCCCGTCCAGCGCCGCGCGCAGCGCGGCAACGTCGTCCTCGAGGGCGACGCGGAAATCGGCGAGGATCTCGCGCTCCATCCCGGCGTCTCCCCCCGTGACCTGGGCGAGGCTCGCGCGATCGAGCGGCCCCTCGCCGGCCGGGGCGGCCTTCGCCGGCGCGAGCCGCGCCGGCGCCGCGCCGGGAAGCGGCAGCCACTTGCCCATCACCAGCGCGAGCGCCTCGATCTCGACCGGCTTCGGCACGATGTCGTCCATTCCCGCGGCCACGCACTTCTGCAGCTCGCCCGCCAGCGCGCTCGCCGTGCAGGCGATGATCGGCGTCCGGGCCGTCGCCGCCTCCGCTGCGCGAATCGCCTGCGCCAGCTCGTAGCCGTCCATCACGGGCATGTTGCAGTCGGTGACGACGATCGCGAACCGCCCTGTGCGCCATTTCTCGAGCGCGGCCTTTCCGTCGTCCGCCGTCTCCGCGGCATACCCGAGCAGCCCGAGGAGGCGCGTGATCAGTGTGCGGTTGGTCGGGTGGTCCTCGGCTACCAGGACGAGCGTGCCCTCGGCCTCGGCCTGCGCCGGCGTCGGCGCAGCGCGCCGCGAGGCGACCAACGCCGCCTTCGTCGGACCGGCCGGGCGCGGCAGGTCGCGCGCATCGGCGACCGCGACGGTCAGCACGAGCGTCATGGTCGTGCCCTTGCCCTCCTCGCTGCGCATCTCGATCTGCCCGCCCATCATCTCGGCGAGCCGCCGGCAGATCGTGAGGCCGAGGCCCGTCCCGCCGTACTGCCGGGCCGTGTCGGCGGTCGCCTGCACGTAGGGCTGAAACAGCTTCGCCTGGGCGTCCTTGGACACGCCGATGCCGGTGTCGGTCACCGAGAAGCGCAGCGTCTGCTGCCCGGGAGCGCGTCCTGCGACCGTGACGGCGATCTCGACGCTGCCTTCGCTGGTGAACTTGATCGCGTTGCTCACGAAATTGTTCAGGATCTGCCGCAGGCGCAGCGGGTCCAGCATCACCGCGGCGCTGACGCCGGCATCGACCGAAGCGCGCAGCGTCAGGTCCTTCGCGCTCGCCAGGCCCGAATACACCAGCTGCACGCTGTCGACCACTTCGGCGACCGACGTCGCCTCCGGCCTGATCTCCAGCCGGCCGGCCTCGATCTTCGAGAAATCGAGGAGGTCGTCGATGATGCGCAGCAGAGACCGGGCCGAGTCCTGCGCGGTGCCCAGCGTCGAGCGCTGCTCGGGGTCGAGCGGCGTGAAGCCGAGGAGCTGCAGCATGCCGAGCACGCCGTTCATCGGCGTGCGGATCTCATGGCTCATGGTGGCGAGGAACATCGACTTCGCGCGCGTCGCCTCCTCGGCGACGCGCTTCGCCTCGCGCAGCGCGTCCGCGGCCGCGTGCTCGTCCGTGATGTCCTCGAGCATCCAGACGCTCCCGCGGCCCAGGTCTTGAGGATCGATCGCATGCCCGCTGAAGCGGCACCAGAAGCTGCTGCCGTCCTTCCGCACGAGCAGGCGGTCGCGCCGGTAAGTCTCGCCCTGCGCGAGCACCGCCCGCGCACGGGAAGCCGTTTCGGCGCGCTCTTCCTCCGGGAGCCCGAGGAACTCCGTCAGCGGCATTCCCGCGGCCTCCCCCTTCGCGTAGCGGAAGATTTCCTCGAGCCTGCTGTTGCAGCGGCGGATGCGGGTATCGCGCACCAGGGCGATGCCCGCGCTCGCCGACTCGAAGATCGCGTCCTGCTCCGCGTTCGCGGAGCGCAGCGCGGCCTCGGAGGCCTTGCGTGCGCTGATGTCCTCGTAGAGCGCAACGATGCCTCGCTGCGCCGCCTCGCCGGGCAGCGCCGCCGCGCTGACGCGGCACCAGAATCGCGTGCCGTCCTTGCGGACGAGCTGCGTTTCGTAGTGGTAGGTCTCGCCCCGCGACACGACGGCGTAGAGCTCGGCGCCGATCCGCTCGAATTCCTCCTCGGCGGCGAAAAGCGCGCGCGCGGCCATGCCGACGAACTCTCCCGGCGCATAGCCGAAGAGACGCTCGAAGCTCGGGCTCGACAGCACGCACTGGCGCTTCTGGTACACCGCGATACCGTACGGCGAGGCGCCGAAGATGGTTTGCTGGCGTCCGAGCGTCTCCTTGAGGCGCTGCTCTACCGCCGCGCGCTCGTCCATCTCGCGCTTCAGGCGCCGGTTCCAGAAAACCATGCTGGCGATCAGGAGCAGCGCGGCAACGCCGGCCGGGACCGCCCAGGACAGGACGCTCTTGAGGTCGATCCGCCCCGCGGCGAAGGAAGCCTCGAGGAGCTGGTACTCGCGCAAGGAGACGTGGTAGTAGTCGCGCCAGTTGAGATCCAGGTCCGATCCGCGACGGCTGCTCTCGTCGAAAAAGCGATCGGCCTCCGCGGCGAGCGCGCGCGCATCGGGATGGAAAGCCCAGCCCACCTGGACAGGCTCGCTAACCGGAAAAGCGATGGCAAGGCGCTTCACGTCCTCGCGGACCCACTTCAGCGCCCCTTCCGTTCCGACGATCGTGAAGTCGGCTTTGCCTTCGGCGACCCGCCGCACGCTCTCCAGGGTGGGCGCATAAACGATGCGCGCCGGGTTGTCCGACAGCTCGTCCTGGTTCGCGCGCTTGATCCAGTCGTCGTACGCCGTGCCCTGCTGGACCGCGGCGGTCCGGCCCGCGAGGTCGCGCACTCCCTCCAGCGAGGCGAGCAGGTCGCGCCGTACCACGGCCACGTTGCGCACGCCGTAGTAGGGCACCATGCGCATTTTCGACTCGCGCCAGCCGACGATGTGCAGGTCGTTCGGGAATACGTCGCAGCTCCCGTCGGCAAGGAGTCTCGGTACGTAGGCCTCGGCGCGCTGCGTGACGCCTGCGGCATTCTGGAATTGCGCGTCGAAGCTCCCGAGCGTCGTGATCTCCGGCTGCACGCCGAGAAAGCGCGCGAACGCCTGGCCATTGCGCTGGTAGAAGTCGATGCTCGATCCGGCAACGCAGACGCGCAGCGTTCCGCCGGAACGAATCTCGGCAAGGTCTCGCGCGCCGACCGGCAGCGCAGCGAGCAGCAGGCTCCCGAGAACCAAAAGCTGACGCGATGGGCCGGCCATCCGCCCTCCCTCTGCGGGGAGTCTACCCCGGCCGGCTATCAGGCCGCCGAAGCGACTTTCGGCTCCAGCACCTCGACGCGCAAGGCCGGCGCGGCGCCCTGCTCGATCTGCGCGGCCAGGACCTTGTGCGCCTCCACGGCGCGGGCGAGGTAAGCGAGCTTGTCGGTCCGGCCGAGGGCCTGGAACTCTGCGTGGGAGAGGACTCGAAACGGAGCGGATGGGGTCATGCGCGATATATAGCTTAGGCCTGCGCCCGTGACCGGCTCATGACGAAAGTTCATGTTGCCGGTCCCGGGGAAAGTCGTGGAGGCGAAGGTTGGACTCGAACCAACGTACACGGCGTTGCAAACCGTAGCATGTATCCCCTCTGCCACTTCGCCACGAGGGGCAGTGTGCCGGAGCCGCGTTAAACGCGTCAGTCGAGGCGCTTGAGCCGTTCGGGGAGGGTTCGCCCGGCCGCGAAGCGGTCGAACGAGTCGCCCATCGCGTCGCCGAGCTTCTCCAGGCGCTCCTGCGGCAGCGGGTGCGTCTTGAAGAGCAGCGAGAGCGTCGCCTCCTGCGGATTGCGCGCGCCCATCTTGCGCAGCACCGAGGGCAGGCCGTAGGGGGCGTAGCCGGCGCGCGTCGCGAGCACGATGCCGACCTGATCGGCTTCGAACTCGGCGCCCTTGTCGAGGCCGCGCGTCAGCGCCTCGGCGCCCTTGCCGAGCAGCAGCTGGCGCGCGCCGTAGGTGTCGCGCTGCGCGACCTGGCTGCCGATGATGCCGCCCACGAGCTCGATGCCCTGGCTCTGCTTGAGCACCTTGAGGTGGTGCTGGAGCATCACGTGCGCGATCTCGTGGCCGAGCACGCCGGCGAGCTCGGCTTCGTCGCCGAGCAGGTCGAACAGGCCCTTGGTGAGGAACACGTAGCCGCCCGGCAGCGCGAACGCGTTCAGGTGCTCCGAGTCGAGCACGCCGAAGTACCACTGCAGCCCGGCGCGCTCGCCCTGCGAGGCGACCCAGCGGCCGACGCGGTTCACGTAGCGCTGCAGGCGCTCGTCCTTCACCAGCGGCGCCGCGCCAAGGAGGTTGCCGGCGAGCTGGCGGCCGATCTGGATCTCTTCCTGCTCGGAGGTCTCGCTGAAGAGGCCCGGCGTGGCCGGCGCCGCCTGCTGCGGCTGGGCGGGCTGGGCGCCCGGCTTGGGGAGGTTGCGCAGCAGGTCGCCGAACACACCCGGAAGCTGGGCCGCGGCGATCCCAGGGACGAGAAGGAGCAGGAGCGCGAGGGTTCTCAATGGTTGCCCGACGGGACGAGGGGCGCCGCCGCCGCGGGCTGTGCCGCGGGCGGCGCGAGGTAGTCGACCTTCTGCGGAGCGAGCTGCCCGCGCTTCGCGAACGCGTCGCCTTCGGCGCGCGGCACGCCGAGCGCCTCCATGCGCTTCAGCTCCTGCTCGTTGTACTGCGCAGCCTTGAGCTGCTCTTCGTCGAGGCCGCGGATGCCGATCGTCGCGGTGGTCTCGGAGCGGCGCTCCGTGCCGAGCGAGAACAGCTCGCCGAGGCGGCGTCCCATGCGGCGTTCCGGGGCGGGCTCGCCCTTCATGACGTAGAACGAGAGGGCCCAGCCGGTCTGGCTACCCGCCTTCACCTGCGACCAGGCACGCTGCTCGGCGAGGACTTCGATCTTCTCGCCCTTGGCGAGCTTGCCGACCACGGGGGAGCCGCCCACGGGCTCGGCGCGCAGCTCGATCTCCCGGCTGGTGTAGCCCGCCTCGCCCGCCAGGGCGGCCATCGGCGCGAGGGCCGCGACCGGCAGAAGGGCGAGAAGGAGGGAGCGGAAGATCACGGGCAGGATTGTAGAGGAACGCGTCTTGCTACGTCCTTGCAGCCCATACAGGAGGTCGTCATGAAAAAGATCGCGCTGTTTGTTCCCATCCTTGCCGCCGCGGCGCTGGCCGGCTGCGCCACCGAGGAGCCGCGAGGCACCCCGGGCCCGGTCACTTCGTCCGGCGGCGCCGTCGTCGCTTCCGGCTCCGCCCCCGTCGTGTCCTATGGCGCGAGCCCGGTGGTCGGGCGCGCGGTGGTCGTGCCGGTCATCGCCATCCGCCCCGGCACCGGTACGGTCGAGACGGTGACTGCCGTCCCGCACATGGGCTCGGCGTCCGCCGGGGCCTCGGCGCCCGGGAATGCCTCGCGCCTCGGCATCCGCATGTCCGACGGCACGATCCAGTACGTGGACTACGAGGCGCGCGACATCGCGGTCGGCACGCGCGTCGAGCTGACCCCGGAAGGCTTCATCCGCCGCATCTGAGCTAGCGCAGCCAGTCCGTCACGGCGGTACTGACGAGGGCGAGCAGCAGCCCCACCAGGCCGCCGACGACGGTGCCGTTGATGCGGATGTACTGCAGGTCCGGGCCGAGGTGGCTCTCCAGCTCCTCGACCAGCTTCTCCTCCTGCCAGCCGTTGATCTGGTCCTCGACGAACCGCCCGAACTTGCCGCGGTGCTCCTCGACGAGCGCCGGCGCCGCGGCGAGGATCTGCTCGTCGATCCACTGGCGCACGCCCGCGTCGGCCTCCAGCCTGGCACCCAGCCCGCGCGCCATCTCGACGAGCCGGGCGTGCACCGCGGAAGACGCGCCGCCGGCGAGGTCCGCCGCCAGCCAGTCGCGCAGCTCGCCCCACAGGCCGCCGAGGTAGGCCGACAGCGCCGGGCTCCCGAGGATCTCGTCGCGCGCCCGCGCCACCTTCTCGCGCAGCGCCGGGTCGGACCGGAGCCGCGCCACGAAGTCGGCGACGACGGCGTCGAAGCGCCGCCGCAGCTCGTGGTCGCGGTCGCGCCGCACTTCCGAGACCTTGCGCAGCGCCGCCTCGACGATGCGCAGCGCCGCCTTCTCGTCGAGCCGCAGCCCGAGCCACTCGTTGATGCTCTTCAGGTAGGTCGGGGCGTTGCGCGCCACTTCCTCGGCCAGGTAGCGGCGCGTCTCCTCCTTCTGCAGCAGGTCGTCGAACCCGGCGAGCGCGCCGTCGAGCAGGGCATGGTGGCGCTGGTCCTCGGTGAGGACGTCGAGCACGCCTGCGACGGCGCCGGCGAGGTCCGCCTTCTCCAGCGCCTGCGCGACGGCGCGCTTCAGGAAGGCCGCGACCCGCTCGTCGTCGAGCGCGTGCAACGCGTAGGCGAGCGCGCGGGACCCGTAGCCGGCGAGGGCCTCGGCGTTCTGCGGCTTGAGCAGCCAGCCCGAGAGCGTGCGCGCCGGCTGGAAGGCGGCGATGCGCGCGACGACCGCCTCCGTGGAGAGGAAGTTCTGCTGGATGAACTCCGACAGGCCCGCGGCGATGCGCCCCTTGTTGCGCGGCAGGATCGCGGTGTGCGGGATGAAGCGCAGGCCGAGCGGGTGGCGGAACAGCGCGACGACGGCGAACCAGTCCGCGATCGCGCCGATCATCGCGGCCTCGCAGGTGCGCGCGGCGTACCAGAGCCACGGGTAGCGCGGCTCGAGGAGCGTGGCGGCGGCGTAGAGCGCCGCGACGAGGCAGAGCAGCCCCGTCGCGAGGCGCTTCATCCTCCGGAGCTTGTCCTCACGCGAGGGCGTGCTGGGCCCGCTGGAGCGGGCCGGGGTCGTCGGGGTCGTCCGGGCCCTCCGAGCCGCTTTCCGCGGCGCCCTCCTCCAGGTCGCTCGAATGCACCGGGCGGCCGGCGGCGTTCACCAGACCGAGGATGCGTTGATCGTCGAGGGTGAGCGGGCTGAGCGGCGTCAGCCAGTTCAGGAGCTGCGCGATGTGCGGCATGCGCTCCGGATAGCGCGTGGTGCAGGACGCGGGCGCGAACGGCGCGCCGGTGGGTAGCCGGGCGGTCCGGTCGGGTACGAGGGCGAGCAGGGTATTAAGGCGCTTGGCGTCCAGGGTCGACTCCTGTGGTGTTTCCCCGGAGGGTAGAGCCGGCGGCGCCGGTTTCCTAGCGCCGTTTCAGCGAACGTACTGTCGTGCGGGTGCTACGCCTTGCAGCGCTTCAGCGCTGGTAGCCGGCCTTGAACGCGAGCCCGCGGCGCTTGCCGCGCGTCGCCGAGCCCTTCTTCGTCTTGGTGCCGAAGTTGTAGCGCCCCGTCTTGCGGGCCTGCGCGGCCTTGCGCATCATCTCTTCGGCGAGCGTCTCGCGCTTCTGCGAAGCGCCGTATTTTCTCTTCATGGCGGATCCCCTGACTCGAAGGGGCGCTATGGTACCCGGAACGGGCCCGGCCGGAGCGGCGCGGGCGCCGCCTTTCCGGAAAAAACCACCGCCGGATGAGGGCCGTGGAGCACCGCCTCCCCGCCCGAGACGCGCAGCCAGTCGCCCTCCGGCAGGCCGATGACGGGAACCGCCGGATTGGCGAGCGCGTACTCGGCGAGGCGCTGGTCGCGCGTTTCGCCCTGGTGGCCGGGCGGGTGCGCGTTGGTGTAATGCGGGTTGATCTGGAACGGCACCAGGCCGAGCGCCTCCAGGCCGCCCGGGTCGACGATCGGCATGTCGTTGGTGGTCTTGATGGTGGGACACGCCAGGTTCGCCCCCGCGCTCCAGCCCACGTAGCGCGCTCCGTTCCGGAGCGCGTTCCTGATCTTTGGAAGAAGCCCGCGCCGCCGGGTCTCGGCAAGGAGTTGAAACGTGTTTCCGCCGCTGACGACGATCAGTTCCGCTTCGTCGACTTCCTCGACGGGCGAGAGGAAGTCGAGTACGTCGAAGAGCTTCGCGGTGATCTCCTCCCAAGGCGTGCCGACGACGGCGTACGGGATGAAGAAGGCGCGCCTGCGGCCGGCGGCGAGCTCGCGGATCGCGGGAACATGGTCGACGAGCCAGCCGTTCTCCGTGCGGGAGTTGCTGAGGAGCAGCAGCTCCATCCCTAGATCTTGCACCAGTCCCGGATGATCTTCTCGTAGATCTCCACCGACTGGCGGATGCGCTCCATGCTGGCGTGCTCGTCGGTCTGGTGCGCCTGGGCGGCCTCGCCGGGGCCGAGCACGACGGTGGGCGCGCCGCGGTAAGCGGTGAGGAGGTTCGCCGCATCGGTCATGTAGGTCGCGGCCTTCGGCTTCGGCGCCTCGCCGACGTACGGCTTCGCGATCTCGTACACGCGCTGCACCCATTCGGTGTCGGGCGCGGTCCACACCGGCGGCAGGTCGGAGAGGACGTCGAGCTCCGTGTCCGCGCCGAGCAGGGCCCTCAGCCTCTGGATGAGCTTCTCGTGGTCGACGCCCGGAACGGTGCGGATGTCGATGCCGATCTTCGCCCGGTCCGGGACGAGGTTGATGCCGCTGCCGCCCTCGATCGTGCCGACGTTCAGCGTCGGCCCGCCCATGATCGGGTGGTCGGCGGCGTGGAAGTCGAAGAACTCGAGGCGCGACACCGCGTTCGCCGCCTTGTACACCGCGTTCACGCCGAGCTCGGGCATCGAGCCGTGCGCGGAGACGCCGCGGAACGTGGCATAGAACTTGAGCGAGCCCTTGTGGCCCACCATCGGGTAGTTGGAGGTCGGCTCGCCGACGACCATCGCGCCGGCCTTGCCGAGGACCTGCGCGCGCGCGAGGTGCTTCGAGCCGATGCAGCCGCCCTCCTCGCCCGCGGTGAGGACGAGGACGATGCCGGGCGTGCCGGGCAGCTTCTTCGCCAGGTTGCGCACCGCGACGAGCATCGCGGCGACGCCGGCCTTCATGTCGGAGGTGCCGCGGCCGTAGAGCTTGTCGCCGTCGGTCTCGCCGCGGAACGGGTCGCGCGACCACGGCCGCGTGCCGAGGGGCACGACGTCGATGTGGCCCGTCAGGCAGAGGGGCGCGCGCTCGCCTGCGCCGCCGGCGCGCGCGACCACGCTCGTGCGGCCTTCCTCGTACTCGTGGTACTCGACCGAGAACCCGAGCTCCTGCAGCATCGCGCCGGCCCAGCGGGCGCAGTCGCGCTCGTTGCCCGGCGGGTTCACGGTGTCGAAATGGAGCAGGGATCGGGTGAGGGCGACGGCGTCGGTGGTCATGGGGAACGATGATACTTCGCCGCCTGTCTCACTACCGAGGAGGTTGCCATGCGGGCCCTTGTCGCCGTTTCTCTACTGCTGTGGGCCGCGTTCGCCCTCGCGCAGGGGCCGGGCTACGGCGTCGTCGAGTCCGTGACGCGGATTTCGCGCGATGCGGGGGAGGAATCGGCCTCGGCGGGCGCCTCGCGGCCCGCGGCGAAGGCGAAGAAGCCCGCCGGACGCTACCTCGTTCGCGTGCGCATGGACGACGGCAGCGTGCAGGTGCGCAGCGTGAAGCGCGCCGAAGTGCGCGTCGGCCAGCGAGCCCTGATCACCAACGCCGGCGACGTCGTGCCGGAATAGGACCCCCCATGCTCCTTTCCCTACGCCTGCTCTCCCTCGCTTTCGTCCTCGCCGCCGGTACGCTGCATGCGCAGGAGCGCGGCACCGTGCCGCCGGGCACCGCGCCCGACGGCAGCCGTCCCGCCGACGGCGCCATCAAGGGCGGCACGATCCTGCCGGGCGAGCGCGGCGGCATGCCGGAGAACGCGCCCTCCCCCGAGCGCCGGGTGGCGCGCTGCAACGAGCTCTCGGGCACGCTGCGCGACGACTGCCTGCGCCGCGAGCGCGACGCGAGCAGCGGCAGCAGCGGCCCGGATCTCTACGGCCCGAAATCCACGCCGCCTTCGGTCCCGCCGCCGCAGAATCCCAAATGAGAAAAATAGGGTCCGTCCCTATTTTCCTGGCTGTTCTGGTGGTGGCCGGGTGCGCGAGCTATTCGGGCTACACCCTCCAGCCCGGCGCCTCGAGCGCCGAGGTGGAAGCGACGATGGGCAAGCCCGCGCTGGTGCGCGAGGCGGCGAACGGCGAGAAGACCTGGTGGTATCCGCGCTTCCCGTTCGGGCGCGAGAGCTACGCCGCGCGCCTTTCGCCCGACGGCCGGCTCATCGCCCTCGAGCAGCGCCTGACGCCGCAGAACATCGCGCGCATCGTGCCGAACAAGAGCACGTCGGAAGAAGTGCTCGACGTCCTCGGCCCGCCTTCGGACGTCTACCGCTATCCGCGCCAGCAGCGCGAGGCCTGGGAGTATCCGCTGTTCAAGCCGCCGCAGTCGCGTTCGCTCTACGTGCAGATCTCTCCCGACAAGGTGGTGCGCGAGGTCTACGAGCTCGAGGACCGCGCCTTCGACCCGTTCCTCGGCATCATCCGGCCCTAGCGGGAAGCCAGCGCACCACGACCGCGGCCATCGCGGCGAGGACGGCCACGGAGAGCGCGGCCGTCAGTTGCAGCGACTGCAGCACCGTGTTCGGCGCGAGCGCCGCGCCGAATACCGCGGTGGCGAGGCTGCCGAGGAGCGCGATGCCGAGCGCGCCGCCGAGCTCCGAGGCGGTCTCCGAGATCCCCGAAGCCGCACCCGCGCGCTCCGGCGGGGCGGCGGCGAGGATGAAGTCGTTGGTGAGCGTGAAGAGCGGCGCCATGCCGAGCGACTGCACCACCATGCCGAGCATGAGGAGCCACGGCCCGTCCACGCGGTGGACCTGCGTGATCATCAGGTAGCCCAGCGCGGCGAGCACGAGGCCCGCGGCCATCACGCGCCGTCCGGTCCAGCGCCGCGCCAGGCGCGGCGCGAGCATCGAGCCGGCGATGAAGCCGAGCGCGAACGGCGCGGTCCACAGGCCGGCGACGAACGGCGAGAGGCCGAGCACCACCAGCAGGTACTGCGTCATGAAGATGTAGACGCCGAAGGAGATGAAGGTCCCGGCGAGATAGATGCCGAGCGAGACGCTGAACGCCGGCGCGCGGAACAGGGCGAGGTCGATGAGCGGGTCCGCGAGCCGCCGCTGCCTTTTCACGAATGCCGCGGCAAGGACGGCGCCCAGGAGGATGGAAGCAAGAGACGGAATCCCGACGCCGTGCTGCGCCATCTCCTTCAAGCCGAAGATCACCGAAAGAACGGCCAGGAGCGACAGCGCCGCGCTCGCGAGGTCGATGCGGCCCGCCTGCGGGTCGCGATACTCCGGCAGCAGCGTGGGCCCGACGACCAGGAGCAACGCCATCACGGGCAGCGCGAGCAGGAACACCGAGCCCCACCAGAAGAACTCGAGCAGCACGCCGCCGAGCAGCGGCCCGATCGCGGCGCCGGCGGAATAGCTGGCGATCCAGACGCCGATGGCGAACGCGCGCTGCTGCGGGTCGTGGAACATGTTGCGGATGAGCGAAAGCGTCGACGGCGCGATCGTCGCGCCGGCGAGGCCGAGCAGCGCCCGCGCCACGATCAGCATCCCGGCGCTGGTCGAGAACGCCGCGAGGATCGATGCCGCCCCGAACACGACGGCGCCGATGAGAAGCAGGCGCCGCCGGCCGACGCGGTCGCCGAGCGTGCCCATCGTCATCAGCGCGCCGGCGACGAGGAAGCCGTAGACGTCGATGATCCACAGGAGCTGCACCGCGCTCGGCTGCAGGTCGGCGGCGAGCGCCGGCAGCGCGAGGTTCAGGACCGTGAGGTCCATCGAGTAGAGCATGCACGGCAGCGCGATGACCGCGAGGCCGATCCACTCCCTGCGCGTCGCCTTCGTCACTCGGCGACGATCGCTTCGACCTTCTCCGGATAGAACGCCAGGCGCTCGCGGATGGCGGCCACGCCTTCCTTCGGCGACTCGTAGCTCCACACCGCGTTCTCCGCGCCCTCCAGCGAGTAATAGGAAGCGTCACCCTTCCACGGGCACACCGTGCGGTGCGCCGTGCGCGTGAGGCGCTCCATCTTCACGTCCTTGCGCGGGAAGTAGTACACGGGCGGGTAGCGCCCCTCCTCCAGCCGCAGCGCTTCGCGGCTCTCGGCGATCACTTCGCCGCGGTGGAGGACCCGGACGCGGCGGGACTCGGGAAAGATGCGGATCGTCATGACTTCAGGCGGTACCCCGTGCGGAAGATCCACGCCACGACGGCAAGGCAGGCGAGGAAGAACCCCAGCGTCGCTGCAAGCGAGATGCCCACCGGCACGTCGGCGGTGCCGTAGAAGCTCCAGCGGAAGCCGCTGATCAGGTAGACGACGGGGTTGAACAGGCTGAACGTGCGCCAGGCCGCGGGCAGCATGTCGATGGAATAGAACGCGCCGCCGAGGAAGGTGAGCGGCGTGATGACGAGCATCGGCACGAACTGCAGCTGCTCGAAGCCGTTCGCCCACACGCCGAGGATGAAGCCGAACAGGCAGAACGTCACCGCCGTTAGGATGAGGAACGCCGCCATCCAGAACGGGTGCGCGATGCTCACCGGAACGAACAGGTTCGCGGTGGCGAGGATCACCAGGCCGAGGATCACCGACTTGGTCGCCGCGGCGCCGACGTAGGCGAGCACCATCTCGAGCGCCGACACCGGCGCGGAGAGCACCTCGTAGATCGTCCCGGTGAACTTCGGCAGGTAGATGCCGAAGGACGCGTTCGACAGGCTCTCGGTGAAGAGCGACAGCATGATGAGGCCCGGCACGATGAACGCGCCGTACGGCACGCCCTCCACCTGGTCCATGCGCGGGCCGATCGCGGCGCCGAACACGACGAAATAGAGCGAGGTGGTGATGACCGGCGTGACGAGGCTCTGCCAGAGCGTGCGCCGGAAGCGGCCCATCTCGAAGCGGTAGATCGCGAGGACGCCGTGGCGGTTCATGCGTGGACCAGGGAAACGAAGATGTCTTCCAGCGAGCTCTGGCGGGTCTGCAGGTCCCTGAAGCCGATCCCCAGCTCCTGGAGCTTCTTCAGGAGGGACGGGATCTCCGAGCCTTCGGAGGCTTCGAACGTGAACTCCAGCTCGTTGCCGCCGTCCTTGAGGGCGAGCTTCCAGCCGGCGAGCGCCGCGGGGACCGCGGCGAGCGGCTGCATGAGGTGCAGGCTGAGCTGCTTCTTGCCGAGCTTCTTCATGAGCGCGGCCTTCTCCTCGACCACGATCAGGCGGCCCTTGCTGATGACGCCGATGCGGTCGGCCATCTCCTCGGCCTCGTCGATGTAGTGCGTGGTGAGGATCACCGTGACGCCGCCGGCGCGCAGCTCGCGCACCAGCGCCCACATGTCGCGGCGCAGCTCCACGTCGACGCCCGCGGTCGGCTCGTCGAGGAACAGGACCTCCGGCTCGTGCGCGAGCGCCTTGGCGATCAGCACGCGCCGCTTCATGCCGCCGGAGAGCGTCATGATCTTGTCGTTGCGCTTCTCCCACAGCGACAGCGAGCGCAGCACCTTCTCGAGGTGCGCGGGATCCGGCGCCTTGCCGAACAGGCCGCGGCTGAACGTCACCGTGCTCCACACCGACTCGAACATGTCGGTGTGCAGCTCCTGCGGCACCAGGCCGATCTTCGCGCGCGTGAAGCGGTAGTCGCGCACGATGTCGCGGCCGTCGACGAGCACCGTGCCGGCGCTCGGGCGCACGATGCCGCAGACGATGCTGATGAGCGTCGTCTTGCCCGCGCCGTTCGGCCCGAGCAGGGCGAAGATCTCGCCCCGGCGGATCTCGAGGTCGGTCGGGTGCAGCGCCTGCAGCCCGGAGGCGTAGGTCTTGGCGAGGCCGGAAATCTGGATCAAGGGGTTGCTTCGAGGAGTCGCTTGGCGGCGAGCAAGTCTCGCATGACCCACTCGGTATCGGACGCGAATCTTTCATTTGTCATCCCGG
>DASZQH010000212.1:0-22703 GCA_035549805.1 Burkholderiales bacterium
TCCCCATGGATTGCATCTTCATCCGCGACCTGCGCGTCGACGCGCTGATCGGCTTCCACAAGCGCGAGCGCCTCGCGCCGCAGACGCTCAGCATCGACCTGGAGATCGGCATCTCCAATGCCGCGGTCTTCACCAGCGACAGGGTCGCCGACTGCATCGACTACGACAAGGTCGCCACGCGGGTGCGCGAGATCGCGGCCGGCCGCCACCACAACCTGGTCGAGACGCTGGCGGACCGCATCGCGGCCGCGATCCTGCAGGAATTCGGCGCCGCGGGCGTCAAGGTCTCGGTCGTCAAGCTCGGCATCCTGAAGGGCGCGGGCCGCGTCGGCGTCTCGATCGAGCGCAAGCCGGCCTAGTCGGGGAGCGCCGCCTCGACGGGCTGCGGGTTCAGCACCCTGACCAGGTCCGCGGGCGCGATCTTCACGAGCAAGCCGCGCCGCCCGCCGTTGATGTAGAGCTCGGGCAGCTCGAGGATGGTGCGCTCGACGTAGACCGGCAGCGCCTTGCGCGTGCCGAACGGCGACGTGCCGCCGACCTGGTAGCCGGAATGGCGCTGCGCGACCTCGGGCTTGCACGGCTCGATGCGCTTGCGCCCGGCCTGGCGCGCCAGATTCTTCGTCGAGACCTTCCGGTCGCCGTGCATCAGAACGATGAGCGGCTTCGCGTCCTCGTCCTGCATGACGAGCGTCTTCACCACCCGGTGCTCCGGGACGCCGAGCGCCTGCGCCGAGACTTCGGTCCCGCCGTGCTCGACGTACTCGTACTCGTGCACGGTGTACGAGACGCGGTGCTTCTTGAGGAACACGGTGGCGGGAGTATCAGCCAGGAGCGCTCATCCTCTGGGATGGTGCCGGGCATGCAGGGCTTTCAGGCGCTCTCGCGCGACGTGCGTATAGATCTGCGTCGTCGAGATGTCGGCGTGCCCGAGCAGGAGCTGCACGACGCGCAAATCCGCGCCGTGGTTGATGAGGTGGGTCGCGAACGCGTGCCGCAGCACGTGCGGCGAGAGCTTCCGGCCGGGAATCGCCCGGGCCGCATAGCGCCGGATGAGCTGCCAGAACGCCTGGCGCGTCATCCCCGAGCCGCGCGCGGTGATGAACAGCGTGTCCGAGACCGTCTTCTTCCGCTCGCGCAGGTACCGGGCGATCCACTCCACCGCGACTTCGCCGAGCGGCACCAGGCGCTCCTTGCTGCCCTTGCCCATGACCCGCACGACGCCGGCATCGAGGTTCGCCTCGAAGGTCTTGAGCGAGACCAGCTCGGAGACGCGCAGCCCCGTGGCGTACAGCGTCTCGAGCATGGCACGGTCGCGCAGGCCGAGGGGCGTCGCCGGGTCCGGCGCCGCGAGCAGCGCCTCGACGTCGGCTTCGGAGAGCGTCTTCGGAAAGCGCGGCGGGCGCTTCGGCGGGTCGAGCTTGAGCGTCGGGTCCGAGGCGACCCGGCGCTCGCGCATGCAGTACTGGTAGAAGCGCTTCAGCGTCGACACCATGCGCGCGGCGCTCGTCGCCCGGCCCTTGCGCTCTGCGAGGAAGGCGAACAGGTCCTGCTCCGAGATCGCGACCAGGCCCTTGCCCGAGAAGGCGGCGAGCTGCTCGAGGTCGGCGCGGTACGCGGCCATGGTGTTCTTCGACAGTCCGTCCTCGAGCCAGAGCGCGTCGCAGAACGCGTCCACGACCTGCGCGTCGGCCTCGCGCAGCGCCTTCTTCAAGGCGCGAGCTCGAACGCGTCGGCGCCGATCTCGTGCAGCAGCAGCCAGCGCTTCGCCTCCAGCAGGTAGCCACCGGTGGAATGCGCGAAGCCGCCGAGCCCGTCCGCGGCGACCACGCGGTGACAGGGTATGACGACCGGAAGACGGTTGTCGCCGCACGCCTGGCCGACCGCGCGGTTCATTTCGTGGTCGCCGCCGCCGAGCTTGCGCGCGAGCTCTCCGTAGGTCAGGGTCTTGCCGCGCGGGATCTCGCACAACGCCGCCCACAGCCTCTTCTGGAACCCGGTGCCCTCGATCAGCAGCGGCAGGTCGAACTTCGTGTCGGGATCCTCGAGGTAGCTGCGCAGCTGGCGCGCCGCCTCTTCGGCGAGGGGATTGCGAGGAGATACGGCCGGCGTGGACGACGGCAGGTAGCGGATCTCGGTGACGCGGCCGTCGCGGGTCGCGACCGCGACTTTCATCTTCGGGAAGTCGACGGTTACGTCGAACACAGCTTCTCGATCTGCGCGAGCAGATCGTCGGCCACCTCGATGCCGCCGCGCGAGGCTTTTTCCGCCGCGAAGCGCCGTGCGCCCGGCAGGCGCACCTCGGGATCGGCCTGCATCGCCGCCACCACGGTCTCGACGCGCTCGAAGTAGCGCTCCATGCCGGCGAGCCTGGCGGGATCGATGGCGATGAACGCCTGGCCGATGCGCGGCCGGTTTCCCTGCTCGGCAAAGAAGGAGTCGGCTTCGGAGCCGATCGCGGCGCCGGTGAGCGAGGCGCAGATCAGCTCGAACATCAGCGCGAGCATCGCGCCCTTGGCGCCGCCGATCGGGAACAGGCTGCCGTGCTCGATCGCCTCCTTCGGGTCGGTGGTCGGCTTGCCGTGCCGGTCGAGCGCCCATCCTTCCGGGATGCGCTCGCCCTTCTTCATGGCGAGCATGATCTTGCCGCGCACCACCGTGGTGAGCGCGAGGTCGATGACGAGCGGATCGCCGCTCTTGCGCGGAAACACGGCGGCGACGGGGTTGGTGCCGAAGAGGCCTTTCCTGCCACCCCAGGCGGGAATCGCCGCGGGAGAGTTCGTGAACGCGAAGCCGACGAGGCCGGCGGCGCCCACCTCCGCCAGGTGGATGCCGAGGACGCCGACGTGCGCGCTGTTGCGCACGCCGGCGAACGCGATGCCGTTGCGGCGCGCGCGCTGGACGACTTCCTGCACCGCCCACTGCGCCGATACGTAAGGCAGGCCGTCGCGGTTGTCGATGAGGCATACCGCGGCCTCGTCGGAGACCATCGCCGGGTGCGCGGCGCCGTCGGCGCGGCCGTTTCGCAGCATCGCGCAATAGAAGGGCACGCGCGACATGCCATGCGTGGGCAATCCCTGCTCCTCGGCGCGCACCAGGTGCGCCGCGGCCGCGTCGGCCATCTTAGAATGGGCCCCGGCCATCTCGAGCGCCGTGCGTGCCAGCCGGTGCAGCGCCTGCGCGCTTTTCTTCATGAAAGGATTCTAACCATGGGCAAGATGATCGAACTCACCGCGGCCGACGGGCACAAGCTCGCCGCCTACGTCGCGGAACCCGCGGCCAAGCCGCGCGGCGCCATCGTCGTCATCCAGGAGATCTTCGGCGTCAACTCCCACATCAAGTCCGTGGCCGACGGCTATGCCGCCGACGGCTACTTCGCGATCGCGCCCGCCATGTACGACCGGGTGCAGCGCGGCTACGAGACGGGCTACAGCCAGGACGAGATCCAGGCCGGCCTCAAGCTCATGCAAGGCCTCGACTGGAGCAACACCATGAAGGACGTGGCCGCCGCGGTGCAGGCGGCGAAGTCCGCCGGCAAGGTAGGCATCGTCGGCTACTGCTGGGGCGGCACCGTCGCCTGGGTCGCCGCGTCGCGGGTACCCGGTCTCGCGGCGGCCGTGCCCTACTACGGCGGCGGCATGCCGAACTTCATGGACGAGAAGCCGAAGATCCCGGTGATGTGCAACTTCGGCGAGCAGGACCAGAGCCCGACGCCCGCCCAGGCAAAGGCGCTGCTGGCGAAGCATCCGGAAGTGCAGGGTCACTTCTACGCCGCCGGCCACGGCTTCAACTGCGACCAGCGCGGCTCCTACAACGCGGAAGCCTCGAAGCAGGCGCGCGTCCGAGCGATCGAGTTCTTCCGCAAGCACGTCGGCTAGGCCGGCGGCAGCGCGCAGACCTGCTCGTAGCGGTAGCGCGCCTTGAGCTGGCCGTTGTACTCGAAGACGTCGAGCGTCTTCTCGTACGCGGCGCGCGTGATCTCGACGTGCGGCGTCCAGCAACCGAGCTTCTGGTAGGTGGCGATGCAGTCCGCGAGCACCTTCTCGCCGATCTCCGGGAAGTAGGGCTTCTCGGCGCGCGCGATCTCCGCGGCCGGCGTCTCGTTCATGTAGATGCGGGTCTTCCGGTAGGCGCGCATGAAGGCGCGCGCCATGTCTGTCTGCAGCCAGGCCGGCGTGGACGCCAGGCTCGAGAAACCGCAGGGCCCGATCTTCGGGCCGACCTGCGCCACGACCTGGCCGACGCCGTCGGCCTGGAGCTGCTGCGGATAAGGACCCTGCTGGTGGACGTATTCCCCCTGGCCGGCGCGGAAGGCCTTGTCGATCTCCGCGGGACCGCCGGGGCAGATGAGCCGGATCTTCGCGAAGTCGATGCCCGCCTGGTGGCAGGCGTAGCGCAACATCGCGTTCGGCTGGCCGCCCTTGAAGGTGACGAGCTCCGCGCCTTCGAGCTTCTTCCAGGTGAAGGCCGGATCGGCCCGGCGCGCGGTGAGGAAGAAGCCGTCCATCTCGTTGACCTGCGCGAAGTGCACGACTTCCGGCGTCTTCCCCGCGTCGAGCGTCGCAAAGCCCTGGCTAAGCGCCGACTGCACGACATGGGCCGTGCCGTCCTTCAGCGCCGCGAGCGCGGAGACCCCCGGGGGAGAGACGGACCACTCGGGATCGAGGCCTTCCGCCTTCAGGAAGCCCCCCGACATCGCCGAAATCAGCGGCGAATAGAACGCCGAGAACAGCGTGAACTGGATGCGGATCTTTTCCATGCGCGCTCCTAGATGCTGTCGGCCGAATCTCCGAGCAGCGCGCGGCGGAAGCGCGCCTTGAGCAGCGCGCCCTCGCGCGGCGGCAGCACCAGCGGGATCTTCTCGGCGACGACCTTGACCGTGACGAAGTTCGGTCCCTTCGTTTGATGCACCAGGGTCCTGACGCCGGGGAGCCCTTTCTCGCCGGTCACGGTGAGCGCATTCCTGAAAAGGCAGGCTTTCGCCATCGCGGCGAGGTCGACGCCGCTCGCCGTGTGCGTGGCCTGCATGCCGGTCTCGCCGTAGCGGCCGTTGTCGATCACGACGACGGTCAGGTTGGTCGGCTGCTGCACGCCGATGGTGGCGAGCGAGCCGATGCCCATCAGCATCTCGCCGTCGCCGGTGATGACGAGCACGCGGCGCTTCGGCTGCGCGAGCGCGAGGCCGAGCCCCATCATGGCGGCCTGCCCCATCGCGCCCCACATCGGGAAGCTGAGCTCGTGGTCGCCTGCGGCCGTGATGTCCCACGCCGTCGAGCCGAGCCCGGCGACCACGAGCAGGTCCTTCCTATCCTTCAGCAACAGGCGGACGACGTCTCTGCGATGCAGGGTGGCGGCGCTCATTTCTCGGTCTGGTCCTGGAAGCTCTTGATGCCGATGACGCGCTGCGCGATCAGCACCGCCACCGACGCGTAGCTGTTGTACGCGAGGCGCAGGGCGGCGTTGACGGTCGGCTGGATCGCCTCGGCACTCGCGGCCTCGTGGACGATCGTGCCCATCGCCTCGAGGGTCGTCCGCGTCGCCTGCCCCATCGGCACCTGCCACGGGTTGAACTCGCCTTCGTGGCCGCGCATGGTGACCAGGGAGACGAGCGGGAAGCGGCACTCCTTGTTCATGCCGATCGTGTTGATCACGTTGCCCACACCGCTCGACTGCATGAGCAGCACCGCCTTCTCGCCGCCCAGCCAGGCGCCCGCGGCGAGGCCGATGCCCTCCTCTTCCGTGCTGAGGACGACGGTGCGCATCGACTTGTCCGCGAGGCAGAGCTCGATGAGGCGCTTGTGCCCGCCGTCGGGCACGAAGCCGACGATGCGGATGCCCGCGGCCTTGAGCTCGCGATGGATCTGGTCCGGCCAGTCGGTGCTGCTAGGCGGCTTTGGCACGCGGTTTCACCATGAATTGCAGGGCGAGCACGATGGCGACCAGTCCGAAGCCGATGAACTGGGTCGTCCTGCCCGGATAGACGAGGAGGATACCCGCGACGAGCAGCACGATCCGCTCGTAGAGCGCGGTTTTGCGGAACAGCCAGCCCTGGAAGCCGCCGGCGAGCGCGAGGATGCCGACCGAGGCGGTGAAGGTGAGATACGCGATCGATCCCCAGTTCGCGGTCGCGAGCGTCTTGAAGGAGCCGGTCAGGAGGAGCCCCGTCCCGGCCGGGTCGAGCACGAAGATGAACGGGACGAGGAATGCCGGCAAGCAGTACTTCCAGCACTGGAGCGTCGTCTTGTACGGGTCCCCGCCGGTGATCGCCGAGGCCGCAAAGGGCGAAAGCGCGGTGGGCGGGGACACTTCGGAGAGCACCGCGTAATAGAAGATGAACATGTGCGCCGCGAACTCCGGCACCTTGAGCGCGATGAGTGCCGGCGCCGCGATCACCGCGCAGATGATGTAGCTCGCCGTCACCGGGACCGCCAGGCCGACGATCCAGACGATCAGGGCCGTGTAGAGGGCCGTCAGCAGGAGCGAGTTTCCGGCATAGGCGAGCACGATCGAGCTGAACTTGAGGCCCAGGCCCGTCAGCGTCACCACCCCCACGATCAACCCGGCGCCCGCGCAGGTCGCGGCGACGTTCAGCACGGCGACCGAGCCGCCCCGCAGCGCCTGGATGAGGCCGGACCCGAGCAGCGTGCGCACCACCGGCGCGCGGCCGGTGAGCGCGTCGTACGGGATGAGCGCGGTATCCCGGCGCAGCAGGCTGGTCCCGACCGCAACGACCGTCGCCCAGAACACGGAGAGCTCCGGCGAGAAGCCCATCAGCATGAAGGCGATGATCGACACCAGCGAGAGAAAGTGGAACCAGTACTTCTTCGACAGGCTCCACCAAGACTCGATTTCGCCGAACGACACGTCCCGCATGCCGAACTTGCGCGCGTCGATCTCCACCATGATGAAGAGCGTGAGGTAGAAGAGCGCGGTGGGGATGACCGCCATCAGGAGCACGTCGAGGTACGAGATCTTCAGGAACTCGGCGATCAGGAACGCCGCGGCGCCGAGCACCGGCGGCGAGATGATCGCGCCCAGGCCGCCGGCAGACAGGAGGCCCCCGCCCGCGTCCCTGGTATAGCCGACCTTGGCGAGCATCGGCCACGCCACGGCGCCCAGCGTCACCGTGGTCGCCACCCCGGAGCCCGACGGCCCGCCGAGCAGGAACGAGGCGAGCGTCACCGTCCGCCCGGCGCCGGTGGGCTTGCCGCCCATCACGGAGAACGAGAAGTCGATGAAGAACTTGCCGGCGCCCGAGAACTGCAGCACCGCGCCGTAGATCGTGAACAGGATGATGAGCGAGGAAGACACCGCGATCGCGGTGCCGAAGATGCCCTCGAGGGTCATGTACATGTGCCCGACGAGGCGCGGGATCTCGTAGCCCTTGTGCGTCCAGGGCGCCGGGAGGTACTCGCCGAAGAGCGCGTAGGCCAGGAACAGGCTCGTGACGATCGGCATCACCCAGCCGGTGGTGCGGCGCATCGCCTCGAGGATCAGCAGCGAGAGCCCCACACCGAACACGATGTCCCAGTCGTTGGGGACGATCGAGCGGTCGAAGAAGTCGTCGCCGCCCATGATCAGGTAGACCGCCGTGGCGACGCCCGCCGCCGCGAGCGCCCAGTCCCACCACATGACGCGGTGGCGGAAGCGCCGCGCCACGGGGAAGATCAGGAAGGTCAGGAAAAGGACGAACGCGACGTGCGTGGCGCGCAGGTGCTCCGGCCGCACGATCGCGTACGCGGTGTAGAGGTGGAACACCGACATCGCGATGGCGACCACGCCGACCAGCCCGGCGAGCCATCCGGTCAGCTTGTTGTGGACGCCTTCCTCGCGCTCGATCATCTCCTCGGCGCGCTTGAGGGCGTCCTCGCTCACCTCGGCCGAAGGCTGGTGCAGCCGCGCGGTCTCGCTCATGCCTCCCCCTCTCAATTAAAAAGCCCCGCCAGGCGCGCTGGTCGGGGCTTCTTTGACGCTCGGGCCGCTATTGGATCTTGACGCCCTTCTCGGCGAAGTACTTCACGGCGCCCGGGTGCCAGGGCAGCGCGGAAGCCGACGCCTTCTGGTTCTCGAGCTTGAAGTTCTCCGCTTCCTTGTGGACCCGGACCAGCTCTTCCTTCTTCTCGAAGATCGTCTTCACGATGTTGTACGCGGTCTTGTCGTCCATCGACTGGTGCGCGACGAGGATGTTCATCACCGTGGCCTGCTTGTTGTCGACCTCCATCCCCTTGTAGACGTCCTTGCCGATGGTGTCCTCGACGTACAGGTTGCCGTACTTCTTGTTCATCGCCGGCACCAGCTCGGCGTGGTCGATCATCTTGATCTTGGCGCCCGGCGTGTTGGCGAGATCGGTCACCGCCGCGGTGGGGAGGCCGCCCACCCAGAAGAAGGCGTCGATCTTGCGGTCCTTCAGAGCGGCCACGGACTCGGCCACGCCGAGGCGCTCGCGCTTCATGTCCTTGTCCTTGTCGAGGCCGGCGGCCTCGATGACGCGGAACGCCATCACCTCCGTCGCGCTGCCGCCCGACCCGGTCGACACGCGCTTGCCCTTCAGGTCCGACATCTTGGTGACGCCGGTGCCTTCCACGGAGACGACGTGCATGCGGTTCGGGTAGAGGATCATCAGCGTGCGCACCGGGACCGGCTTGCCGGTGAACTTGTCCTGGCCCTTGAGCGCGTCGAGCGCCGCGTCGTTCATGCTGAGCGCGATGTACGGCTTGCCGGTGCCGATCAGCTGCAGGTTCGCCACCGAGCCGCCGGTCACCTCGGCCGTCGCCTGCATGCCGGGAACGTACTTCGACAGGACCGCGGCCATGCCGCCACCCATCGGGTAGTACACCCCGCCGGTGCCGCCGGTGGCGATCGAAATGTTCTGCGCCTGTGCGCCGCACGCCGCGAAGGCGACGAGCAATGCTGCAATGCGAGAGAAAATCCTCATGTTCCTCCTCCTTATAAGAGTGCGGGAAATTCTACAGCAGGCTTTCGCCGGGCCGTACCCGAGTAAACGCGACCGGCCGCATGTCGACGGCCAAATCGGCATTGACCCGGGTGTAAGCGGAGCGCTCGAGCGGCCCCGCTTCGGGGAAATCGGCGCGGAAATGCGCCCCGCGAGAATCCTCGCGCGCGAGCGCCGCGGCCGTGATGGCGCGGCTCACCTGAAGCAGGCTGTCGAGGTTGAGCCAGTCGTGCCACGTCAGGTCGAAGGCGCGCGTGCCTGCGCCGATGCCCGCAGCTTCGAGCTGCGCCTGCAGCGCGGCAAGCTCCGCCTGCGCCTGGGCGAGGCCGACGGCGTCGCGGATGATCCCGACCTTCTCCCACATGAGGTCGTAGAGGCGCTCGCGCAGGGCATGCACGTCCTCGCCGGCGCGCCCCGCGAAAGGGCGTTCGCAACGCGCGATGGCCGCCGCGAGCATCGCCTGATCCGGCTCGCGCAGCGCCTGCTTCCCGGCATAGGCGGCCATGCTGTCGCCGGCGACGGCCCCGAACACCGTGGAATTGGCAACCCCGTTTCCGCCCAGCCGGTTCGCGCCGTGCACGCCGCCCGAATCCTCGCCCGCGACGAAGAGGCCTTCGAGCGCAGTCGAGCAATCGGCGCGGAACTCGACGCCGCCCATCATGTAGTGCGCAGTCGGCACGACCTCGACAAGGCCGCCGGCGAGGTCGAAGCCGCAATCGGCGCAGCGCTCGACCATTCCCTTGAAGTCCTTGCGCACGCGCTCAACGCCCAGGTGCGACATGGCGATGTAGAGCCCGCCGTGCGGGCTGCCGCGGCCATCGCGGATCTCGGAGTACATCGCACGCGAGACGATGTCCCGCGTTGCCCGCTCGCCCTTGGCATCGTAGCGCTGCATAAAGCGCTCCTTCGCTCCGTTCAGCAGGTAGCCGCCCGATCCGCGCAGCCCCTCCTCGAGCACGGTGCCGGTCATGCGCGTGTGCGGCCCGGCAAGCAGGCCCGTCGGATGGAACTGCACCATCTCCATGTCGCGCAGCGGCAGGCCCGCGCGCAGCGCCATGGCCAGGCCGTCGCAGCTCTTGTCTCCGGAAGGCGTGTGGTACCGGTACATCGTCGGGCCGCCGCCGGTGGCGAGGAGGACTGCCTTGGCGCGGACGAATACGTAGTCGCCCGTGCGCATGTCGATGAACAGCACGCCGGCGAGGGCGGCGCCGTCCCGGCTCTTCACCAGCTCGACCGCGCGATGCTCCTCGAGCCGCTGGATGTCGCGCGCCCAGACCTGCTCGGCGAGCCGGTTGATGATCTCGATGCCGGTGAGGTCGCCCTTGTGCACCGTGCGGTCGAACGTCTGGCCGGCGAACGCCTTCTGGTGGATGGTGCCGTCGGGATTGCGGTCGAAGAAGCAGCCGAGCTCGTTCTCGAGCTCGTGGATCCGCTCCACCGCCAGGTTCACGAGCATCCACGCGAGGTCCTGATCGGGCAGCCACTTGCCGCCCTCGATGGTGTCCATGAAATGGCGCTCGATCGAGTCGCCCGGCGCGAGCGCGACGTTGTAGCCGCCCTGGACCATGCGCGTGCAGCCGCACTTGCCGAGCAGCCCCTTGACCGCGACGGTGACCGAGAGGCCCGGCGCCGCGCGCTTGGCATGCAGCGCTGCGAACAGGCCGGCGCCGCCGGAGCCGAGGATGAGGATGTCCGTGTCGAGCTGCGCTAGCATGGCTGCGTGAAAAGGATCCTCATTACCGAATTCATGGACGAGCCGGCGGTCGCCTCATTGCGCGCGCGCTTCGACGTCCGGTACGCGCCCACTCTTGCTGCGGACCGTGCAGCGCTGCTGCAGGCCATGCCGCAAACTGACGGCCTCATCGTGCGCAATCGTACTAGAGTGGACCGCGAGGTCCTCGAGCGCGCGACACAGGTTCGCGTGGTGGGCAGGCTCGGGGTCGGCCTGGACAACATCGACGTGGGGGCCTGCGCGCAACGCGGCATCCAGGTCATCCCCGCCACCGGGGCGAACGCCCTCTCGGTGGCAGAGTACGTCATCTGCTCGGCCATGCTGCTCTTGCGCGGGGCATATCTCTCGACGAGCGCCGTCGGCGCCGGGACCTGGCCTCGCGAGGCGCTCTCCGGCGGACGCGAGCTCGCCGGGAAGACGCTCGGGGTCGTGGGGTTCGGCCTGATCGGCCGCACCGTGGGGAAGCTTGCGCGCGCCCTCGGCATGGAGGTCTGCGCCTTCGATGCGATGCTTCCCCCGGACGACGCGTCCTGGAAGGAAGCGCGCCGGCTGGAACTGGACGCCTTGCTGGCTTCGAGCGACGTGGTCACTCTCCATGTGCCGCTCACCGCGGGGACCCGCAACCTGATCGACGCCGGCCGCCTCGCGCGAATGAAGGCCGATGCGGTCCTCATCAACACCGCGCGCGGCGGCGTCGTGGACGAGGCTGCGCTCGCGCAGGCGCTCGCGGCCGGGCGGCTCGGCGGAGCGGCGCTCGACGTGTTCGCTGCCGAGCCGCTCCCGGCCGGCTCGCCGCTCGCCGGTGCGCCGAACCTGCTCCTGACCCCGCACATCGCCGGGCTGACGCGCGAGTCCAACGAGCGCGTGAGCACGATGATCGCCGAGCGGGTCGCGGCAGCGCTGGGCTAGCGGGCCTTCACGCCGAGCGCGGCCAGGGCGGCGGCGCGCCGGCCGCGCGCCGCGCGATCCACCTCCGCATAGATGCTTCCGTGGTGGCTGTCCATGGCGACGAGGAGCGGCCCGAACCCGCGCACGCGGAATTTCCACAGCGATTCCGGGTTGAGGTCGTCCAGGTCCACGTCCTCGATCGCCTCGATCCAGGTCGTCTCGAGCGCGGCGGTGCCGCCGATGAGGGCGAGGTACGCGCCCCCGAGCCGGGCGAAAGCCGCCAGCGAGCCCTCGCGCAGGCCGCCCTTGCCGATGATCAGGCGCACGCCGTTCTTCTCCATGAGCGGCTGGGTGAAGCGCTCCATGCGGTCGCTGGTGGTCGTGCCGATGCAAACCGGCGCGTAGCCGGCCGGGTGCGCGGCGCTCTTCTCCACCTTCCTCACGTTCGGCGCCGTGTGGACGACGGCGTGGCCTGCGAGGTCGAAGCGCGTGGCACGGCCGCGGTCGAACATGTGGATCTGCGTCGCGTCGCGGATGCCGAAGAGCGGGCCGTGCAGCGTCACCGTATCGTTGACGCGCAAGCCGCGGACCTGCGCCTCGCTGACCGGCAGGGTGAGCTCGTGGTGCATCAGGCGCCGCCCAGCAGGGCGGCCTTCATGTCCGCCGACACCGGCTTGTCGCCGAGCCAGATCCGCAGCAGCGCCCGGAAGAGGCCTTCGCCCCCGATCGGGCGTCCCTGCGGCGCGCCGCCGACGAGCACCCGCGTGCCCGGGTCGGGCATGTACTCCAGGTGGATGACCATGCCTTCCTTGGCCTCGCCGACCGCACGCATGGTCGCCATCAGCTCCTCGACCTGCGGCTTGATCTGCGCGAGCTCGGCTTCGCTGGTGTTCTCCTTCAAGCCATCGAGCAGCGAGGCGGCGAACGTATCGGCGCCCACGTCGCGCAGCATGGCGAGCGTCATGCGCTTCGCGCCGGGGACGCGCAGCGCGTCCTCGGCGCTACGGGTCTTCTGCGGCAGGTAGAGGCCCGCCACGTAGACCTTGAAGAACGCGCGCTTGCGCAGCGCCATGCCGTTGAGCTGCAACTCCTGCGCGCCGACGCGCACTTTCTCGTCCATGCGGATGCCTTCGAGCTCGCCCGCTGCGCAGATCCCCGGCAAGGACAGGGCGAGGAGGAGGAGGGCTGACAGCTTAGAAGCCATACTCGACCGCTCCGTCCCGGAACGTGGCGCGGGCCCGGCGCGCGGAATGGCATTGCATGTTGACCGCCACGGGGTTCATCGTGATGTGCGTCGCCGCGGTCTCGACGTGCACCGCGAAGGAGGTCGAGTCCCCGCCCAGGCCCTGCGGGCCGACGCCGAGCATGTTCACGGCCTTGGTCAGCTCCGCTTCGAGCTTTTCGCCCTCCGGGTCCTCGCAGCGCGAGCCGAGTGGCCGGGTCGCGGCGACCTTGGCGAGGTGCATGCACAGGTCCGCGGTCCCGCCCACGCCGACGCCGACGATGGTCGGCGGACAGGTCTTGCCGCCCGCGTCGAGCACGCAATCGACGACGAAGCTCTTGATGGCATCCACGCCTTCGGCAGGCACGGCCATCCTGAGCCAGGAATTGTTCTCGGAGCCCGAGCCCTTGGGCACCATCTCGATCTCGAGTCCCTCGGTGTCCGAGAAGTCGATGTGGATCACCGGGACGCCGCGCCCGCAGGAGGTCTGCTCGTTGCGGCGCGTGACCGGATGCACGACGGAGGAGCGCAGCGGATGCTCGCGCGTCGCGCGCTCGCAGCCGCGCCGGATCGCATCCTTGAGGGCGCGACCGTCCACGTCGACGCCGCGGCCGATCCACACGTTGTAGATCGGGATCCCGGTGTCCTGACAGAGAAGGTTGTCGGTCTGCTCGGCCACCGTGATGTTGCGGATCATCGTGCCGAGCATTCCCCTCGCCCCGGCGTCCGTCTCGCGCCGGGCAAGGGCGTCGAAGCCCAGCTTCACGTCGGGCGGCAGCTGCTTCAGCGCCCGGATGTAAAGCTCCTTTGCGGCCTCTTCGACCTGCCCCGGATCGATCTTCACTTCACGGAGATCTTGCGTTCCTTCACGACCTTCGCCCAGAGCGCCGTCTCTTCCTTGAGTTCCCTGGCAAGCTCCTCGGGGCTGTTGCCGACCGGGACCAGGCCCTGGACATAGAAGCGACCCCGCATCCTCGTATCCTCGAGGGCCTTCTTCGTGTCCTGGTAGATCTTCTGCACGACCTCCTTGGGCGTGCCCTTTGGCGCGACGATGCCGAACCACCCGGTATTTTCGAACCCCGGGAGCGTCGCGGCGATCGGCGGAATGCCCGAGAGCTGCGCGAATTCGGTCTTGGAGGTGACGCCCAGGGCGCGGATCCGCTTGCCCTGGAGGTGGCTCATCGCGGCCGCGACGTTGGTGACGAGGAAGCTGGTCTCCTGGCCGATGAGACCGACGAGCGCCGGGCCCTCGCCCTTGTAGGGAACGTGGACCGCATCGAGCTTCGCGCTGTTCACGAAATTCTCGGCGGCGAGGTGCGTCTGCGAGCCGATTCCAGCCGAGCCGAACGTCATCTTCCCGGGATTGGCGCGTCCGTAGTCGATCAGCTCCTTCACGCTCTTGAAGGGCGAAGCGGCCGGGACGACCAGCACCTGCGGTCCCGAGACGACCTTCGTGACCGGGACGAAGTCCTGCTCCGGGTTGTAATTGAGGTTGGCGTAGATGTGCTGGTTCGCCGTCACGACCGACCCGGACGGGAAGAACAGCGTGTAGCCGTCGGGCGTGGCACGCGCCGCTTCCGCCGCCCCCACGCCGCCGCCGGCGCCGCCCCGGTTCTCGATGACGACCTGCTGGCCCCACATCTCGGTGAGGCGCTCCCCGAGCAGGCGCGCGGAGATGTCGGTCGCCCCGCCGGGCGGGAACGGGACGATGAACCTCACCGGCTTGTCCGGCCATGCCTGCGCCGAGCCCTGCAACGCCAGCGCCAGCGCGAAGAAAGCAGCGAGTCTCTTGATCATGGTTTTATCCTCCTGTACGCAACGATCCTACAGGGCCAGCGCGAATGCAAGGCCGATTGCGACCAGGATCGCGGCAGCCCCGGCGGTGAGGCCCTTCTGCCAGTCGCGCCACGGCAGGAATTCGAGCGCCAGCACGCGCAAGCCGCCGCCGAGGTGCGCAGCCAGTGCGACGACGATCAGCCATTCGCCGAGCTTCACCAGCGGCTGCTCCGTCCATGCCAGGAAGCTGTCCAGTTGCAGGGCATTTCCGAGTGCCCAGAAATGGAACGGCAGGAAAAGCGCGAGCGCGACGCCCGAGATGCGATGGACGACGAAGGCCCAGTAAGAGGACTGCCGCTTCACGCGAACACCGCCAGCGCCGCGCGCAGCCCGGTCCACGCCAGGAACACTGACAAGGCGAGGAGCGCGAGGTCGCGCGAGGCGCCTCGCCAGGCGAGCCATTCCTTCAGCACCGCGCGCAGGCCGATCGGCGCGTGGATCGCCACGGCGACGACGAACGTCGCGTAGAACGCGAGCCAGGCGCCGCTGCCGCGCGTGCGGCCGAGGATCTCCGCGGCGCTCAGGCCGCCCTGCACCGCATAGATGACAGTGGCGAGGTGAACCACCACGCAAAGGGCGAGCACCGCAGCGCTCGCGCGCTGCGCGATCCACAGCACCGCCTCGGCCTTGCGCGTCACAGCTCGCCCTTCAGGGTCGCGCGCATGACCGCGCGCTTCAGCCCCGAGATGCCGGCGGTCGGCGAAATTCCCTTCGGGCAGCGCGCGGTGCAGCTCATGTGCGTGTGGCAGCTGTGGCAGCCTGCGTCGCCGGCGACCGCCTCCAGCCGCGCCGCGCCGGCGCGATCGCGCACGTCCTGCACCAGCGTCCAGGCGCGGTTCAGGGCCGCCGGGCCCAGGTAGTCCGGGTTCCAGGTCACGACGTCGCAGCTCGCATAGCAGACGCCGCAGCCGATGCACTCGATGCCGGCGTCGACCTGGCGCCGCGCCTCGGACTGCGGCGGCACGCGGGCGAACTCTTCGCGCCTCGTGCGCTCGCCCTGGAACCGCCCGCCGGCGCGCGCCCACTTGTCGAAGAACTCCCGCATGTCGGCGACGAGATCGCGGATGACGGGCAGGTTGCGCAGCGGCGCGATCTCGAGGCGGTCGTCGACGGCGACGCGGTCGACGTGGGTGCGGCAGGTCCAGCGAGCGGCGCCGTTCACCGTCATCGCGCAGGAGCCGCACATCCCGACCCGGCACGCGAAGCGGTAGGCAAGGTCGGGCTCGAGGAACCGCTGGATGTAGGTGACCACGTCCAGCACGGTCTGGCTCTCGCGGCGCGGCACCTCGTAGGCCTGGAAGGCGCCATCGCGCCCGCCGCGCCAGACCCGTACGCGCAGCGCCTGGGTCATCGCACCGTGACCTGCACGACCTGAACGGCGTTGTTGCCCATCCCCGCGCGGTTCCACTCGGGGACCATGGGCTGCGTCGCGCCCGACGCATCGGTCGCCCGGCAGGCGAGCTCGTGCTCCCCCGGCGTCGCGTCCCACTCGCATTCCCAGCGCTGCCAGGCATACCGGTGCGCCGCCGGTGCGAGCAGCGCATACCGCCACTCCCCGTCCACGGCGAATTGCACCCGCTCGATCGGCGTGCCGGCGCCGCTCCACGCGCGCCCCGTCACCGTGATGCGTCCGCGGTCGGCGAGCCTGCGGCGCGTGTACCAGTCGGGGATGCCAGGCGGCGCCATGAGCGATTTCACTTTCGCATGCGTGATCGGCACGCCGGGCTCGTTCGCCTGCTTGCGGTAGTGGTAGCCGACGGCCTGCTGGTATCCGTCGTACGGCTGCTCGCGCGCCTCGATGAAGTCGAGCCATTTGACGCTCGCCATGCCGAACCAGCCGGGAACGACGAGGCGCAGCGGTGCGCCATGCTGCGGCGGGAGCGGCCGGCCGTTCATCTCCCACGCGAGGATCACGTCGTCGTCGAGCGCGAGCGCGCGTGGCAGGCTGCGGCCGAACGCATGCTCGACGCCGGAGTCGAAGCCCCGGTCCGCGCCCACGAAAGCCAGCTCCGTCACGGCCGGCCCGAGGCGCGCGAGCGCGAGCAGGTGGCGAAGCGCGACGCCGGTCCACTCCGCCGTTCCAACCCCGCCGGCCTGCCACGGCATGCTGGGGTAGCGCGGGGTCATCCCGGCGCGGCCGTTGCCGGCGCACTCGAGCGTCACCCGCAGCGTGCGCGGCGGCGCGAGCGCCTTGAGGTCGTCGACGCGGAGCGAAAGAGGCGCCTCGACGGCGCCGCCGACCGCCAGGCGGAAGCCTCCTGCGTCGATCTCCGGGACGTCGAAATGCGAGAGCGTGTAGTGCATGCCCAGAGGCGTCACGTCGTAGCGCAACGCCTCGAGAGGCAGGCCGACGTTGCGAAACGCGAGGCCGAGCTCTTCGGCTGCGAACGGGCCCTCTACCGGGGCCCGTGTCTCACGCTCGAAGAACGGGTGGGCCAAGATCCGGAGTCAGGCGCTCTCGTAGAGGCGGGTGAGGACGAACTCGCGATGGCCCAGCGCCTCGGCCGCGGTCAGACGGCCATTGGCGGTCCGGAACATGCACTCGAGCAGCTTGTCGCCCGCCTGATCGGGGGTGAGCTCCTTGCGCAGCAGCCCCGAAACATCGACGTCGATGTGCTCGGACATCGTGCGCACGGTACGCGGGTTCGCGCAGAGCTTGATCACCGGCAGGATCGGATTGCCGATGACGTTGCCCTGCCCGGTCGGGAAGAAATGCACCGTGTAGCCGGCGGCAGCGACCAGGGTGACCATCTCCGCGGCGGCGGAGGACGAATCCATGAACCACAGGCCCGGCCCCGTGGGCCGCTCGTGCTTGTCCAGGACGCCGTCCACCTTGCACAGCCGGCCGATCTTCTGGATGTTGCCCAGCGCCTTTTCCTCGATGGTGGTCAGGCCGCCCGCGATGTTGCCCTTGGTGGGCTGCGACTCGGAGAGGTCGCTCGTCTTGTGCCTGTCGACGATCGCCTGGTAGCGGTCGAACATGAACTGGAATTTCTTGCGCACCTCGTCGGTGGCGCAGCGCGCCGCGACCAGGTGCTCGCCGCCGGTGAGCTCGGTGGTCTCGCCGAAAGCCAGCGTCACCTTGTGCGGATAGAGCTTGTCGAAGGCGTTGCCGACGGTCGGGTTGGCGCCGCAGCCGGACGTGGTGTCGGACTCGCCGCACTTGGTGGACACCCACAGGTCCCTCAGCGGCCGCTCCTCGCGGCGCAGCTCGGAGGCCCATTGCACGAACTCCCTGGCCTTCTTCGAGGCGCGCATGATGGTGTCATGGTCGCCGTGGCCCTCGATGCCGAAGTAGGCCACCGGCTTGCCGGTTGCGGCGATGGCGTCGGCCACCTTCTTCGCCCAGCCGTCCTCGATGCAGATCACCACCACCGCGGCCACGTTCGGGTTGCAGCCGGTGCCGATCAGGGTTGCGAAGTGCAGGTCCAGGTCGGCGCCGAACTGCAGGCGCCCGTACGGGTGCGGGATCGCGAGCGCGCCCTTGATGTTGCTCGCTACCGCCTCGGCGGCGGCGTTCGAAAGGTCGTCGACCGGGAGGATGACGACGTGGTTCCTCACGCCGATGCGGCCGTTTTCGCGCTTGAAGCCCCAGAACGTCGCCTTGGAAAGATCCATGTCGCCTACCACCGCTTTGTCTTGACGTTGTGCACGTGCAGGTGCTCCCCCTTAGCGATCGGCTTCACCACCTTGCCGATGTCGACGCCGTACTTGATGACCGTGTCGCCCGCCTGGTAGTCGCGCAGCGCCACCTTGTGGCCGATCGGGATATCGCTCTTCGCCTTGATCTCGACGTCCTTGTCGTCCTCCATGATCCAGCCGTTCAGCGACTGGCCGGCGGTCACGCCTTCGACGACGACGACGCCGACGCCGTCGCCTTCCTCATGCACCACGAAATGGATCATCGCCGCGTTTCTCCGCATCGCCCCACGTTGGATAGGCGAAGTTTACCCCCAGGTGCAGCGCCGGCTTGACGCCATCCGCGAAACGCACCGCGCCGCCGGACTGGCGGCTTCCATTAACCTAGCGCATGGCCAGCCGCCGCGCCTTCCTGGGTTCGCTGCTCGCCGCCGCGGCGGCTCCTGCGCTGCTGCGCGCGCAGCCGCGCCTGCGCGAGAACCCCTTCAAGCTCGGCGTCGCGAGCGGCTATCCGCACCCCTCCGGCTTCGTGCTCTGGACGCGCCTCGCCGGCGCCCTCGATCCGGTCGCGATTCCGGTGCACTGGGAGGTCGCCCGCGATGATGCGATGCGGAACGTCGTGGCCTCCGGCGTCGCGGAGGCTTCGCCCGACGGGGCGCATGCCGTCCATGTCGAGCCGAAGGGCCTGGAGCCGGACCGCTGGTACTGGTACCGTTTCCGCACCGGCGACGCGCTAAGCGCGGTCGGACGCACGCGCACGGCCCCGGCGCCGGACGCCGCGCCGGGGCGGCTGCGTTTCGCGTTCGCTTCCTGCCAGCAGTACGAGCACGGGTACTACGGCGCCTACCGGCATCTCGTGGCGGACGCCCCGGACCTCGTCGCCTTCCTGGGCGACTACATCTACGAGTCGAGCTGGGGCCGCGAGCGCGTGCGCCACCACGACGCGGCCGAGGCGTTCATGCTGGACGATTACCGCGCGCGCTACGCGCTCTACAAGAGCGATCCCGACCTGCAGGCGGCGCACGCCGCCTGCCCGTGGATCGCAACCTGGGACGACCACGAGGTCGTCAACGACTATGCCGACGATCGCGCCGGCGTCGCCGAGTCGCCGGAGGCGTTCCTCGCCAGGCGCGCCGCGGCTTACCAGGCCTACTACGAGCACCTGCCGCTGCCGCTCGCGATGCGGCCGGCGGGTCCTCGGCTGCGGCTGCACGCCGAGCTCTCCTGGGGCTCGCTCGCGCGCTTCTATCTACTCGATGACCGGCAGTACCGGTCGCCGCACGCCTGCCCGCAGCCGCGCAAGCGCGGCGGGCCGTCGACCGTGGTGGACGCCGCAACCTGCGCCGAGCTCGACGATCCCTCGCGCTCGATGCTGGGCGCCGCCCAGGAGCGGTGGCTCGAGGCCGCGCTGCGCGACTCGAGCACGGCCTGGAACGTCGTCGCGCAGCAGACGCGCATGGCGCAGTGGGACAGCCTGCCGGGGCCGGGACGCCGCGCGTGGACCGACGGCTGGGACGGCTACCCGCTGGCGCGACGGCGGCTCCTCGGCCAGCTCGCCCGGGTGCGCAACCCCGTGGTGATCGGCGGCGACGTGCACGCCTTCAACGTCGCGCAGCTCAAGGCCGATTTCGACGACCCCGCCTCGCCCGTGCTCGCGAGCGAGTTCGTCGGGACTTCTGTGACCTCGCACGGACCGGCGCAGGAGCGGCTCGCGGCGCTGCTGCCCGAGAATCCTCACCTCCTCTACATGGATTCGCGCCAGCGCGGCTATGTGCGCGTGGAGGTGACGCCGAAGCTCTGGCGCACGGACTTGCGCGGCATGGCGAGCGTCCGCGAGCGGGACGCCTCCTGCAGCACGGTCGCGAGCTTCGTGGTGGAGGACGGCCGCGCCGGACCGGTTCGGGCGCTCTAGAGCACCCGGATCAGCGGCAGCGCAGGTTGCCCGCGGTGAAATCGACGGGCCGCGTGCAGTCCTGCTCGTTGATGCGGCGGTCGGGGGCCATCGGCGCGGCCCGCGACGACGACGGCGACGGCGAGAAGAGATCGCGCGGATCGGGAGAGGGGCGATCTTCGCTGAAGTCGCCGGCCGCGATCGCCACCGCGCCGAGGAGCAGCAGCGCAGCGCCGCCGCTCGCCCGCGCATGCACGCTGCCGCCCTGGCTCACCGTCCCCGGGGCGGCGGTCGTCGAATTGACCGCGACGTCCACGTGCGAGCAGGCGCCCGCGGTCAGGGCGGCACAGAGAAGGACCGGTGCGATCGCTCGCATGCGCGCCATTCTATCCCTGCGCGCAGGCACGCTTGAGGCGGTCGCAGACGGCGTCCCAGCCAGGCTCGTCGGGCGGCGTCTCGATGAGGATCTGCTCGCACTGCGCGCTGTCGAGCTCGCGTAGCGCGGCGTAGAGCCGCTGCGCATAGCCGTGCGGCTCGCGCGGCATGCGCAGCCAGTAGTCCACACGCTCGTCCGGGCGCGAGAACGCCAGCACCGCCACGCGCTCCCGCAGCGCGGCAATCTCCTTGTCGAGCTGGTGCGTCGGCACCAGCCGGGCAGGCGTGCGCGGCGCATAGTGCCTCTCGAGCCCCCCCGAATGACGCGGCACGCCTTCGCCTTTCTCCCGCAGAGGAACGATCGCTTCGAGCTCGGCGCGCGAGATTGACCCGGGCCGCAGCAGCACCGCGCCTTTTCCCGAGAGATCGACGATGGTCGACTCGATGCCGACCTCGCTGGGGCCGCCTTCGAGCACCAGGTCTACATCGGCGCCGAGGTCCTCGCGCACGTGGCTCGCGGTCGTCGGCGAGACACGGCCGAAGCGGTTCGCCGACGGGGCCGCCACGCCATCGCCGAAGGCCCTCAGCAGCTCCTGGGCGACGGGATGCGACGGGACGCGAAGTCCCACGGACGGCTGCCCTCCCGTGACGAAGGGCATGGCTTTTTCGTTCCCTTTGAGGATGAGGGTCAAAGGCCCGGGCCAGAAACGCTCAGCCAGAACCCTTGCCTCCTTCGGTACGTCGCGCGCCCAAGAGAGTGCGCGTTCCGCGGAATCGAAATGAACGATCACGGGATGATCCGCAGGACGGCCCTTCACCTTGTATAGGCGTGCGACAGCCTTCTCGTTGGAGGCGTCCGCGCCAAGCCCGTAGACGGTCTCCGTCGGAAACGCCACCAGCCCGCCCGCGCGCAGGATCGCTGCGGCGCGCGCGACGTCAGTCATCCCGGATCCCGAGCGCCCGGCGCAGCCTGAGCGCGGTGGCGAGGGCCGTTTCGCGCTCGCGGTCGAGCACGGTGAAGTGCGCCATCTTGCGGCCCGGGCGCGGCTCTCGCTTGCCGTACAGGTAGAGCTTCGCGCGCGGCTCCGCAAGCAGCACGTCCCAGCGCGGCTCGCCGGCGCGCCACGCCTCGCCGAGCACGTTGACCATGGTGGCCGGGCTCAGCAGGCGCTCTTCGCCCAGCGGCAGGCGGCACAGCGCGCGCACCTGCTGCTCGTACTGGCTCGTCGCGCAGGCGTCCATGGTGTAGTGGCCGCTGTTGTGCGGTCGCGGCGCGATCTCGTTCACGAGGAGCCGGCCCTCGACGACGAAGAACTCGACCGCAAGCACGCCTTCGTAGCCCATGCCGGCGGCGAGCGTGGCGGCGATGCGTTGCGCCTCGCGCGCGAGCGCGGGCTCGACCGCCGCGGGAACGCTGGAGATGTCGAGGATCCCGCCGCGATGCCGGTTCTCCGCCACCGCGAAGGCGCGCGTCTCGCCGTCCGCGCCGCGCGCGACGATCGCGGACAGCTCGCGCTCGAGCTTGAGCTTGCGTTCCAGCACGCAGGGGACCCGGCCGAAGCGCTCCCATGCCTGCGCCGCGTCGGCCGGCGTCGCGACGACGGCCTGCCCCTTGCCGTCGTAGCCCAGACGCGCGGTCTTCAGGATGGCGGGATACAGCTCGCCGCGCGCGAGGTCGCCTTCCTTCTCGATCGGCGCGAACGGGCCGACCGGGAAGCCGAGGTCGCGCATCGTCGCCTTCTCGCGGATGCGGTCCTGCGCCGTCGCGACGCACTCGGCGGAGGGCGCGACGCGAATCCGCTCGGCGAGATACGCCAGGCTTTCGGCGGACACGTTCTCGAACTCCGTCGTCGCCGCGGCGCAAACGCCGGCGAGCTCGTCGAGCGCCGCACGGTCTTCGAAGGCCCGCACGAGGTGGCGGTCGGCGAGCGCACCGGCGGGGCTCTCGGAATCCGGGTCGAGCACGAGGACGCGATAGCCCATGGCGCGTGCGGCGGCGACGAAGAAGCGGCCGAGCTGGCCGCCGCCGAGCACGCCGAGCCACGCCGGCGGGAGGATCGGCCCTGGCGCGTTCACCGTCGTGGCGTCACTGCCGGCGCGTCGCTACGGCGCGCCGTCGAGGCGCATTTTCGCCACCATGCGACGCAGCCCGGCGCGGTATCGCTCCAGC
>DASZQH010000213.1:0-1849 GCA_035549805.1 Burkholderiales bacterium
ATCGTCAGCCAGGAGGACGCGAGCTCGGTCAGGATGGGCGCCTTCAGGCGCTGCAGCTTCTGCTGCGTGATGTCCTGGAACTGCAGCTCGATGACGATCTGGTTGATGTCGGCCTGGATGCGCTCGCCCAGGTCGCCGATCTCGCCCAGCTTCTCGTTGACCTCCTGCATCTTGGTGAGCGTGGCGCCGGTCAGCTCGGTCACCTGCTCGTTCGACCTGCGGCCGGCGTCGCGCGCCTGCATGGCGAGCGTCCGGATGGCGTTGTCGGTGGTCCCCGCGTTGCCCTTGATGTCCTCGAGGATGCGGCGGATCGCGCGCGCCGACTCGTCCGCGTTCATGGACAGGTCGCGCACCCGGTCGGTCATCTCGACGAAGGCGCGGTTGTCGGAGCTGCCGCGGCGCGAGCTGTCGAGCGCGAGCACGCGGATCTGGCTCGCCAGGCCGGCGAGCTGGTCGAGCGCGCCGTCGATCTTCTTCGAGTCCTCGCGCACCTGCTCCTGGCGCGCGGCGAGGGCGGCGAGCTCCTGGCCGAGCCCCGAGAGCTGCTTGCCGAGGTCCTTCAGGAGGGCGTCGCTCGCGTGGATGTAGTCGGTGAGGGATTCGGCGGCCTTGCCCTGCCCGGCCTCGGCGCGCGTGTTGCTGAGCAGGCCCACGGCGAGCTCGACCTGCTTGCGCGTCTTGCGTGTCACCTCGACGAAGCGCTTGCCGATCTCCACCACCGCCGATTCGGCGTGGGTCATCACCTCGGTGACCTGCTGGTCCACTTCCTCGATCTGCGCCTTCGACTCGCGCGTCATGCTCGCCATGCGCGCGACGAGCTGCTGCGCGCCTACCTCGGAGGTCTGGCGCATCTTCGCGATCTCGGCGTCGGAGAGCTTGCGGTCGTCGTTCGCCCGGCGGATGGCCGACGGGTCCGGCAGCACGTGCAGGAGGAGCAGCCACGCGCAGATGAAGAGCAGCGGGATCGAGATGGACAGCAGCCACCACGGCGCCCACGGCGCGACGGTCAGCCACGGCACCATGACCAGCACGAACATCGCCACGAGCCGGTTGCGGTAGGCGTAGAGCTTGAACCTCAGCTGCTTCATCGCGGCAGCTCCAGCGCTTCGGCGAGCCCGAGCAGCTCGGCCGCGGAGCGCAGCTGCGGCGTGCAGCCGCTCCACGCCACTTTCTTGCCGGCGCTCGCGAGGGCGCCGCGCCCCGCCAGCACGGCCTGCAGGCCCGCGGCGTCCGCCTTCTCCACCTGGCCGCCATCGAGGGTCACGCGCGGCTCCTTCGCGCGACTCGCGTCGCGCAGCGCGTTGAAGGTCGCCGCGGCCGTAGCGATGCGCAGATCCTGGCCGAGCTTCACCGTCTTCCCCGATTCCCCGCTTCTCGGTGTTCTGGTCACTTTGTTCTGGCGTCCCATCCCCGTTGACATATCAATGGGATACGTAAGGTTTGTCAAGTACGGTCGCGCAAGCATGCGCAAGGTTCATCCGCGTGCGACCCGGAAGCGATCGATGGCGGCGAAAAGCTGCGCCGCCTGCTCCTCGAAGGCGAGGGTGCTGGCGGTGGCCTGCTCCACCAGCGCCGCGTTCTGCTGCGTCACCCCCTCCATCTGCACGATCGCCTTGTTGATCTCCTGCACCCCCGCGCTCTGCTCGCGCGAGGCCTGCGCAATCTGCCCCACCACCTCGGTCACCTTCTGCACCGCGACCACGATCTCCTCGATGATCGCGCCCGCCTCCCCCACCAGCTTGCTCCCCTCGGCCACGTTCCCCGCCGAGTCCTCGATCAGCCCCTTGATCTCCTTCGCCGCCTCCGCGCTCCTCTGCGCCAGCGCCCGCACCTCCCCCGCCACCACCGC
>DASZQH010000214.1:0-1802 GCA_035549805.1 Burkholderiales bacterium
GCGTTATTCGCGCCGGGTAGCGCAAGAAATGCGTCAACCCGTGTTCGAACACAAAAAGGAGAAGGAAATGAACAAGCTGCTGTCCGTGATCGTCGCCGCGTCGTTCGCGGCTGTGAGCGCTTCCGCCTTCGCCGCGTCGCACGCCGGCGCGCAGATGAAGGACGAGAAGAAGACCGAGAAGAAGGCGAAGGCCGAGAAGAAGGCCCCGGCGAAGAAGGCCGAGAAAAAAGACGCCAAGAAGTAACCCGCACTAGAATCAGGAAAAGGCAGGGTATCCCCCTGCCTTTTTTCTTTTCCGGATGCCGATGAGAACCTGGGCCGCGGTCCTCCTGCTGTCGATCCTCCCCGCCGCGCACGCGCAGTTGCCGATCGTGCAGCTGAACGCGGGAATGCATGTGGTGCGCGCCGAGCTCGCCGCGGACTTCACCACCCGCGCGCAGGGGCTGATGCACCGCAAGTCGCTCGCGCCGAACTCCGGCATGCTGTTCGTTTTCGACGAGGTGGCCGTCCACTGCATGTGGATGAAGAACACCCTCATCCCGCTGTCGGTCGCCTTCGTGGATACCGCCGGCACCATCACCAACATCGCCGACATGGAGCCGCACAGTGAGCTGTCGCACTGCGCCGCCCGCCCGGCGCTCTTCGCGCTCGAGATGACGCGCGGCTGGTTCGCGCAGCGCGGCATCAAGCCGGGCATGAAGCTCGGCGGCCTCGAGAAGTTCGCGCCGCGGCGCTAGCTAGACGAGCGCATTGACGACGAGCCCTCCCAGCAGGGGTACGCGCAACGCGAGCGACCGGATTCGGCTCCCCGCGGCGCTGCACTTCCAGACCGCGCGCAGCCAGGCCCAGTAGACGAGCAGGCGCGCCAGGTCCAGAGCGTTTCCCCAGGCGCCGTGGCCGGCGCCGTGCGCCATCTCGGCGCCGATCAAGAGGAGGCTGACTGCCCAGGCGGTGGGGATGCCCCAGAGCCAGGCGTCGCGGCAGTCGGTCGATGTGGCGAGGGACATGGCGAAAATGAAACGGGGCTCCGAGGAGCCCCGTCGATGGAGCGGTGCGGCGCTTACAGGCCGCCGTTCTGCTGCGCCACCATGAGGTACAGCATCGGGATCGAGAGCATGGTGTTGAAGCGCGACGTCAGCATCGCCATGCGCGCCGCCTTCGCCTTCTCGTCCGCCGGCACGGTGACGATGCCGAGGGCCTTCTTCTGGTTCGGCCAGATGATGAACCAGACGTTGAAGGCCATGACGAGGCCGAGCCACATGCCGATGCCGATGGCGGTGAACGGCGGCTTCAGCGTGAGCAGGGCAGCGACGTAGCCGTTCATCGTCGCGAGGAGCAGGCCGGTGACGACGGTCGCCAGCGCGGCCCACCGGAACCAGAAGAGCGCCGTCGGCGCGATCACCTTGCCCACCGCGGGCTTCTGCTCGTCGGGGATCTTCGGCATGGACGGGATCTGCACGAAGTTGAAGTACCAGAGCAGGCCGATCCACATCACGCCCGAGAGCACGTGCAGGTAGCGGACGAAGAACGTCGCCCAGTTGTGGTCGCCCATCTTGCCGAACGTGCCGGCGATGCCCATGACGATGAGGAGGATGACGATTCCGGCGATGATCGTCCGGCCGAGCGACTGGAAGATGGCTCCCATGGCTTATCCCTTTCTTAGTGATGGGTTTGCGCGCAAAAAGTCTAGCACTTGTCAGCCGGCGACGCCCGAGGCCGCCACCGCGAGGACGAGGACCTGGGCCGCGACCAGCGCCGCCATCAGCCGCTCGCCGCGCCGCAATAAGGGGACCAGGATCGCG
>DASZQH010000215.1:0-23952 GCA_035549805.1 Burkholderiales bacterium
CGGCGTCGAGGACGACGTCTCGCGCGAGGCGAACCGCGCCGCGTTCCGCGAGTGGAGCTTCGTGCCGCGCGTGCTCGTCAACGTCGCGAAGCGCGATCTTTCCACCGAGCTCTTCGGCCGGCGCTACGCCCTGCCCTTCGGCATCGCGCCGATGGGCATCTGCTCGATCACCGGCTACCGCGGCGACCTGAGCCTCGCGCGCGCCGCGGCGGCGGAGAAGGCGCTGATGATCTTCAGCAGCTCCTCGCTCATCCGCCTGGAGGAAGTCTTCGCCGCGGCCCCGGCGCAGCCGCCGTGGTTCCAGGCCTACCTGCCGGGCGACGTGGCGCGCATCGAGGCGCTCGTCGAGCGCGTGGCGAAGGCCGGCTACGAGACGCTGGTGCTGACGGTGGACGTGCCGGTCGCGGCGAACCGCGAGAACAACGTGCGCGCCGGCTTCTCGACGCCGCTGCGCCCGAGCCTGCGCCTCGCCTGGGAGGGCATCACGCACCCGCGCTGGCTCTTCGGCACGTTCCTGCGCACGCTCGTGAACCACGGCATGCCGCACTTCGAGAACAACTACGCCGAGCGCGGCGCGCCGATGTTCTCCTCGCAGGCGGTGCGCGACTACTCCGATCGCGGCCACCTGACCTGGGAGCACCTGCGCCTCGTGCGCCGTCAGTGGAAGGGCCGCCTGGTCGTGAAGGGGGTCCTGAGCGTCGAGGACGCGCGGCTCGCCCGGGACGAGGGCGCCGACGGCCTGATCGTGTCGAACCACGGCGGCCGGCAGCTCGACACGGTGATCGCGCCGCTGCGCGTGCTGCCGGAGATCGTCGCCGCGGTGCCGGGCCTGACGGTGATGCTCGACAGCGGGGTGCGCCGCGGCACCGACGTCCTGAAGGCGCTCGCGCTCGGGGCGAAGTACGTCTTCGTCGGCCGGCCGATGAACTACGCCTCGGCGCTCGGCGGCGAGGCGGGCGTGCGGCGCGCGCTGCAGCTCCTCACCGCGGAAGTGAGCGTCGACATGGCGATGCTCGGCATCACTTCGCTCGGCCAGCTCTCCAGCGCCTGCCTCAGGAAGGCTTAGGGCAAGCTATATTCGGGGCATGGACGTAACGATGAGCGACAGCGCGGGGCGGTTGGCGGTGGGCGTCGTCGGCCTGGGCGCGATGGGCGCCGGCATCGCGTTGTCGATACGCCGTGCGGCGTTCGAAGTCCACGTGTTCGACGTGCGGCCCGGTGCGGCACAGGCGTTTGCCAGGGAAGGGGGAACCGCGTGCGACACGGCGGCGCAGCTGGCGGCGGCCTGCGACGTGGTGGTCTCGGCGGTCGTCAACGCCGCGCAGACCGAAGACGTGCTGTTCGGCGCAGGCGGCGCGGCCGCGGCCATGCGCAAGGGCAGCGCGTTCGTGATGTGCTCCACGGTGGACCCGAACTGGTCGAGCGCCCTCGAAGGGCGGCTGATGGAGCGGGGCCTGCTGTACCTGGACGCGCCCATGTCCGGCGGCGCGGCGAAGGCGGCGACCGGCGAGCTGACGATGATGACCTCGGGACGCGCGGAGGCCTATGCCAGATGCCAGCCGGTTCTGGACGCCATGGCGTCGCGCGTCTACAAGCTGGGTGATCGCGCCGGGGCCGGCAGCAAGGTGAAAATCATCCATCAGCTGCTCGCCGGCGTGCACATCGCGGCGGCCGCCGAAGCGATGGCGCTCGGCCTGCGCGAAGGCGTCGATCCGCAGGCGCTGTACGACGTGATCACCCACAGCGCCGGCAACAGCTGGATGTTCGGCAACCGCATGGCGCACGTGCTCGAAGGGGACTACACGCCGCTGTCCTCCGTGGACATCTTCGTCAAGGACCTGGGCCTGGTCCTGGATCTCGCGCGGACCAGCAAGTTTCCGCTGCCGCTCGCCTCCACCGCGCACCAGATGTTCATGCAGTCGTCGAGCGCCGGCCACGCCAGGGAAGACGACAGTGCCGTGATCAAGATCTTCCCGGGCATCAGGCTGCCGGAGAAAAAAGCGTAACGCGCATACCGAGGCTATATTCGGGGCATGGACGTTCGTGCTGCCGTGGCGCACAAGGCCGGTGCGCCCCTCACTGTCGAGACGGTGAGACTCGAAGGCCCGAAAGCGGGCGAAGTGCTGGTCGAGATCAAGGCGACCGGCATCTGCCATACCGACGAGTTCACGCGCTCCGGCGCCGATCCGGAAGGCCTCTTCCCGGCGATCCTCGGCCACGAGGGCGCGGGCGTGGTGGTGGACGTCGGCCCGGGCGTCACGTCGCTGCGCAAGGGCGACCACGTGATCCCGCTCTATACGCCCGAATGCCGGCAGTGCAAGTCCTGCCTGTCGCGCAAGACCAACCTCTGCACAGCGATCCGCGCCACGCAGGGCAAGGGCGTAATGCCCGATGGCTCTTCCCGCTTCTCCTTGGGTGGAAAGCCGGTCTTTCACTACATGGGCTGCTCCACCTTCGCGAACTTCACGGTCCTGCCTGAAATCGCGCTGGCGAAGATCCGCCCCGACGCGCCGTTCGACAAGGTCTGCTACATCGGCTGCGGCGTGACCACCGGCATCGGCGCCGTGATCAACACCGCGAAGGTCGAGCCGGGGGCGAACGTCGTCGTTTTCGGGTTGGGCGGTATCGGGCTGAACGTCGTGCAAGGCGCCCGCATGGCCGGTGCCGACATGATCGTGGGTGTGGATCTGAATCCCGCCCGTGAATCCCTGGCGAGGAAGTTCGGCATGACGCATTTCGTCAATCCCAAGGGAATCAATGTCGTTGAAAAGATCGTGGATCTCACCAACGGCGGGGCGGACTACAGCTTCGAGTGCATCGGCAACGTGGACGTCATGCGCCAGGCGCTCGAGTGCTGCCACCGCGGCTGGGGAGTGTCGGTGATCATCGGCGTCGCCGGCGCGGGGCAGGAGATCCGCACGCGGCCGTTCCAGCTCGTGACGGGCAGGGTCTGGAAGGGCACGGCGTTCGGCGGGGCGAGGGGCCGCACCGACGTGCCGCGGATCGTCGACTGGTACATGGAAGGAAAAATCGACATCGACAGCCTGATCACTCACACGCTGCCCCTCGAGCGCATCAACGAGGGCTTCGACCTGATGCACAGGGGAGAGAGTATCCGCAGCGTGGTGGTCTTCTAACAATGACCGCAATGCAGAGGGGATATGAAGATTGGTAACCGAGTTGCCTGCATCCTCGTCGTCGGGCTGGCCGGGTGCAGCAGCTCACCCTATGTGCCGCCGACGGGTGGCGATGTTGCGACGCTGACTCTGCGGAATGACACGCCGTTCGACGGCGGTGCAACGACCTACAAGGTGGCAGAGGACTGCCGGCATATGCTGGACCTGGCGACGCTGAAAGCGCGCACGGAGCAGCGCGTAGTCATTCCGGCGGGCGCGCCCTGGTCGGTCACGGTGTACACCGCCGGCTACCAGCGCACCTGCCACACGACCGGCACCTTCCTTCCCGCGAAAGGCGGGGACTATCGCCTGGTCTACCGCATGCCGCCGGACTTCCTGTCATGCTCGATTTCCGTGGTGGATGCGGCTTCCGGTCAGGTGCATCCGATGGTCTACAAGCGCACCCTGGGCGATGGCTTCGCCGCGGACCGCGCGATGTGCGGGCCGCGCTAGCGGGGAGAAGGAAGGAGGCCGGGCGGCATCGGCGTAAAATGACGCCAAGCCAATCCTTGCAGTGCCCCTCATGAGCCAGTCGAAGATCGCGCGGGAAGTCGCGCGACGCAGGACCTTTGCCATCATCTCGCACCCGGACGCGGGCAAGACCACGCTCACGGAGAAGCTGCTGCTCTTCTCGGGCGCGATCCATATCGCCGGCACGGTGAAGGCGAGGAAGAGCGCGCGCCACGCCACCTCGGACTGGATGGAGATCGAGAAGCAGCGCGGTATCTCGGTGGCGAGCTCGGTGATGCAGATGGAGTACCGCGGCTGCGTGGTGAACCTGCTCGACACGCCCGGCCACCAGGACTTCTCGGAGGACACCTACCGCGTGCTCACCGCGGTCGACGCCGCGCTGATGGTGATCGACGCCGGCAAGGGCATCGAGCCGCAGACGCTGCGCCTGCTCAAGGTGTGCCGCGCGCGCAACACGCCGATCATGACGTTCATCAACAAGATGGACCGCGACGTGCGAGCGCCGCTCGAGCTGATCGACGAGATCGAGTCCACCCTCGGCATGGCCGCGGTGCCCTTCACCTGGCCGATCGGCATGGGCCAGCATTTCAAGGGGGTTCTCGACGTTCGCACGGAGGAGATCCGCCGTTTCGACCAAGGGTCTCTCGAAGAATCCATTCTCGAAGAGGCCAAAGGAGAGGCCGAGCTCGTTCGCGGCGCGGGCCACACGTTCGACCGCGCGGCGTACCTCGACGGCAAGCAGACGCCGGTGTTCTTCGGCTCGGCTCTGAACGACTTCGGCGTGCAGGAGGTGCTCGACGCGCTGGTGGACCACGCGCCGGCGCCCGGCCCCCGCGCCGCCACGGAACGGGTGGTGCAGCCCGACGAGCCGAAGTTCTCCGGCGTGGTGTTCAAGATCCAGGCGAACATGGACCCGGGGCACCGCGACCGCATCGCGTTCGTGCGCGTGTGCTCGGGGCGCTTCGAGCGCGGCATGCGCCTCGTCAACTGCCGCAGCGGCAAGGACGTGAAGACCGCCGCCGTGGTGAGCTTCCTCTCGCAGCGGCGCGAGATCGTCGACGAGGCCTACGCGGGGGACATCATCGGCATCCCGAACCGCGGCACGCTGAACCTCGGCGACACCCTCACCGAGGGCGAGACGCTGCAGTTCCGCGGCCTGCCGTTCTTCGCCCCGGAGGTGTTCCGCCAGGTGGAGCTCACCAGCTCGATGAAGAGCAAGCAGCTGCGCACCGGGCTCGCGCAGCTCGGCGAGGAGGGGGCGATCCAGATCTTCCACCCGCTCGACGGCGGCGCGCCGATCCTCGGCGCGGTCGGCCAGCTCCAGTTCGAGGTCGCCGTGTACCGCCTCGCGCACGAGTACGGCGCGGAGGTGCGCCTGCTGCCCGTCTCCTACTACGGCGCGCGCTGGCTCTCCGGCGACCCCGGCGAGATCGCCCGCCTCGGCGCCGCCTACCCGCACCTCATGGCGAAGGACAGCGCGGGCGTGCTCGCCTTCTTCGCGCCCAGCAAGGCCGAGCTGGAGGTGCGCGAGGAGCGCTTCAGCAACGTGCGCTTCCACGCCCTGCGCGAGTACGCAGGGCTCGACTAGGCTAGAGCAGCTCGAGCTTCTTGCCGTTGACGCGGCCGCGCAGCTCCTTGCCGCCGGCCTTGAGCGTCACCTGCGTGCCGCGCACCCGGCCTTCGACCGGCGTTTCCTTGCCGTCGGCGACCAGGGTGCCGCTCAGCATCTGGAACTCCTGGCGCAGCTTGAGCTCGCCCTGCGGCGTCTTGTGCACGCCGCCGACGCGCGCCGGCACGATCCAGAGCAGCGCCTTGCAGTAGTGCGCGGCCTTGCAGCCCGGGTCCTGGCTGAGGTCCGCGGTCTCGTCGGCGGTCCACTCCGCCATCGTGAAGGTGTTGGAGACGACGCGCGTGCCGGGCTTGAGGCGCAGCAGCTTCGGCCGCAGCTTCACGTTGATGTCCGGCAGGAGGAACATCGTGATCACGGTGGCCTTCGAGAAGTCGGTCTCGAAGAGGTCCGCCTCCTTGAACTCGGCGCGCGCGCTCACGCCTTCCTTTTCCGCGTTGCGCTTCGACAGCGCCACCATGTCCGGGTTGTACTCGATGCCGAGCGCCTTCACGCCGCGCTTGGCCGCCGTGATCACCGTGCGGCCGTCGCCCGAGCCGAGGTCCATCAGGAAGTCCTTCGGCGTGACCTTCGCCATGTCGAGCATCTTGTCCACCAGCACCTGCGGCGTCGGCACCCACACCACGTCCTTGCCTTCCTGTCCGACGGAAGGCTCGTACGCCATCGGCGCTTCCTTCTGCTGCGCAAAGGCGGGGGTGGCGGCGAGGGACAGGACGACCAGCAGGCGGACGAGCATCGACTTCTCCAGGAGGGCGGCAGGGGTCAAGGGGCCGCCATTATCAAGGAAAACTCCGGGGAAGCCGAAGGAGAACCACCCGGAGCGGCGTCAGGCGCCGGCGGCCGTGGCGGGCCTGACGTACGACTTCGCGCGCGCGAGCACGGCTTCGAAGCGCTCCGGCATCGCTTCGCGCAGCCAGAAGAGGAGCGCCTGCGACGAAGGCAGCTCGCAGGCGAGGCCTTTCCAGTTCGACAGCGCGTGCAGGTGGGACCCGCGCAGCTCGCCGATCTCCTCGGCGATGGCGCGGTTCACCGCGATGCGGTGGCCGGCGTAGTCGTTGGCGGGGATGATGTGGGTGTGCATGCGGCACAGCCGCTCGAGCGCGGGATAGTGCCGGGCGTCGAACCGGTCGCACTGCGCCGAGCAGAAGATGGAGATGCCGTGCCGGTCCGCCGCCTCGGCCGCGGCCTCCTCGATGCGCAGGGCGCAAGCCTCGTCGCCGGCGGCGTGCACCGTGTTGGCGAACTCGGCCCACCAGCGCACGCCCGTCCAGTCGGCGCGCGCCCGGGTGGCCTGGAGCACCTGGTCGATGAGCGCGCTGAAGTCCTCCTTGCGCAGGGCCCCGTTGGCCGTGAGCGAGGCGAGCACCTCCTCGACCGGGCCCAGCGCGACCAGGCCGTGCCGCTGCGCAGCGTCGAGGTCGACGTCGAGGCGGGAGAGCTGCGCGCGGATTCGGGCGAGGTGGATCGCGGTGCCGCTCAGCAGGACCGCTTCCCCTCGGCGCAGGCCTTCGACGACGAAGTGCGCGACGCCGGCGGCCAGGAAGTCCTGGCAGCCGTACATCTGCAGCAGGTGGGAGCCGCTCGCCGGGGACGCGAGCAGTTCCTGCCAGGAGGAGTGGGGCGGTGCGACCGCTTGCATGACGGCCCGGGACCTAGGCGGGCGTCAGGATCTGCCACCCGTGGTCGGGGCGGTCCAGCGTGCAGCTGTGGCGACGCATGACGTCGAGCACTTCGGCCGCGCCGCAGCGCCCCAGGTCGTAGGTGCACAGCGTCACGATCCGCCGCCCGTGGAAGGCGCGCTGCACGAGGCTTTCGTACTCCATGAACAGCTCCCATTCTTCCGCGCGCAGGAACGTCACGTTCCCGGTGATGCGCAGGCCCGCGTAGCCGGCGGCGAGCGCCCGCTGCTCCTCCTCGAGCCAGAGGTCCACGACCTGGTTGCCCTTCAGCGCGCCGGCCTCGGCGTACCAGTCGTCGTGGTCGCGCACCACCAGCGCGCCGCTCGCGACCGCGCCTTCGACGTCGAATCCCGTCGCGGCGAGCCGCGCCTTCGCCTCCGCGGCGGGCAACGGGTCCGCGGTGATCCAGATGCAGCGCTCGCTGGCGCGCAGGCCCGCGGCGAAGTACGGGACGAGCGCCGCGGCGAGCTCGTTGCCGTCGCGATAGAAGTTGCACATGTGCACCCCGTACGGGATGTCCTTCACCCCGGGCAGGCCGCAGTCGGTCATGTGTGGCATCGGGTCCCTTGTCATGGCGCGAAGCTCATCGATCCGAGCTGGTGGTGGGCCCTCGCGCGGGCGAGGACGGCGTCGAAGCGCTCCGGCAGCGTCTCGCGCAGCCAGAAGAGGATGGCCTGCGAGGAGGGCTGGTCGCAGGCGGGGCCCTTCCAGAGCGAGAGCGATTGCAGCAGCGAGCCGCGCAGCTCCCCGACGACGTCGGCGATCGCGCGGTTGACCGCGAGGCGGTTCGCCGCGTAGTCCGCGGCCGGGATGACGTGGCTGTGCGCGCAGCACATGGCGTGCAGGCCGTCGTAGGCCGCCGCATCGAAGCGGTCGCCCAGGAAGGAGCAGAGGATCGTCGTGCCGGCTTCCAGCGCGGCTTCGCCGGCGACGCGCTCGACGCGGAATGCCGCCTCCCGCTCTCCGCGCTGGTAGAGCAGGTTGGTGAGCTCGCCCCACCACCGCACGCCGGGGAAGCGGCCGTCCTGCCTTGCCGCTCGCGTCATCTCGCACAGCGAGGCGTGGAGCTGCTCCGTCGACAGCGTTCCGTCGCCGTCGAGGGAGCCCAGGCCTTCGCGGACGTCGAAGATCGTGAGCTGGCCGTGGCGCAGCGCGGCGCGCGCGTCCACCCCGCCCGCCTCGAGCGAAGCGCGGATGGCGTCGGTGTGGTGCGGCAGCCCGTTCAGCAGGACGGCTTCGCCTTTGCGCAGGCCCTCGGCCGCGAAGTGCGATACGGCGGAAGCGAGGAACGCGTCACCGTCGTAGATCTGCAGGGGGTGGGAGCCGGGTGGCGGCGCGGAGAGGAGCTCGCGCCATGAAGCGTGCTGCACGGGAATCGATGGCATTGCCGCCGATGGTAGCAACGGCTCCAGCGGCCGTATGTCGCTCGATCCCCTAATCGTGTCCCTGCGCGCCGTAGGGGCGGGTAATTATTTCAAGCACGTGGCCGCAGGGATCGAGGAAGTAGACGCCGCGCCCGCCGTCGTTGCGGTTGATCTCGCCCTTGCGCGTGCGCGCCGGATCCGCCCACCAGTCGAGGCCCTTCGCCTTCACGCGCGCAAAGATCGCATCGAACTCCGCTTCGTCGACGAGGAAGGCGAAATGCTGCACGTCGACGTCCTCGTCGGTCTCGAGGAAGTCGAGCGTCACCTCGTTCGGCGTCTGCACGCCGAGGAACGGCCCGAAGGGCTTCGGCGGCGGGAAGCCGAAGACCTCGGCATAGAAGTCCGCGGATTCCCGCTTGCTGCGCGCGTGCACGATGGTGTGGTTGAGCTTCACCGCCATGCGCGAAGGATAGCCTCAGACCGCGGGCGGATCGACCTCGCGCTCGAAGTGCCGGTGCTTCGCGATCGCCGGGATGAACGCCTTCAGCGCCGCGGCCGCCTCGCCTTCCTCGAACGCGAGCACGCCCGGGTCCGGCTCGCCGGAGGGCAGGCGCAGCGAGGCGCCGGCGCTGTCGAGAAGCTGCGCGCCGGCGCCCACGGCGAGGAGCGGCTTGCAGTGGCGGTAGGCGTCCTTGACGAACTCCATCGCATGGCCGAGGTCGGCGAGGGCGCCGACCGCGTCGTACCCGCCGGGCACGGCCACGGCGTCGTAGAGCACGGAGGGGCCGGCCTCGAGCGAGATCTCCACCTCGAGCGCGTCGCCCGCGTCGGTCTCGACCTGGCCGAGGCGCGCGCCGACGAAGCGCGGCACCACGCCCGCCCGCAGCAGTCCCTCGTGCAGCGTGGTCGCGGCCTCGCCGTCGACGCCGTCGGCGACGAGGATCGCCACGCGGCGGGTGCGGATGCTGCCGTCGCCGGGGCGGGCGAAGAGGGAGAGCGCCTTCGAGGCCTGCACCTCGCCCTTGAACTTGCGGTCGAGGACGAGCGGCATCGGCGCCGGCACGTCGATGCCCAGGCCGTCGGCGACGGCCTGCGCGAGCTCCGCGGACACGTTGGCGAGCATCGACACCATGCGCACGCGCACCGCGGCGACCTGCACCTTCGAGAGCTCGAAGCGGAACGCGCGGACGATGTGCTGGCGCTCGACCGCGCTCTGGCTGTCGAAGAAGAGCTTCGCCTGCGTGTAGTGGTCGGCGAACTTCTCCGGCTTGCCGCGCACCTTGTCGCCCTCCACCGGCTGCGGGAAGGGCACGAAGCCCTTCATGCCGGCCTGGAACGGGCAGCCGCCGGCGAGCGAGTTCGGCTCGTACGCGACGCGCCCGCGGTGGATCGCCTGGCGGTGCATGCCGTCGCGCTGGTTGTTGTGCACCGGCGCGACCGGGGCGTTGATCGGGATCTCGTGGAAGTTCGGCCCGCCGAGGCGGGAGATCTGCGTGTCGATGTAGGAGTGGATGCGCCCGGCGAGCAGGGGGTCGTTGGAGAAGTCCACGCCCGGCACGACGTGCGCGGCGCAGAACGCGACCTGCTCGGTCTCGGCGAAGAAGTTGTCCGGGTTGCGGTTGAGCACCATGCGCCCGACCGGCATCACCTTCACCAGCTCCTCGGGGACGATCTTGGTGGGGTCGAGGACGTCGAAGCTGAACTTGTCCGCCTGCGCCTCGGAGAAGATCTGCATGCCGAGCTCGTACTCGGGGTAGTTGCCCGACTCGATCGCCTCCCACAGGTCGCGGCGGTGGAAGTCCGGGTCGGCGCCGGAGATCTTCACCGCCTCGTCCCAGTCGAGCGAATGCGTGCCGAGCACCGGGTTCCAGTGGAACTTGACGAAGTTCGACTCGCCCTGCGCGTTGACGAGGCGGAACGTGTGCACGCCGAAGCCCTGCATCATCCGGTAGCTCCGCGGGATGGCGCGGTCGGACATGACCCACACGAGCATGTGCGCGATCTCGGGCATCAGGCCGGCGAAGTCCCAGAACGTGTCGTGCGCGCTCGCCGCCTGCGGCATGCCGTGGTGCGGCTCGGGCTTCACCGCGTGCACCAGGTCGGGAAACTTCATCGCGTCCTGGATGAAGAACACCGGGATGTTGTTGCCGACGAGGTCCCAGTTGCCTTCGTCGGTGTAGAACTTCACCGCGAAGCCGCGCACGTCGCGCGCCGTGTCGGTCGAGCCGCGCTCGCCGGCCACGGTGGAGAAGCGGACGAACACCGGGGTGCGCTTGCCTTCATCGGCGAAGAGCGATGCGCGCGTGAACCGCTTCAGCGAGCGGTAGGCCTCGAAATAGCCGTGCGCGCCGGAGCCGCGCGCATGCACGATGCGCTCGGGGATGCGCTCGTGGTCGAAGTGGGTGATCTTCTCGCGCAGGATGAAGTCCTCGAGCAGCGCCGGGCCGCGCAGGCCCGCCTTGAGCGAGCTCTGGTTTTCCGCGAGCGCCACGCCCTGGTTGGTCGACAGGATCTGCCCGTCGCCCGCGGCGCGCATCCGGTCGAGCTTGCGGCTCTTCGCCGTGGCGTTGCCTTCGCTCAGGGTGCTCCCGGTCGCCGACGGATCCTTCGGCGCGACCGTCCTGCCGGGCTGCGGCTCGAACGCGCGCTCGCCGTGCTCGTTCTTCTTGTTCTCGTTGTGCGGCATCGCCGCGGCGAGCGCCTCGGCCGCGTCCATCTTGGCGGCGAGGGCGTCGGCGCCGCGTCCGCCCTTGCGAGCCGGGCCGGCGACGGTGGATCGGGCGCTCGACTGCGCGGGCGACGAGGTGCGGGGCGGTTTTCTTTTTGCCATCGGGGCTCCTTGGGGAACCCCGCATCGTGTCAGGCGCCCTGCGGCGCGTCAGTCGCCGCCCGGCGATTCGCTTGTAGCTCTAATCGTGATCGTCCTGGATGAGGGCCATGATGTTGCCTTCGCTGTCCTTGAACCACGCCGCCCTGGCGCCGCCGCCGGTGTGGACGTGGCCTTTGCGCGTGAGTCCCGGGACGTCGTCGTAGTGCTCGAACGAGACGCCGCGCTTCTCGAGCTCGCCGACCTCGCGATCGATGTCCTCCACCTGCCAGAACGCCTGGCTCGCCTTCGACGTGCCGGCGTTGGGCGTCGGATAGAGGAAGCACGCCGTTCCGCCGGCGAACTCGTAAGCGACGCCACCGGCCACTTCCTGCGCGGGTCGCAGCCCGAGCTTTTCCTCGTAGAACTTGCGCGCCCGCGCGACATCCCTGGCCGGGATATACGAATACATCGGGAAGCTCTGGAGCATGGTCAAGCCTTCAGTTGCCGGACGGGTCGGACCTCGACGCTGCCGACAGAGGCGGGAGGGATCCGGGACGCGACCTGGATCGCCTCGTTCAGGTCGCGCGCCTCGATGAGGTAGAAGCCGGCGAGGCATTCCTTGGTCTCGGCGAACGGCCCGTCGGTGACGGAGACCTTGCCGTTGCGCACGCGCACCGTGGTAGCGGTGGCCACCGGCTGCAGCGCCTCGGCGGCGAGGCACTGGCCGCTCGCGTGCACGCCGTCGCTGAACTGCTTGCACTTGTGGTCGTCGAACGAGTACATCGCGTTCTCTTCGCCGTAGACGAGGCAGAGGTACTTCATCGCCGGCCTCCCTTCGCCGCCGCCTGGATCGCCGCGACGTCGATCTTCACCATCTTCATCATCGCCTCCATCACCCGCTTCGCCTTCGCCTGGTCCTTGCTCTTGATCAGCTTCAGGAGGATCGGCGGGTCGATCTGCCAGGAGACGCCGTACTTGTCCTTCAGCCAGCCGCACGCCGATTCCCTGCCGCCGCCGGCGAGCAGGCGCTCCCAGTAGTAGTCGATCTCCTTCTGCGTCTCGCAGGGAATGGAGAACGACACCGATTCGTTGAACTTGAACTCCGGCCCGCCGTTCAGGCAGCAGAAGTCCTGCCCGAATGCCCGGAACTCGACCGTGAGCACCTGGCCGGCCTTCTCCATGCCCTGCGGCCAGCGCATCGTGTCGCCGAGCTTCGCGCCCTTGAAGACCGAGCAGTAGAACTTCGCCGCTTCCTCGGCCTGCCCGTCGAACCAGAGGAACGTGGTGAGCTTCTTCGCCTTGGCCGCCATGGCTATTCTCCTTTGAGGTACGCCACTTCCCAGATGTGGCCGTCCGGGTCCTCGAAGGCGTGGTGGTACATGAACCCGTGGTCCGTCGCCTGGCGGTACGCCTTGCCGCCGCTCGCGCTTGCCCGGGCGACCATCCGGTCCACCTCGTCCTTGCTGGCGCAGGAGAGGCAGGTCATTACCTCGGTGCTCCGGCGCGGATCGGCGATGGCCTTGCCGTCGAGGAACGTCTGGAAGAACTTCTCCGTGTGGAGCATCGCGTAGATGCTGTTCTCCTCGATCACCATGCAGGCCGCGTCGTCGTTGGTGAACCGCGGGTTGAACGAGAAGCCCAGGCCGGCGAAGAACGTCTTGCTGCGCTCGAGGTCCTTGACCGCGAAGTTGACGAAGATCTGTCGGGGCATGGCGTCTCCTATTTCTGCAGGCCGATTTCGGCGCCGCGCTTCGCGGCCGGGCTGTCGCCGAAGTCCTCGAGCTCGAAGAACGGGCGCACCTCGATCTCGGCTTCGCCGCCGTCGATCGACGGGTTCGGATAGCGCTTGGTCCAGCGGATCGCCTCCTCGCGGCTCTTCACGTCGATGATCGTGTAGCCGGCGACGAGCTCCTTCGTCTCGGCGAACGGGCCGTCGACCATGCTGCGCTGGCCGTTCTTCGCGTACCTGATCCGCCACGCGTCCCGGCTCGGGCGCAGGCCGGCGCCGTCGACCAGGATGCCGGCCTTCGCCATCTCCTCGTGGAAGCCGATCATCTCGGCCATCAGCTTCTCGGAGGGCATCACGCCCGCCTCCGAGTCCTTCGTCGCCTTCACGATAATCAGGAACTTCATCGCTAACTCCTTGAATGGTTGAGGGTGAGTCGTTCTCTCACCCTATGGTCGAACGGCCGGGCGCCGATTCGACATCGGAATTTCATGGCTTTCCCTTCAGGGCGGTGAGGCGCTGGCGGAGGAAACGGCGCTCGGGCTCCTGGCGCGCGAGGAGGAGGGCGCGCTCGTAGGAGGCGATGGCCTGCTCCGCCCTTCCCGCGCGCCGGCACAGGTCGGCCTTCGCGGCATGCGCGAGGTGGTAGTGCTCGAGCTCGCCCTTCTTCATCAGGGCATCGACGAGCGCAAGGCCGGCGACCGGGCCGTCGCGCATCGCGACGGCGACGGCGCGGTTGAGGGCGACGACCGGCGAGGGATCCATCTCCATCAGCACGTCGTAGAGGCCGACGATCTGCGCCCAGTCGGTCGCGGCGGCGCTTTTCGCCTCGGCGTGCACGGCGGAGATCGCGGCCTGCAGGCAGTAGGGGCCGAAGCGGCGCGAGGCGAGCGCGCGCTCGACGAGCGCCGTGCCTTCGGCGATGAGCGCCGCGTCCCACAGGCTGCGGTCCTGCTCCTCGAGCACCACGACGTCGCCCGCGGGCGTGGTGCGCGCGGCGCGGCGCGACTCGTGCAGCAGCATGAGAGCGAGCAGGCCCTGCGCCTCGGGCTCCGGCAGCAGCTCGACGAGCAGGCGGGCGAGGCGCATCGCCTCGCCCGACAGGTCCGTGCGCGTCACCGAGTCGCCGGAGGACGCGGAATAGCCTTCGTTGAAGACGAGGTAGACGACGCGCAGCACCGCGTCGAGCCGCTCGCCGAGCTGCTGCGGCCCGGGCACCTCGTAGGGGATGCGCGCATCGCGGATCTTCGTCTTCGCGCGCACGATGCGCTGCGCGAGCGTCGGCGCCGGGGTGAGGAAGGCCGCCGCGATCTCCTCGGTCTTCAGCCCGCACACTTCGCGCAGCGTGAGGGCGACCTGGGCGTCGGGCGAGAGCGCGGGGTGGCAGCAGGTGAAGACGAGGCGCAGGCGGTCGTCCTCGATCGGCTCCTTGTCCGGGGATTCTTCGGCCGGCACCGACTCGAGGAACTCTTCGTCGGCTGAAACGAACCTGCGCTCCCGCCGGATCCGGTCGATGGCCTTGAAGCGGCCCGCGGACACGAGCCAGGCGCGCGGGTTGTCCGGCAGGCCGTCGCGCGGCCATTGCTCGAGCGCCGCGCGGAACGCCTCGGCCATCGCCTCCTCGGCGAGATCGAAGTCGCCGAGCAGGCGGATCAGCGTCGCCAGCACGCGTCGCGACTCCGTCCGGTAGACCGAATCGACGCTGTCGCGGGTCATGGCGGGATGCTACCGCGCTGTGCGCGATGCGCCCAAAGGTTTCGCGCCGCTGCATTGCCGGCGCGAGAGGGAAGGGCGACGATGTGCGCATTCATTAATTCATGTGCGCAATGCGCACACCGCCAGCCATGACACGACCGAGCGAGATCAAGCCGCGCGAGGACAGCACCCCGGGCACGCCGTACGCGCAGTTCGCGATCGGGCGCGACCTGGGCGAGACGCGCTTCACCATCACTCCGGCGCTCGTCGAGGAGTACTTCCGCGCCGTCGACGCCGACAAATCCCTCTACGCGATCGACGGCCGCCAGGCCGCGGCGCCGAACGTGCTCTTCCCGTACATGACCTGCGCGCTGTACCGCACGTATCCGCCGATCCAGGGCATCGTGATGGGAGAAGTGGAGATCGAGTTCCACCACCCGATCTGGGCGGACGAGGACACCGAAGTCGTCGCCACCGGGCAGGTGCTCGACAAGTTCGAGAAGAAAGGCCGGCGCTACGTGCGCTGGCAGGAAGAGTTCCGCCGCGCCGACGGCCAGCTCCTGGCGAAGCTCGCCAACACCTTCCACGTCCCGGAGTAGCGCATGAAGAGCACGCTCGAGATCACCCAGGAGATGATCGACCGCTACGGCCGCATCAACGGCGACAACGACATCATCCACTACGACCACGCCTACGCGGTGCGGCGCGGCTTCCGCGGCACGCTGCTGCACGGGCCGCACATGAGCGCGTTCGCCGCCGAGCTGGGCGCGAAGCGCTTCGGCAAGGACTGGCACTACCACGGCAGGCTGTACACGCGCTGGGTCGGGCCGGTGTGCCCGGGCGACACGTTCGAGGTCGAGCTCGCGGAGGACGGCACCGTCGAGGCGCGCGTCGGCACGCAGCGCGCGATGACCGGCGCCGCGACGCTCAGAAAGAGCAGTTGAGCCAGCTCTACCTCGACGACCTCAACCCCGGCGACCGCTTCGAGGGCGAGACCCACGTGCTCGACGAGGCGGCCTTCGAGGCCTTCGCAAGGCTCACGGGCGATGCCCATCCGATCCATTACGACCGCGAGTACGCACGCGCGACCCGCTTCGGCGAGCGCGTCGCGCACGGGCTGCTCCTCGTCGCGATGACCGCGCTCGGCGCCACCGCGCTCTCCGCCCGCCTGCGCGATTCGATGGTCGCGCTCGTCGAGCAGGGCTTTCGCTTCCGCAAGGCGGTGCTCGTGGGGGAGGGGGTGCGTCCCGTCTTCACGGTCGAAGCCACGGAGCGGGCGCGCGGCCGGGTGCGCTTCCGGGTCGAGCTCCTCAACACGGCGAGCAACGAGACCGTAGCCGAAGGATTCCATGAATACGTCCTCAAGAACCGCGGTTAGCCCGGCCTCCGGCTGGACCGACAAGCTGACCTACTCGGCGGCGGTGCGCGCCGGGCGCCTGCTCATCCTCTCGGGCATGACGGCGAGCGGCCCGGACGGGCGCGTGGCCTGCGACGGCGACCTCGCGGGGCAGGCGCGCTACATCTACCTGGAGAAGATGCTGCCGGTCCTGCGCGCCGCCGGCCTGGACTTCGGCGACGTGGTGGAGACGGTGGACTACGTCACCACGTTCGAGGGCTACGAGCGCACGGCGCAGGTGCGCCGCGAGATCTTCGGCGGTGCGCCCTTTCCCGCCGCGACCGGCGTGCAGGTCGCCGGGCTCATCCGCCGCGGGGCGCTGATCGAGATCCGCGCCGTGGCGCTCCTGAAGGACGGCGCATGAAGCGCGACCTCGCCACGCAGAGCGTCGCCGAGGCGTACCTCGAGCTGCTCGCCTCGCGCGGCATCGAGTTCCTCTTCGGCAATGCCGGCACCGACTTCCCGCCGATCATCGAGGCCTACGCGCGGGCGAAGAAGACCGGCGCGCGGGTCCCGACGCCCGTGCTGGTGCCGCACGAGAACGTCGCGGTGGCGATGGCGTACGGCTACACGATGGCGACCGGGAGGATGCAGGCGGTCATGGTGCACGTCGGCCTGGGCACCGCGAACGCGCTGTGCGGGCTCTTCAACGCCGCGCGCCAGAACATCCCGATGCTCTTCACCGCCGGCCGCACGCCGTGGACCGAGTCGGGCGCCCCGGGGGCGCGCAACAACTACATCAACTGGGCGCAGGAGATGTTCGACCAGGGTGCCATGGTACGCGAGCTCATGAAGTGGGACTTCGAGCTGCGCCACCCCGCCCACCTGGAGGGCGTCGTGGATCGTGCGCTGGCGATGGCGCAGGCCGCCCCCGCCGGACCGGTCTACCTGGTCCTGCCGCGCGAAGTGCTCGCCGCCGAGCACAGCGCGCAGCGCTCGGCGCGGACCACGCTCGCGCCCGCTTCGCCCGCGCACCCCGACCCGGCGCGGCTCGCGGAGGTGCGCGACCTGCTGGCGCGGGCACGGCGCCCGGTGCTCATCACCGCGGACGCCGGGCGCACCGATGCCGGATGGCGCGCCATGGAGCGCTTCGCGTCCGCGCAGCGCGTTCCCGTGGTCCAGTACCGCCCGCGCTACGCGAGCCTGCCGACCGAGCATCCGATGCATGCCGGGTACGACCCGGCGCCGTACCTGCGCGACGCGGACTTGGTGCTGGTCCTCGAGTGCGACGTGCCGTGGATCCCCGAGCACTTCCAGCCGCCGGCGCAGGCGAAGGTCGTGCACCTGGGCGCCGATCCGCTCTATGCGCGCTACCCGTTGCGCGGCTTCCGCAGCGACCTCACGATCGCCGGGGATGCGGCGGCGATTCTGGAAGGCCTGTGCGCGCCTTCGGAAAGGTCGCCCGGCCTGGAGAAGAAGCGGCCCGCTCCGGCGTCCGGGCGGATGACGAACCTCTGGGTGTCGCACTGCATCGACCGCGCGAAGGACGACGACACCGTCGTCATCAACGAGTACCCGCTTGCCCTGGAAGCGCTGTCGATCCGCAAGCCCGGCACCTACTTCTCGCACAGCCCGGCCGGCGGGCTCGGCTGGGCGATGGGCGCCGCGCTCGGCGTCAAGCTGGCGCGGCGCGAGGCCACGGTCATCGCCTGCGTCGGCGACGGCACGTACATGTTCGGCAACCCGACGCCGTTCCATTTCGTCTCGCGCGCGCAGGGGCTGCCGGTGCTCACGGTGGTGTTCAACAACCGCCGCTGGGGCGCCGTGCACCGCTCGACGCTCTCGCTCTATCCGGAGGGCCACGCGTCGCAGGAGCACGAGCCGCCGTTCTCGACCCTGGAGCCCGCCCCGGACTACGAAAAGATCGTCGAGGCGAGCGGCGGCTACGGCGAGCGGGTCGAGGATCCGGCGGCGCTGCCGGGGGCGCTCTCCCGGGCGCTGAAGGCGGTGCGGGAAGACAAGCGGCAGGCTGTCCTAAACATCATCACGGAGATCGACTATGCGCGTACGAGCTAGCTTTGTTGGGTGGTTGACGGGATTGCTTCTGGCCACCGGGGCGCAGGCGCAGCTCCAGTCGAAGCCGATCACGATCGTCGTGCCGTACGCGCCCGGCGGCACGAACGACATCATGGCGCGCGCGGTCGCCGGCCGCATGCAGGAATCCATCGGGCAGTCGGTGGTGGTCGAGAACAAGCCCGGCGCAGGGGGAAACATCGGCGCCGCGCACGTCGCGAAGAGCGCGCCGGACGGCCACACCATCCTCACCGCTTCGGTCGGCGTGTATGCGATCAACAAGTGGATGCAGAAGCTTCCCTACGACCCGGAGAAGGACTTCGCGCCGATCACGAACGGCGGCAGCGTCCCGAACATGCTGATCGTGCACCCGTCCGTGCCGGTGCAGGACGTGCGCGAGCTGATCGCGTTCGCGCGGGCGAACCCCGGCAAGGTCGCCTTCGCCTCCATGGGAAGCGGGACGACCGGGCATCTCTCGGGCGAGCTGTTCAAGCAGATGGCGGGCGCCGACCTCCTGCACGTGCCCTACAAGGGCTCGGCGCCGGCGCTGCAGGACCTGCTCGGCGGGCAGGTGCAGCTCATGTTCGACAACATGCCCACCGCGATCAAGCTCGCGCAGAGCGGCAAGGTGAAGGGGCTCGCGCTCACCAGCCTGCAGCCGCATCCGCTCGCGCCCGGCATCCCGACCCTCGATGCCGCGGGGCTGAAGGGGTTCGACGTCACCGCGTGGTTCGGCTTCGTCGCGCCCGCCGGCACGCCGAAGCCGGTGATCGACCGCCTGAACGCGGAGATGGTGAAGGCGCTGCGCGATCCGGCGGTGGCGGAGAGCCTCACGAAGCTGGGCGTGACGATCATCGCCGATACGCCCGAGCACTTCGCCGCATACATGGCCGCCGAGTCCGGGAAGTGGCGTGAAGTCGTGCAGCGTGCCGGCGTCAAGCTCGACTGAGGCGTGGATCGGGGCGGCGCTCGCGCCGCGCTCGATCGCCGTCGTCGGCGCCTCGGCCGAGCCGGAGAAGATCGGCGGCCGGCCGATCAAGTACATGCTGCGCCACGGCTTCCGCGGCAAGGTGCTGCCGGTGAACCCGCAGCGCGCGGAGGTGCAGGGGCTGCGCGCGTACCCCGACGTGGCCGCGCTTCCCGAGGCGCCGGACCTCGCCATCGTCGCCGTGCCGGGCCGCGCGGCCGTCGAAGCGGTGGCGCAGTGCGCCGCGCGCGGCGCGCGGCTCGCGGTGGTCATGACCTCGGGCTTCGGCGAGACCGGCGAGGCGGGGCGCCGGGCCCAGGACGAGATGGTGCGCGCCGCGCGTGCCGCGGGCATGCGCCTGGTCGGGCCGAATACGCAGGGCATCGCGAACTTCGCCAACGGCGCGATCGCGAGCTTCGCCACGCTGATCAGCGAGATCCCGCCGCAGGACGGGCCGGTGGCGGTAGTGTCGCAGTCCGGCGCGATGAGCATGGTGCCGTACGCCGCGCTGCGCGAGCGCGGCATCGGCGTGCGCTACTCGCACGCGACCGGGAACGAGGCGGACCTGACGACCGCCGACTTCGTGCGCGCGGTCGCGCTCGATCCGGACATCCGCCTCATCCTGCTCTACCTCGAGTCCATTGCGCAGCCGCAGGCGCTCGAGGCCGCCGCGCGGGTCGCGCGCGAGCGGGGCATCCCCGTCGTCGCCCTCAAGGCCGGCGTGTCGGCGCGCGGGCAGGCCGCCGCGAGCTCGCACACGGGCGCCCTCGCCACCGAGGACCGGGTCGTCGAGGCGTTCTTCGAGAAGCTCGGCATCTGGCGCGCGCGCGACATGCGCAGCCTGGTCAACGCCGCGCCGCTCTATCTCGCTCGCGGCGTGCAGGCGGCGCGCCCGTCCGCCGAACGCCGCGTGGTCGCGATCTCCAATTCCGGCGCTTCGTGCGTGATGGCGGCCGACGCCGCTGAGCGCTTCGGCGTCGCCCTCGAGCCGTTCGACGACGCCACGCAGGCGCGCGTGCAGGCGGCTCTGCCCGCGTTCGCCGCCGCGGCCAACCCGGTCGACCTCACGGCGGCGCTGCTCACGAACAGCAGCCTGTTCGGTGCCGTGCTGCCCCTGGTCGGCGACGCGGGCGACGGCTTCTTCGTCAGCCTGCCGATGTCCGGCCAGGGCTACGACGTGCCGCGCTTCGCGCGCGACGCGGCGCACTTCATGGCGAGTTCGCGCAAGCCGCTGGTCCTCGCCAGCCCGCTCGCCAGGACCCGGCAGGCGTTCGAAGCTGCCGGCGTGCCGGCTTTCGAGCACGAGGTCGACGCGATGGAGGCGCTCGCGCAGGTCCTGCGCCATGCGCCGGCGGAGCTGCCGCCCGCCGCTGCCGGGGAGCCGCCGGCGCTCCCCGAGGCGACGGGCTTCCTTTCCGAGGCCGAGAGCCTGCGCGTCGTCGAGGCGCATGGCATCCCGGTGGTCCCGTTCGTGGTCTGCCGGCAACCCACGCACGCGGTGACCGCGTTTCTCGCGCTCGGCGCGCCGGTCGCGGTCAAGGGCTGCTCGGCCTCCGTGCCGCACAAGACCGAGCACGGGCTCGTGCACCTCCACCTCAGAGAAGAGCAGGAGATCGCCCGTGCCGCTGCGGCCTGCTTCGGCACGCTGCAGCGGATGAACGCCGAGGCCCCGTCGGTCATCGTCGCGAAGATGGTCCGCGCGCAGTGCGAGCTGGTCGTCGGCGCGCGCTGGATGGCCGGCTACGGCGCGGTCGTGATGGTCGGCGCCGGGGGACGCAACGTCGAGGCGCTGGGCGACGTGCAGTTCCTCGTCCACCCGTTCGCGCAGGCGCAGGTCCGCGACAAGCTCCACCGCCTCCACGCCGCGCCGCTCTTCAAGGGCGTGCGGGGGGAGCCCGCGCTCGAGCTCGAGCCGCTGTGCCGCATCGCGGTCGCGCTCGGGCAGCTCGTGGCGCGCGCGCGCGGACGCATCGCCGCCGTGGACCTGAATCCGGTGTTCGTCGGGCCTCGGCCCGAGGACACGCTCGTCGCGGATGCACTTGTCGAACTTTCCGAAAGGGGTGAATAGTGAAACGCAAGCTCGCCATGCTTCTTGCAGCACTGGTCCTTCAGCCGGGCCCGGCCCTCGCGCAGGAAACGACCCTGCGCGCGGCCAGCGCCTTCCCCGAAGGCAGCTTCTGGAGCTCGCAGTTCGAGCGCTTCGTGAAGGTGGTGAACGAGAAGGGCAAGGGCACGGTGCGCATCCAGTACCTGGGCGGGGCGCCCAAGGTCATGCCGGCGTTCGAGGTCGGCAACAACCTGAAGAACGGCGTCATCGATCTCGCGAACAACACCTCGTCCAACTACGTCAGCCTGGTGCCGGAGGCGGATGCGCTCAAGCTGTCCGAGTACACCATCCAGGAGATGCGTGCGAACGGCGCCTGGGCATACCTGAACGAGCTGCACGAGCGCAAGGGCAACGCCTACTTCCTCGCGCTGCCGGCCGAGGGCATCAACCACTTCATCTACCTCAACCGGCCGGTGGACAAGGCCGACCTGAAAGGGCTCAAGGTGCGCGCATCGCCGATCACGCGGCCGGTGGTGGAGGCGCTCGGCGCCACCGCGATCACGTCGCCGCCTTCGGAGGTCTACACCATGCTCGAGCGCAACACGGTCGACGGGTTCACCTGGCCGGCGCAGGGCATCTTCGACTTCTCGTGGCAGCGCGTCACGAAGTACCGGCTCGAGCCGGGCGTCTACAACGGGGACCTCGTCATCCTCGCCAACGCCACGCGCTGGAAGTCGCTCACGGCGGCGCAGCGCCGGATCCTCCAGGACGCCGCGCTGCAGATCGAAGGCGAGAACCGCGCCTTCTACGGCGCCTCGCTCGCCGAGGAGAAGAAGAAGCAGTCGGGCGCCGGCATGAAGGCGATCGAGCTTCCGGAGGCGGAGGCGCGCCGCGTCACGCAGGTGGCGCGCGAGCAGGGCTGGGCCGTGGTGCTGAAGAACAGCCCCGAGACGGGCCCGAAGCTGCGGCAGCTGCTCTCGAAGTGACGCCGCTGCGGTCGCTGCACGCCCGGGTCCTCGAGCTGTCGGGGACCCTGGCCGGCCTCGCGTACGGCGCGATCGCCGCGCTCATGTGCGTCGACATCGCGGTGCGCAGCCTCGGCGTGGGCACGCTCGCCTGGCTGACGGAGCTCACGGAGTACCTCCTGTACGCGGCGACGTTCCTCGCCGCGGCGTGGGCGCTGCGGCATGCGGCCCACGTGCGCGTCGACATCCTCCTGGTCAAGCTCGGGCCGCGCCGGGCGCGCGCGCTGGAAGGCGCGACGGACGCCGTCGGCCTGGCGATCTCCGTGGTCTTTCTCGGCTTCGGAGCAGCCGCGGTGCTCGAGGCGTGGCGCTCGGGGGCGACGCAGTACAAGACCTGGGCCGCGCCGGAGTGGCTCCTCCTCCTGCCGCTGCCGATCGCCGGCCTGATGCTCGGCGTCGAGTTCGTGCTGCGCCTGCGCCGCGCGCCCGAAGCGGTGCAGGACGTCGACCCGGCGAAGCGCGCCTCCCTCTAGCCCATGGACTGGTGGCTCGCGCTCCTGCTGCTGCTCGCCATGGTGTGCGGGCTCATGGCGTGCGGCCTGCCGGTCGCCTTCGCGTTCTTCTTCGCGAACATCGCGGGCGCGGCGATCTTCCTCGGCTTCCCGCACGGGGTCACGGCGGTGGTGCGCGGCGCCATGCAGTCGATCGCGAGCTTCACGCTCGCCCCGATCCCCCTCTTCCTGCTGATCGGCGAGATCCTCCTGCGGACCGGGCTCGCGTTCAAGGCGGTCGCGGCGATCGACGGGCTGATCCGCGGCGTTCCCGGGCGCATCGCGGTGGTCGCGGTGACGGGCGGCACGGTGTTCTCCGCGCTGTCGGGCTCGACGATCGCGACCACGGCGATGCTCGGCAACGCGCTGCTGCCGCAGATGCTCGCGCGGCGCTATCACCCGACGATGGCGATGGGCCCGATCATGGCGATCGGCGGCGTCGACATGCTCATCCCGCCCTCGGCGCTGACCGTGCTGCTCGGCAGCCTGGCGAGGATCCCGGTGGCGGAGCTGCTCGTGGCGGGCATCGTTCCGGGCCTCGTCATGGCGGCGCTGTTCATCGCGTACATCGTGGCGCGCTGCGCATGGAACCCCGCGCTCGCGCCCCAGGATGCGCCGAAGGCGCTCACGCGCCGGGAGCGCTGGCTGCCGGTCGTGCAGCACGTGGTCCCGCTGCTGGCCATCTTCGCCGTGGTGGTGGGCGGCATCTTCACCGGCATCGCGTCGCCGACCGATTCGGCGGCGCTCGGCGTCGCCATGACGCTCGTCATCGCCGGCTTCTTCGGCGTGCTGCGCTGGCGGCTGCTGCTCGAGAGCCTGCGCGAGGTCGCCAAGGTGACGACGATGATCCTCTTCATCATCGCGGCCTCGCTCACGTTCTCGCAGATCCTCGCGTTCTCGGGGGCGACCGACGGCGCGCTGCAGCGCCTGATGGGCGCCGAGCTCACGCCGCTCGGCGCGCTCCTCTTCATGGCGGCGGTGCTGCTGGTGCTCGGCTGCTTCGTGGACCAGGCGAGCATGATGCTGCTCACGCTGCCGTTCTTCATGCCGCTCGCGGCGGCGCTGCAGATCGACCTGATCCACCTCGGCGTGGTGTTCCTCATCGCGATGCAGGTCGGGCTGCTCACGCCGCCGTTCGGCCTGCTCCTCTTCGTCATGAAGGGGGTGGCGCCGCCGGGCATCGAGATGCGCCAGATCTACCTTGCCGCCCTGCCGTTCACGCTGATCGTCCTGGCCGTCCTGGGCCTCGTCATCTTCCATGCGCCGCTCGCCACCTGGCTGCCCGGCGTCTTCATGTAAAGGAGAGCATGCAATGAACTTGTTCGAGCCCGGAGAGGTCGCGGTCCCGGCAGGCCACCTCATCGCCGGCCGGCTGCGCGACGAAGGCGAGTCGATGCTCGAGGTCCGCCGTCCCTCCGACGGGCGGCGGCACGGGAGCGTTCCGCTCGCGACGGGCGCCGTGGTGG
>DASZQH010000216.1:0-7911 GCA_035549805.1 Burkholderiales bacterium
CGGGACCTTCCACGCCGAAGACTGGAATCCCGAATCCGGCATGATTCGCCGCTCGCGCCGCTTCGACCCGCGCAACCAGGACGGCGCGCTGCGCTACACGTCCATCATCGCCGACGCGATCAAGGCCTGACATGCCCGCGCGCTGCCCGCCCGTCCTGATCCTCGCCTTCAACCGCCCCGACCTCACGCGCCGCGCGCTCGCGGCGGTGCAGGCCGCCCGGCCGGCAGCGGTCTATTTCGCCGTGGACGGCGCGCGCGCCGGGAAGGCAGGAGAGCACGAGGCGGTGCAGGCCGTGCAGGAACTCGCGCAGACCCTGGACGGCTGCGCGGTGCACACCCTGTTCCGCGAGCAGAACCTCGGCTGCAAGCTCGCCGTGAGCCAGGCGATCTCCTGGTTCTTCGAGCAGGTCGAGGAAGGCATCGTGATGGAGGACGATTGCGTCGCGCACCCGTCCTTCTTCCACTTCGCCGCGGAGCTGCTCGAGCGCTATCGCGACGACGAGCGCGTGATGATGATCTCGGGCGACAACTTCCAGAAAGGCCCCCCGCGCACGCCCTACAGCTACTACTTCTCGCGGTACACGCACATCTGGGGCTGGGCGAGCTGGCGCCGCGCCTGGCGGCTGTACGACCATGCCATGTCCGCCTGGCCCGAGCTGCGCGACGGCGACTGGCTGATGGACGTGCTCGGCGACCGCGACGCGGTGACGTACTGGACGCGCATCTTCGACCAGACGCACGGGGAGCGGAACACCTCGTGGGGCTACCGCTGGATGTTCGCGGCATTCAGGAACAGCGGCCTCACCGTGCTGCCGAACGTCAACCTGGTGTCCAACATCGGGTTCGGCGCCGAGGGCACGCACAACCGGGCGACCGACGACCCGCACGCCGCGCTGTCGCTCCAGGAGCTGCCGTTCCCGCTGCGCCATCCGCCCTTCGTCATCCGCGACGGGCGTGCCGACGCCCTGACGCAGGGAACCATGTTCGCCAACCCCAGCCTCCTCCGTTCCGCGGCGCGCCGTGCCCGCGGGCTGCTCCGAAGGATCCTTCATGGCCAATAAGCTCGTCCAGGCGACGCGCCGCGTCCTCCATCGCATGGGCATCGACATCGTCCGCTGGCCTCCGGCGCTTCCCGCGGACGTCGCCGAGGACCGTGCCGTGATCGAGCGCGTGCGCCCGTACACCATGACCTCGCCGGAGCGCATCCACGCGCTGGTCAAGGCGACGCGCCATGTGGCGGCGGCGCAGATCCCGGGCGCGATCGTGGAATGCGGCGTCTGGCGCGGCGGCAGCATGATGGCGACGGCGCTGACGCTCATCGCGGCGGGCGACACGGCGCGCGAGCTGTACCTTTTCGACACCTTCGAGGGCATGACCGCCCCGACGGCGCAGGACGTGGATCTCGAGGGCACGGCGGCGAGCGCGCTGCTCCAGGCCCAGTCGAAGAGCGATCCGCAATCGGTGTGGTGCTATGCGACCGAGGAGGACGTCGGCGGCGTGATGGCCGCGACCGGCTATCCGCGCGAGCGGATCCACCTCGTCAAGGGCAAGGTCGAGGAGACGCTGCCGGGCGAGGCGCCCGCGCAGATCGCGCTCCTTCGCCTCGACACCGACTGGTACGAGTCGACCCGCCACGAGCTCGAGCATCTCTTCCCCCGCCTGAGCCCCGGCGGCGTGCTCATCATCGACGACTACGGCCATTGGGCAGGCTGCCGCCGGGCCGTGGACGAGTACCTCGCGACGCATCGGATCAATCTCCTGCTGAACCGCGTCGACTACAGCGGCCGCATCGCCATCAAGGCGTAGGCCTCGCCCGATGCGTCTTTACTGCACCCTCTTCGACCGGAACTACCTGACCCGCGGCCTCGCGCTGCAGCGCTCGCTCGAGCGCCACGGCGGCGCGTACCGGCTCTACATCCTGTGCCTCGACGAGGTGACGCGCGAAGCGCTGTCGGCGCTGGCGTTGCCGAATACCGGGCTCGTGACGCTCGACGAGCTGCAGAAGGCCGACCCTGCGCTCGCCGCGGCGCGCGCGAACCGCTCGCCGGTCGAGTTCTACTTCACCTGCAAGCCGGTGCTGATGACGCACGCGCTCGCGCAGCATCCGGGCGCGCCGCGCGTCGAGTATCTCGACTCCGACCTGTACTGCTTCGCGGACCCCGCGCCGCTCGAGCGCGAGTACGAGGCGAGCTCCGTGGCGCTCTCGCCCCACCGGTTCAGCGCCGCGAACGCGCATCTCCTCCAGTACGGCCGGTACAACGCGGGCTGGGTCAGCGCCGCCGGCACCCCGGAAGGGCGGCAATTCCTCGCCTGGTGGCGGGAGCGCTGCCTCGAGTGGTGCCGCATCACGGTGGAGGAGACGCGCTTCGGCGACCAGAAGTACCTCGACGCCGTGCCGTCGCTCTTCCCGTCCGCGCGCGCCGTCCCGCACCCCGGCCTGAACGCCGGGCCGTGGAGCATCAGCGAGCGCGAGGTGTCGCTCGCGGACGGCCGCGTGAGGATCGACGGCGAGCCCCTGTACTTCTTCCATTTCCATGCGATGAAGCGCCTGCCGTTCAACCGCTACGAGACGGGGCTGTTCCAGTTCGGCGCGCGGCTCACGCCCGCGGTGCGGGACGGCCTGTACGGGCCCTACGCCGCCGAGCTCGCCGCCGGCGCGGCGCGGCTCGCCGCGCTGCCCGACCCGCTTCGCGCCGCGGTGCGGCCCGCGCCGCCTTCCGCCGGGTGGCGCGACGTGCTGCGCACCGTGCGCAACATCGCGAGGCGCACCACCATCCCGGCGGAGGCGTAGATGGTCGTCGGCGACGGCATGATGGCCGCGGCGTTCGCGTCCTTCGCCGCGCGGCGCGACGTGCTGGTCTTCGCGTCCGGGGTCTCCGATTCGACCGAAACCCGCGAGGCGCCCTTCGCGCGCGAGCGTGCGCTGCTCGCGCGTACGCGCGCGGCCCATCCCGAAGCGCTGCTCTTGTACTTCGGCACCTGCAGCGTCGACGATCCCGACCGGCGGGACACGCCCTACGTGCGGCACAAGCTCGCGATGGAGGCCCTGCTCGCCGCCGCGCCCGGCCCGTGGATGGTGCTGCGCCTGCCGCTCGCGATCGGCCCCGGCCACCGCGGCAACACGCTCGCGAAATACCTGCACGAGCACATCGTGCGTGGCGAGCCCTTCGACATCTGGTCGCGCTCCACGCGCTATCCCATCGACGTTGCCGACGTGGTGCGCGTCGCGGAGCGCCTTGTCGCCGACCGCGCGAACTGGCGCCGGACGATCAACGTCGCGCTGCGGCGCTTCGCCGTCCTCGACTTCGTCCGCGCCCTGGAATCGATGACCGGAAAAAAAGCCCGCTACCACCTTGTCGACAAGGGCGCCGGCTACGAGGTCCGCTGCCCCGAGGTCGAGCGGCTCGCGCCCGAGCTCGGCCTCGACTACAGCGACGCCTACCTGGAACGCATCCTCCGCAAGTACTTCAACGCGCAGTAGCCTGCGCGAGCACCCGCCTCGCCTCGGCACGCCATTCCGGCATCGACCAGCCGAGCGTCTTCGCGAGCTTCGCGTTATCCAGCACCGAATTGCGCGGCCGCCTGGCCGCCGTGGGGTACTCCGCCGTCGTTATCGGGGTGACGGCTGCGGCAAGGCCAGCGCAGCGCACGATCTCTTCGGCGAATCCATGCCAGCTCGTGCGGCCGGCGCAGGTCATGTGAAACACGCCTTCCGCCTTTTCCTTCAGGATTCGCAGCGTCCCGTCGGCGATGGCATCGGCGGAGGTCGGCGCGCCGAACTGGTCGTTCACCACGCGCAGCTCCGGCCTCTCCTTCGCCGCGCGCAGGATAGTGAGGAGGAAGTTCCTGCCGCGCGCGGCGTAGACCCAGCTCGTGCGCAGGATGAGATGGCGGCAACCGGAGGCGACAATCGCCTGCTCGCCCGCGAGCTTGGTCGCGCCGTAGACGCTGAGCGGATTCGTCGGATCATTTTCGACGTACGGAGCGGCCTTCTCGCCGTCGAACACGTAGTCGGTCGAGTAGTGCACGAGCAACGACCCGCTCCGCTTTGCCTCTTCTGCCAGGACGGCGGGCGCGTCCGCGTTGACCTTCATGGCGAGCGCGCGCTCGCTTTCCGCACGGTCGACTGCCGTATACGCCGCGGCGTTGAGGATGATGTCGGGCCCGGTGTCTCGAATGAACCCGGACAGAAGATCCGGATCGGCGAGATCGAGCTGCGCGCGCTCTACGGCGACGACTTCGAATCCTGCGAGGCGGGGGAGAAGCGCGGCGCCGACCTGGCCGGTGACGCCGGTCACCAGCACCTTCATGGTAAGACTTCGGCGTCCTTCAGGTGCTTCCCGGCCTTGTCCTTGTCCGAGAGGATCGGCGCCTGGGTCGGCCAGCGGATCGCGATGTCCGGGTCGTCCCAGACGATCGTGCGCTCGTGCGCGGGCGAGTAGAGCGTGGTCATCTTGTACATCACGTCGACGTCGGTGACGGCATAGAGGCCGTGCGCGAAGCCCGGCGGGATCCACGCCATGCCCGAGCCGCGGTCGGAGAGCGTGAACCCGACCCAGCGGCCGAAGGTGGGCGAGCTCTTCCGCAGGTCGACCGCGACGTCGAAGATCTCGCCGCGCAGCACGCGCACGAGCTTGCCCTGCGGGCTCGCCACCTGGTAGTGCAGGCCGCGCAGCACGTTCTGCCGCGAGCGCGAATGGTTGTCCTGCACGAACTCGACGTCGACGCCCGTGGCGTCGGCGAAGGCGCGGCGGTTGTAGCTCTCCCACAGCAATCCGCGCTGGTCCTCGAAGACCTTCGGCTCGAGGAGCATGACGTCGGGGATATCGGTGCGCACCACCTTCATCAGAAGAGGCGCTCCTCGAGCACGCGCAGCAGGTAGCCACCGTAGCCGCTGCCGGCGAGCGGCTCGGCGAGCCGGCGCAGCGCCGCCGCGTCGATGAACCCCATGCGGAACGCGATCTCCTCCGGGCAGGCGATCTTCAGGCCCTGGCGCCGCTCGATGGTCTCGATGAAGTGCGCCGCCTCGAGCAGCGCCTCGTGCGTCCCGGTATCGAGCCAGGCCATGCCGCGGCCCATGGGGATCACTTCGAGCTCGCCTTTGCGCAGGTACTCGCGGTTGAGGTCGGTGATCTCGAGCTCGCCGCGCGCCGAGGGCTTGAGCGCCGCGGCGATCTCGACCGCGCGGTTGTCGTAGAAGTACAGGCCGGTCACGGCGTAGCGGGACTTCGGCTGCTTCGGCTTCTCCTCGATGCTCACCGCGGTGCCCTTCGCGTCGAACTCCACCACGCCATAGCGCTGCGGATCGTTGACGGGATAGGCGAACACCGTCGCGCCGGAGCGCCGGGTGGCCGCGCGCTGCAGGAGCTCGCTGAGATCGTGGCCGTGGAAGATGTTGTCGCCGAGGACGAGCGCGACCGGCTCCTTGCCGATGAACTCGCGCCCGACCAGGAAGGCCTGCGCGATGCCCTCGGGCTTCGGCTGCACCGCGTACGAGATGCGCAGGCCCCAGCGCGTCCCGTCGCCGAGCAGCGCCTCGAAGCGCGGCGTGTCCTGCGGCGTGGAGATGAGGAGGATGTCCCGAATCCCCGCGAGCATCAGCGTGGAGAGCGGGTAGTACACCATCGGCTTGTCGTACACCGGCAGGAGCTGCTTGGAGACGGCCTGGGTCACGGGGTAGAGCCGCGTGCCCGAGCCGCCGGCGAGGACGATGCCTTTCATGCGGCGCGGCGCGCGGCGCCGTCGGTCCACGCGCGGTTGTCGACGTACCAGCGCACCGTCTTCTCCAGGCCGGTCTCGAAGCTTTCCCTCGGCCGCCAGCCGAGCTCGCGCTCGATCTTCGACGCGTCGATCGCGTAGCGCCGGTCGTGCCCCGGCCGGTCCTTCACGAAAGCGATCAGGTCGGCGTAGCGGCCGGCCTTGCGCGGCGCGAGCCGGTCGAGGAGGCGGCAGAGGAGCTGCACGAGGTCGAGGTTCGCCATCTCCGCGCGCCCGCCTACGTTGTACGTCTCGCCGGGCCGGCCTTTCTCGAGCACGAGGCGGATCGCGTCGCAGTGGTCGAGCACGTACAGCCAGTCGCGCACGTTCTTGCCGTCGCCGTAAACCGGCAGCGGCTTGCCCTCGAGCGCGTTGCGGATCATGAGCGGGATCAGCTTTTCCGGGAACTGGAACGGCCCGTAGTTGTTCGAGCAGTTGGTGGTCAGCGTCGCGAGGCCGTAGGTGTGGTGATACGCGCGCACCAGGTGGTCCGCCGACGCCTTGGAGGCGGCGTACGGGCTGTTGGGCGCGAACGGCGTCGACTCGGTGAACGCCGGATCGTCGGGCCCGAGAGAGCCGTACACCTCGTCGGTCGAGACGTGGAGGAAGCGGAAGCCCGGCTGGGTCGCCGCGTAGGCGCGCGCCTCCTCGAGCAGCGACCAGGTGCCGACGACGTTGGTCTGCACGAACTCCGCCGGGCCGCTGATCGAGCGGTCGACGTGGCTCTCGGCGGCGAAGTGGACGATCGCGCGGGGCCGGTGCTGCTGCAGCAGCCCGCGCACCAGCGCGCGGTCGCAGATGTCGCCCTGCACGAAGACGTGCTCGGCGCGCCCGCGCAGCGACGCGAGGCTTTCCGGATTGCCGGCGTAAGTGAGCTTGTCGAGGTTCACCATGCGCTCGCCCGTCCCGGCGAGCGTGGACAGGACGAAGTTCGCGCCGATGAAGCCCGCGCCTCCCGTGACGAGCAGCATGGGCGCAATTATCTCATTTCATTCATAATTTGCCTGTGAAGAGACTGCTGTTCCTCGAGCTGAACGAGGTCAACTTCGAGTTCGTCGAGCACTACGCCCGGCGCGGCGAGCTGCCGGCGTTCGCGCGCCTGCTCGATGCGCACGGCTACGCGCGCACCCGCTCGGAGTCGGTCTACGAGCTGATCGAGCCGTGGATCCAGTGGTTCACGGTCCACACCGGCATGCCGTACGAGAAGCACCAGGTCTTTCGCCTCGGCGACGGCGCGCAGGCGAACGCGCCGCAGATCTGGGAGGAGCTCTCGAGGCGCGGGCTGAAGGTCGGCGCGTTCTCGCCGATGAACGCCGGCAACCGGCTCGCCGACGCGGCCTTCTTCGTGCCCGATCCATGGACCAAGACCGGCGTCGCGGCGCCGAAGCTGATGCGCGCCGCCTACGACGCGATCTGCCAGGCGGTCGGCGACAACGCCGAAGGCCATATCGGCGCCGGCTCCGCGGTGCGGCTCGCCGGCGGCCTGGCGGCCTACGCGCGGCCGGCGCACTGGCCGCAGTACGCGCGCCTCGCGGCGCTCGGCCTCAAGCGCCACTGGGCGCGCGCGGTGTTCCTCGACCGCTTCCTCGCCGACTGCTTCTTCCGCCTGTGGCGGCGCACGCGGCCCGACTTCGCGACCCTGTTCCTGAACGGCGCGGCCCACATCCAGCATCACTACCTCTTCAACTCGGCGGCGTACACGGGCCCGTTCCGCAACCCGCCGTGGTACCTGCCCGCCGGCATGGACCCGGTGCTAGAGATCTACCGGCTCTACGACCGCATCGTGGACGAGGCGCTGCGCCTCGACCCGGCGCTGCGCGTCATGATGGCCACGGGCCTGCACCAGGATCCGGTCGAGGCGCCGGTCTTCTACTGGCGCCTGCGCGACCACGCGGCGTTCCTGCGCAAGCTCGGCTGCGCCTTCGAGCGCGTCGAGCCGCGCATGTCGCGCGACTTCCTGGTGGTCTGCGCGAGCGCGGCCGAGGCGGTGCAGACGGAGCGGGTCCTGAAGGCGCGCAAGGCGCCCGACGGCGTGCCCCTCTTCGAGGTCGACAACCGCGGCGAGAGCCTGTTCGTCACGCTCACCTACCCGCACGACATCCCGGCCGAGCTCGCCGGCGACGTGGTGTTCGTCGCGATCAAGAACGGCCGCCA
>DASZQH010000217.1:0-21368 GCA_035549805.1 Burkholderiales bacterium
CGTCACGGCGCGCTCAGCGGCCGGCGAAGAAGGCGGCGTAGATCGTGTCGACGCTCGCGAAGGCGCTTGCCTCGATGCGATCCGGATCGAGCTCTTCGCCGCGCAGGCTCTCGATGAACAGGACGAACTCGACGATGTCGAGCGACGACAGGATGCCCATCTCGAGCACCAGGGTCTGGTCGTTGAAGTCGGCGCCGACGCCCTTCTTGGCGCGGCCCGCCATCCAGGCGCGCAGCTTCGCCCGGACCTCGCGCTCCTGGGTCGCGAGCGCTTCCATCAGAGCTGGGGCGCTTCGGCGAGAAGCCCGTGCTTGACGAAGTAGTTGACCAGCTTGGCCGACGCGCGCGCCCGGTGCTCCGCGCAGGCGGGGTGCGCGAGCGCCGCTTGGCGCACCTCGTAGGCGTCGGCGAGGCCCGCGTCGCGGTACATCGTCGGGTTGTAGTAATCGGCCCAGGACGCGCGCAGGTAGTCCGCAAGCCAGGTGCGGAAGCCGGCGAGCGCCTCGGGGGACCATTGCGGCGAATGCTGCGCGAACAGCTCGGCGAGGTGGACGCGCCCGAAGGCGAGGTGGCGCGCCTCGTCGACGTGGTGCACGCGGTTCAGCAGCCGAACGAAGGGCTCGACGCGCTCGTCGCGCTCGATCGTGACGTTGTAGTAGTCGCCGAGCTCCTCGACCACCATCACCTTGCAGTAGAACGCGACCTCTTCCTCGCCCTTGCTGTACTCGCGGGCGAGGGCGATCTTCTTCTCCGGGTACACCTTGCCGACGTAGCGGTTGCAGAACTCGCCGAACATCACCATGTGCTTGTTCTCTTCGTCGACGAAGTGGTGCAGGTACTCGGTGACTTCGCGGCTGCTCCCCTTGAGGTACATCCGGTGCACCAGGCCCTGCACGAGCGGGCGCTCGCCCTGCAGCACCAGGCTGAAGAAGTTGCCGATCTCGAACAGGCTCAGGCGCTTGCGCTGCGCCTCGTCGAGCGCGTCCCAGGCGGGCGTGCCGTAGATCGACACCAGCTCCGGCGGCATGCACCACCGGCTGGCCTCGAGGGCCTGCGGCCAGTCGAAGGTGCTGTAGACGTCCCAGAGCTTGCGGCGCGATGCGCCGCTCAGGCGGCTGGCAAGTTGGGAGGCGGTTTCCACAGCGCGGGAGTATAGACGAAGGCCCGTCCGGGCCCGGCGACCCGCCGCGCGCCGCGCCTGTCAAAAAGTGTCGGGCGGGAGGGCGCACGCGCGATGCGGCCGGGCCGCGCGGGATGCGCTGGGTAGAATGGCGCGAAGAAAAGCGGGGGGAATGTGAGCGGAGTGCAGCGCGATCTGCCGAGCGGCATCGGAGTGGTCGTCATCGGCCGCAACGAAGGCGAGCGCCTGCGCCGGTGCTGCGAGTCCCTCGCGGGTGCCGCGGCCCAGGTGGTGTACGTCGACTCCGGATCGACCGACGGCTCGGTGGCGATGGTCGAGCGAATGGGCTTCGCCGTCGTCGAGCTCGACCTGAACGTCCCGTTCACCGCCGGGCGGGCGCGCAACGAAGGCTTCCGCCGCCTGCGCGCGCTGGTGCCCGGACTGCGCTACGTGCAGTTCCTCGATGGCGACTGCACGCTCGCGGCAGGCTGGCTGACGCAGGCCATCGCGTTCCTGGATGCGCATCCCGGGGTCGCCGTCGTCTGCGGCCGCCGGCGCGAGCGCCATCCGCAGCAATCGGTTTACAACCTCCTCTGCGACATGGAATGGGACACGCCGGTGGGCGAGGCGAAGGCGTGCGGCGGCGACGCGCTGATGCGCGCCGACGCCTTCGACGCGGCCGGGGGATTCCGCGCCGATCTCATCGCGGGCGAGGAGCCCGAGCTCTGCGTGCGCCTGCGCGCGCGTGGCGGGCGCATCTGGCGCCTCGACGCCGAAATGACCCTGCACGATGCCGCGATGACCCGCTTCCGCCAGTGGTGGACGCGCATGATGCGCGGCGGCTACGCCTACGCCGAAGCGGCGGACCTGCACGGCCGGCCGCCCGAGCGGCAAGGCGTGCGTGAATCGCGCAGCATCTGGTTCTGGGCGCTGGTGGTGCCGGCGCTCGCCGCCGCGGTGGCCGCGTTCTCCCCGGCGTGGGGCGCGGCGGTGCTGCTTCTCTACCCGTTACAGGCCGCGCGCCTCGCGTTGCGCAGCGGGCCGTGGAGCGCGGCGAGCTGGTATCGCGCCGCGTTCCTCGTGCTCGGCAAGTTCCCGGAGTGGCTCGGCCAGCTGCGCTACCTGCGGCGCCGCCACCTGGGCTGGCGCGCCCAGCTCATCGAGTACAAGTAACCGCTCGCCCATGACCACCGTCGGCATCGTCGCGCAGAACTCCGCCGGCTGGCTCGCCGCGGCTTTCGAGCACATGAACGCGGGCCATGTGATCGTCGCGCTGCGCAACCCGGGCGATCGCGAGCGGATCGAGGCGGCAGGGGTGCAGCAGGTCGTCACGCCGGGCGGGGAGAGCGGCTGGGTGCGCGCCCCCCGGTACGCGCCGTCCGACGACGCCGCGATCCGCCAGATCGTCTTCTCTTCCGGCACCGAGGGCCGGCCGAAGGCGGTGGCCCTCTCGGGCGCGGCGCTCGCGAACACCACCGAGCGGCTGATCGCCGTGATGCAGATGGAGGCCGGCGTGCGCGAGTACGTCGGCGTGCCGATCTTCTACTCCTTCGGCTTCGCCCGCTGCCGGGTCGCGGGCCGCCTCGGCGGAGACCTCTACATCCCGCCGCACGGCTTCGACCCGGTCGAGATCGCCGCGCTCCTCGAGCGCGGCGAGATCAACGCGATCTCCGCGGTCCCGTCGCTCTGGCGCCTGCTCCTGCAGAGCCGCGAGCTCTACCGCCGCAGCGGCCCGCGCCTGCGCTGGATCGAGATCGGCAGCCAGTACATGAGCGGCGAGGAGAAGGCGCAGCTGAAGCACCTGTTCCCCGAGGCGCGGATCGTGCAGCACTACGGCCTGACCGAAGCGTCGCGCACCACGTTCCTCAAGGTTCACGAGGCGGAAGGCGCGCGCCTCGAGTCCGTCGGGCAGGCCACGCACGGCATCGAGGTGGCCCTCGACGCCACGGGCCGCGTGCGCGTGCGGGGGCCGCATCTCGCCTCCGGGCTCCTCGAGGGGGGGCGCCTGGTGCCGCTCACCGATGCGGCCGGGTGGTTCACCACCGGCGACCTCGGCCGCATCGACGGCGCGGACCTCTACTACGAAGGCCGCGCGGACGACCTGATCAACTGCGGCGGCGTCAAGCTTTCCCCGGACGCGCTCGAGCGCGGCCTGTTCGAGCGCCTCGGCGCCGCGCGGGGCCTGTGCGTCGCGAAGGCGAAAGACGACCTGCGCGGCGAGGTGGTCCTGATCGGTCACGAATCCTCGATCGAGGCGGGCCGGCTGCGCCGCGCCGCGGTGGAGGTGCTGCGCGAGCACGGCCTCGAGGCCGGGAGCAGCGTGCGCCTGTTCGCGCTGCCGTCGCTCCCCGTCACGGAGACGGGAAAGCCGCGGCGGCGCGCCGTGACCCAGCTCTACGAGGAAGCGCAGAAGGCGGCGCCCGCGGCTGCTGCCGCACCGCCTCCCGCTCCGGCTGTCGGGCAGGACGACCAGATGGCCGCGATCGCGCGCGTCTGGGAAGACGTGCTCCAGGTCCGCCCGGTCAGCGTGAACGACAGCTTCTTCGAGCTCGGCGGGGACTCGCTCTCCGCGCTCACTGTCGCCATGCGGATGGAGGCGCTCGGCGTGCCGCACCACGTGTCGCGCCAGATCTTCCAGGGCAAGAGCATCGCCGAGATCGTGGCGGGCGGACGGCCCACCGGCCGCCGCACGCCACTCGCGGCCGCGAACCAGACGATCAACATCGTGCGCGGCGTGCTCGCGCTGCTCGTCTTCTTCGGCCATTCCATGCCGGGCGTGGTCGAGCACCTGCCGGCTTCGCTCGCGGCGTACAACGTGTACCTGTCGCCGCTGTACAGCTCCGGCACGGCGGGCTTCGCGCTGATCTTCGGCATCGGGGTCGGGTTCGGCTACCTGCCGCGCTACCTGCGCAGCGCGGACTCGCTGTCGCGCCTCGTGCGGCGCAACGCGCTCCTGCTCGCCGGCGGAATCCTCTGCGTCGGTGCCGCGAAAATCACCGCGAACCTGGTGTCGGGCCGGCCGATGACGCCCGTGGACGTATCCAACGCGTTCTGGGGCGTCCTGGTCTACTACCTGCTCGCGGTACTCAGCATTCCGCTGTGGCTGCGCTGGCTCTCGCGCCGGCGCGATCTCTGGATGGCCTGCGCGGGCGCCGCGCTCGGCCTGTACGTGGTGCACTTGCTCTTCGAGGCTTACCCGCCGGCGCCGTCCCAGAATCCGTTTGCCCAGACACTGATCCTGATCCTCACCACCAAGTTCAACTACTTCGAGATGACGGCCGGGGTCATGCTCGGCCTCCCGGTGGGCGTCTGGCTGCGCCGCGCGACCGCCGAGCCCGCGGCGATCGCACGGCTGGTGCCCATCGGGGTGCTGCTGATGGCCTCGTCGGTGGCGCTTTCCGCCGAGATGAACGAGCTGCCGCTCTGGCTCGTCTGGCCCAAGGGCCTGTACCTCTGGATGTGGCCCTGCTACGCCGGCGCGGTGCTCATCCTGGTCGCGCTCGTGCACCGCCACGTGGCCGCGGGCGTCGACGGCCGATGGACCGGCATGTTCTGGAACGTCCTGGCGGTGACGGGCCTGCTCGCCTTTCCGCTCTTCATCGGCCAGGATTTCCTGCTGCCACTGCGCGACGTGCTCGTGGCCGCCGGTGCGCCGAAAGGGCTCCTGATCTCGGTGCTGCTGTTCTTCGCGGCGTGGACCTACCTCACCGTGCGGGTCTACCGCGTTTATTTCGCCGGCACGCCGCAGCCAGACGCGCGCGCCGGCCTCGACGACATCTTCGCCGACAGAAAGGCGCACTGACTTCCATGCCAGCCGAAAGCCGGGTCTCCAAGGGCTACCTCCTGATCTCTCCCTGCAGGGACGAGGAGGAATACATGCGGCGCACGCTCGATACCGTGCTCGCGCAATCCCGCCTGCCGGCGCTCTGGGTCATCGTCGACGACGGCTCGACCGACCGGACCCCGCAGATCCTCGCCGAGTACGCGGCGAAGCATTCCTTCATCCGCGTCGTGCGCCGCGACAATCGCGGCCGGCGCGCCGTCGGCCCCGGGGTCATCGAGGCCTTCTACGCCGGCGCGGCGACCGTCAACCTGGACGACTACGACTACGTGTGCAAGCTCGACCTCGACCTCGAGCTGCCGCCGCGCTATTTCGAGACGCTCATCGGCGAGATGGAGCGCGATCCGCGCCTCGCGAACTTCTCCGGCAAGCCGTACCTGCGCACCGCCGAGGGGGAGCTCGTCTCGGAGCGCATGGGCGACGAGAACGCGGTCGGCATGACCAAGTTCTACCGCGTGACCGCGTTCCAGGACATCGGCGGTTTCGTCCAGCAGGTGAGCTGGGACGGCATCGACGGCCACATGTGCCGCATGAAAGGCTGGATGGCGCGTTCCGAGGACCGCCCGGAGCTGCGCTTCGTCCACCTGCGCCAGATGGGCAGCAGCCAGCAGAGCCTCTGGGTCGGCCGGCTGCGCTGGGGCTTCGGCAAGTACTTCATGGGCTCGGCGTTCTATTACGTCGCCGCCGTGGCGCTCTACCGCATGCTGGAGCGGCCATACGTGATCGGCGGCCTCGGCATCCTGTGGGGGTACACGAAGGCCATGCTGTCGCGCGGCCCGCGCTTCGAGGCGCCGGGCTTCCGCCGCTTCCTGCGGCAGTACGAGCTGCGCTCGCTCTTGCTCGGCAAGCGGCGCGCGATGGCGCTCTTCGACCGGCGCATCCGCGAGGCGGCGCCGCGATGAAGCGCATCCTGGCCGTGTCGAGCGGGGGCGGGCACTGGGTGGAGCTCCTGCGCCTCGCGCCGGCCTTCGCCGGGCACGACCTCGTGATCGCGACGGTCAGCGAGACCTACCGCGTCGAGGCGCCCGAGTGCCGCCGCTTCTATGCGGTGCGCGACGTCACCCGGTGGGACGGCTGGCGCTGCCTCATCACCCTGGCGCAGCTCGCCTGGATCGTGGCGCGCGAGCGGCCGCAGGTCGTGATTTCCACGGGCGCGCTGCCCGGCTATTTCGCGGTGTGGCTCGCGAGGTGGGTCGGCGCGCGCACGATCTGGGTCGACAGCATCGCCAACGTCGAGGAGCTGTCGCTGTCGGGGCAGCGGGCGGGCGCCTTCGCCGACCTGTGGCTCACCCAGTGGCCGGACCTCGCCAGGCCGCAGGGTCCGCTCTATCGCGGGGCGGTGCTTTGATCTTCGTGACGGTCGGCGCGCAGATGCCGTTCGACCGGCTGATCCGCGCCGTGGACGAATGGGCCGGCGCCCAGGGGCGCACCGACGTCTTCGCCCAGATCGGGGCGACCAGCTACCTGCCGCGCCACATCCGCTGGACCGCGTTCCTCGAGGCCGCGGATTTCCGCGAGCGCTACGCCTCGTGCAAGGCGGTGGTCGCCCACGCCGGCACCGGCTCCATCTTGACCGCGCTCGAGCTGGGCAAGCCGATCCTCGTGATGCCGCGCCGCGCCGCGCTGCGCGAGACGCGCAACGACCACCAGGTCGCGACCGCGGAGCGCTTCCGGCGCCTGCGCTCGGTGGCGGTGGCGTGGGACGAAAACGAGCTTGGCGCCCAGCTCTCGGGCATCGAGTCGCTGGGCGCGGCCGACACGGTAGGGCGCCACGCCTCGCGCGTGCTGATCGAGTCGCTGCGCACGTTCATCGACGGCGGGGAGATCAAGACCTCGCTCCCCTAGAAGCCGTGCGGGCCGTGGCCGTCCATGTTGGTGAGGTGCAGGCCGCGCGCGGTTTCCCCGAAGGGCTCGAGCAGGCGCTGCAGGCCGGGCGACGCGACGAACATGCGGCGGTTCTGCAGCACGAGGTAGCCGTTCTCGGCGAAGCCGCGCGCCCACGCCGGATGCGCCTGGTTCGAGCCGATCATGTCGACGTCCCGCCCGGCGAGATACGCCGTCGCGGCGGCGACGACTTCGCCGGCATCGCGAGGGTGCGCCAGGCAGTCCACGATCGAGCCGACATGCAGGTCGCCGAAGCGGGCGTCGCCCTGCATGCGCGTGTCCATGACCAGCGCCCAGCCGAGGGTGGCTGCGCCTTTCTCCACGCGCAGGCGGGTGACGCGGGGCCATCCCTTCTGCGGCGCGATCGCGTTCATGGACGCCGCGTCGCGCAGGGCGATGGCGGCATACTCGCCGCGGCATTCCTCCCAGAGGCGGTCGGCCCACGCGCCGAACTGCTCGAACGGCGCCGCGCGCGCGCTGAAGCGGCGTCCCGCACGCAGGCGCAGCGCCGCCTGCAGGACGTGAAGCCCGAGCGGGCCGGCGCCGCTCAGCGCGAGCGCGTCCAGCGCCAGGCGCCGCGCGCCGCTCGTGCGCAGGTAGGCGTTGCGGCGCAGGAAGCGATACGGGCGGAGAACCCGCAGGCAGAACGGCGTGTCGTGGATGAGCCAGCTCATCTTGCGCAGGATCTGCACCATCGGCCGGTCGCCGCCGCCGTGCCCCCAGCTGTACAGCGCGGGCCAGCGGCGCACCATGTCGCGGATGAGCCGGATGGCGAGCGGGGCGAAGCGCGCGTCGATGCTGCCCTCGGACACCGGCCCCTGCCAGTCGGTCACCATGTGCGGCGCGCCGCGGATCCACCACTCCTGCGGCTTGAGCGCGAACGCGCCGCGCACCGCCTGCTCGTCGTCGACCGCGACGTAGTATTCGCGCCAGACCTTGCCGCCGGGCGTCTTCGGCAGCCATTCCGGGACGGGGTCGACGTAGAAGCCCCAGCGCGATCCGGTGGCGCGCATCCGGCCATTGAAGGCCTCCACCGCCGCGCGGTGCTCCTCGGCGTGCGGGACGACTTTCATCGCGGGCGCACGGCGACCCGCCGCTGCAGCTCCGCGGTCACTTCGGCTTGCGACGCGTCACGGAAGAAGAGCCGTCCCCAGGCCTCGAGCATGAGCAGGCGCAGCGCGAGCGGCGGCGCCGCCTGCTCGAGGAGGTGCGCCATCGCGCGCTCGTCGAGGCGGAACAGCGCGGCGACGAAGCCGTCGCGGAAGAAGGCGCGGTCGCATTGCAGGCGCTCGTAGGCATTGACCGGGAAGCCGATCTTCTTGCGCTGGCTGAGCGCGCGCGGGATGTACCGGTCGGCGACGCTGCGCACCGCCCATTTGTCGCGCAGGAACGGGTGCGCCCGCTCCAGCGTGCGAAGCGAAGGCCGGATCTTGAACTCGTAGGGGAGGTTGACGGCGAAGCGCACCACGTCGTGGTCCAGGTATGGGAAGCGCGCTTCGATGCTCGCCGCCATCCCCAGGGCATCGTTTCGGTGCAGGAGCGTCCGCAGGTGGTAGCCGAGCCACTCGAGCGAGCGGTAGTCGCGCGGCCGCACGCCTCCTCCGGTTTCACGGATGCGCTTCTCGACGTCCGCCCGGTCGAGGTCGCGCTCGAAGTTCTGCTGCATCCCCGCCACCAGAGGGTCGTACTCGGATGGCGCGGGCCACAGCGCCTTGCCTAGCCTCGGGACGCGGTGCGCGAGGCCCCGCGCGCGCTGCAGCAGGCCGCGGTAGGTCCGGCGCAGGTCCTCGTACGCGATCGGCCCGTAGCCGAGGAAGCATTCGTCGGAGCCTTCGCCCGACAGCACCGCCTTCACTCCGTTCGCGCGCACCAGGTGCGACACGGCGAGGAACGGGACCGAGTTCGGATGGTAGGTGAAGGGGTACTCGTAGTGCCAGAGCACCGGCACGAGCTGATCCACGAAATCCTGGTCGCGCACCTGGACCGTCTTCATGTCGAGGCGCAGGTGGCGGGCGAGGGCCGCGGCGGCGTCGTACTCGCTGAGCGGGCCGGCCACGTCGGCGTGGAAGATCGCGAGGTTCGAATGCAGCCGGCTCGCCATCGCCATCACGAGCGACGAGTCGAGGCCCCCGCTGCAGAACGCGCCCACCGGGGCATCGGCGATGAGGTGCTTGCGCACGCTTTCGAAGAGCAGCGTGTCGAGCGCGTCGACGACCGCGCGCGGCTTGAGCGAGGCCAGCCGGCGATGCTCGTCCGGGTCCCAGAAAGCCGCGATATGGAAGAACTTGCGCAGGCTCGGGCTCTCGCCGGGGCGCACCTCCAGCACCGTGCCGGGCGCGAGCATGAAGACGTCGCGGAAGAACGAGCGGTCGCGCGTCGGCCCGCCAAAGCCGCCGAGATACGCCGCGGCCATTTGCGGATCCGGCTGCAGCGCGCGCCAGGGGCGCATCGCCTTGATCTCCGAAGAGAAGAGCACCATGTCGCCATCGACGTAGACCGACAGCGGCTTGATGCCGAGCCGGTCGCGCACCAGCGTGAGGCGCCGCTCCTCCCGATCCCACAGGCCGAACGCGAACATGCCCTCGAGCCGCGGCAGGATCGCGTCCAGTCCGCGGTGCAGGATTCCCTTCAGCAGGACTTCCGTGTCGCTTTCGGTCGTGAACGAGATGCCCTCGGCCTGCAGCTCGGCGCGAATCGCCTGGAAGTTGTAGATCTCGCCGTTGTAGACGAGCGCGTAGCGGCGCGCCTCGTCCCAGAACGGCTGGTTGCCGCGCTCGGAGAGGTCGAGCAGCGAGAGCCGCGCGTGCACCAGGCCGATGCCGGCCTCCTTGAACCGGCCCGCCGCATCCGGCCCGCGGTGGCCGAGGAGGTCCGCCGTGCGCTGCAGGCGCTCGTCGTCCGGCAGCGTCCGGCCATCGCGATACAGCACTCCGAAGATTCCGCACATTCCCCTGGTCCCTGCCTTCCCGAATACGTGTCAGGCGCGCACGCCGTGCCGCTCGCACCAGCGCAAGAGTACATAGATGCCCCAGGCGCGCGTCCAGTAGAGCCCGGGCACGCCGTCGCGGAACGCGTTCCACAGCCGCGCGACGGCCTCGGGGCGCAATCCCGCGCCGAGGCATGCCGACCGGTCGCTCAGCGTCCGGTCCATGAGCTCGCCCAGCCCCGAGCCGATCCACCGGTCGAAGGGCAGCACGAAGCCTTTCTTCTCGCGCTCGTAGACGCGCGGATCGACGCCTTCCAGCCCGTACTTGCGCAGCAGCGGCTTGCGCCCGACCGGGAGGAACTTGGCGCGCGCGCGCACGCCGCTCAAGGCCTCGACCACGCCGGGATCCGAAATCGGCGAACGCAGGTCCACCGAGACGGCGGCGCTCACGCTGTCCGCGTCGCGCAGGAGGCGCTCGCCGACGAAGCAGCGCGTCTCGAGGATGGCCGCCGCCTCGATCGCCGGATGGCCGTCGATCTCGCCGCGCAGGCGGGCGAGGGTCTGCGCCGGCAATCCCCACGTCGTCGCGCGCGGCTCGACGAGAAGCTCTTCCTGGAACCGCGGCAGGAAGAGCGCGTATGTGAGCTGGTAGAGGGCGAGGACGTCGCCGTTCGCGGCGACGACGTCGGGAAGCTTGGCCCATTTCTGCTGCGAGCCGAGCGCGCCGCGGGGGGGCGGCGGCTGCACGAGGTTCGCGATCGCGCGCGCGGCGCCGATGCGTGCCGCCGCCGGGATCCATCCGGAGAGGGTCGCGGCGAGCTCGAGCCGCGGCAGCTGGCGCAGCGTCTTGTCGCCGCCGAAGATCGCGTCGCCGCCGATGCCGCCGAGCGCCACGTCGATGCCGGCTTCGCGCAGCGCACGGCAGATGTGGTACTGGTTCAGGCCGTCGAAGCTGGGCTGGTCGAGGCTGGCAAGCGCGTCCTCGAGCGAAGAGAGGAAGGCGCGCTCGGTGAGGACGACTTCCTCGTGCCGCGTGCCCAGCGCCTGCGCGATCGCGCGCGCGTCGTCGCCCTCGTTGAGCTGCGCATCCTCCATGGCGAGGCAGAAGGTGCGCAGGGGCGCGGCGCCTTCGGCGAGCTGCAGGCGCGCGAGGTTGGCGATGCTGCTCGAGTCGATGCCGCCGGAGAGCAGTACCGCCGCCGACCCGCTGCACCGCAGGCTGCGGCGCACGGAATCGTGCAGGCTGTCGCGGACGCGGCGATCGTCGTCGTCCTGCGGCGCCGGCCGCGGCATGGACCAGAAGTGCCGTTCGGCCGTCGGGCGGGCCCGGGCGTCGAACGCGCGCAGCTCGCCGGGCTGCAGGGACGAGATCCCCTGCACCATGGTGCGCGGCGCCATGACGAAACCGTTCCAGACGAACGATGCGACGCCCGCCGCGTCGAGCCGCGGCGTCCCCGCGAGCCGGCTGGCGAGGAGGGCGCGCAGCTCGGAGGCGAAGGCGAGCGACCACGCTTCGCGCCCGGTCGGCGGGAGGAGCACGTAGAGCGGCTTGTGGCCGAGCGGATCGCGTGCGAGGAGCAGGGTGCGCGCGCGCTCATTCCAGAGGGCGAGGGCGAAAGTGCCTTGCAGCTTCGCCAGGGCTTCGTCGGGCGCGCGCTCCAGGCCTGCGAGCAGCGCCGTCTCATCCCCGTCGGCGAGCGCCGTGCCGTCGCAGACGAGGACCTGCTCCGCGCCCACGAGCGGCTGGACCGGGGCGTCGACGGCCGCCATGCGCCGGTGCGCGAGGAGGGCGCCGAAGCCGTCGGCGTCGGGGCGCCCGATCCAGCTCGCTTCGCCGTCGCGCCCGCGGTGCGCCAGCGCGGCGGACATGCGCGCGAGCGCGTCCCGCAGCACCGGATCGCCGACGCGTCCGACGATGCCGGCGATCGCGCTCACGACTGCGTGTACAGGTCGCCGAAGCGCTTCACCGCGAGGCCTTCGCGGCTCGCGAGCGCCAGCAGGCGATCGGTCATCTCCAGCACGTGCTCGCCGTGGTTGCCGAGGTTGCGCTTCCAGTCGTGCATCAGCACCACGCCGCCGCCCGCGGCCGCCGCGACCACCTGGTCGATCGGCATGCGGGTGGGCAGCGTGTCGCCCGAATCGAGGGTCCACCACGCCATGCGGCTGCCCTGGCGCCGGAGCATCCACAGGACGGGCAGGCAGGGCTTGCCGAAGGGCGGGCGGTAGAGCGCGCGCCGGGTGATCCAGGGCGAGAGCAGGCGGTAGCCCTCGAGCATGTCCTGCGTCACGCTCCACGGCGAGCGCTTCCACGCGTGCAAGTGGCGCGCCGAATGGCAGCCGACCTCGTGCCCCTCGCGCACGATGCGCTCGGCGAGGTCCGGGTTCGCCGTCGCGTTGTCACCGCGGAGGAAGAACGTCGCCGGGGCGCGGTGACGCGCGAGCAGGTCGAGCAGGCGCGGCGTCACCTCGCGGCTCGGGCCGTCGTCGTAGGTGAGGGCGATGGCGCGCTGGCGGAGGCAGCGCTCGCGCAGCCGGCCGCGCTCGGCGTACTTGGACACGTAAGGCGCGGCATATAGCGCGGCGAGGCCGCCGAGCCCGGTCAACGCGCCGGCGACGCCGAGGGAAGCGATCATCCGGCGCTCCTGCGCCGTGCGGAGGAAATGAACAGGCCGGCGAGCCGCCGGCCGTTCTTCGCCGCGTCGTGCCGCTCCTGCACGCGCGCGCGTCCCGCGCGCCCCATCGCCTCCAGGCGCTCGAGCGGAGCGTCGAGCACTTCGCGCAGCGCGGCCGTGAGCGAGTCGAGCGAGCCCGCCGGCACCAGCCAGCCGCTGCGGCCCGGCTCGACCAGCTCCGGAATCCCCGCGATGTAGGTCGCGACCACCGGGCGCCCGAGCGCGAGCGCTTCCATCAGCACGACCGGGAGCCCTTCGGCGAAGCTGGGCAGGACCAGCGCACGCGCGCCGGCGATCCAGCGCCGCACCGCCGGCTCGTCGCTGAAGCCGAGGATGCGCACGCAGTCCTGCAGGCCCTCGCGGGCGATCGCCGCCTCGAGCTCGGGCCGCAGCTCGCCGTCGCCGACGAAGACCAGCTCGAACGCGAGCCCGTCACGGCGCAGGCGCGCGGCCGCGTCGACGAGCAGGCCCGGCGCCTTGTGCTCGCTCAGCCGGCCGACGAAGACGAGCCTGCGCTCGGAGGACAGGCCGGCGGGGGGCGCCTCCAGGAATGCCGCGTCGACGCCGCAGCCGACGACATGGACCTTGGCGTGGTGCGCGGCGGGCGACTGGCGCCAGATCTGGCTGCGGCAGAAATCGGTGATCGCGACGACGAACGCCGCGCGCGCCACCTTCTCGCCGAGGGACAGCAGACGCGCGAGCTCGAGCTCGAGAGGGCCGTGGATCGTCAGGCTGTAAGGCACGCCACCGAGCTCCCTGCAGAGCATCGCGACCGCCGCCGCCTGGGTGCCGAAGTGGGCGTGGAGATGCTCTGCCCCGTCCTCGCGCAGCATCGCTTCGAGGCGGCAGGCCTGGGCGAAGTAGCCGAAATGGCGCAGCAGGCCGCGGTCCGATCCCCAGCCGATGCGCACCGCGAGCGCGAGCGCCGACGCGAAGCGTGCGGGCTGGCGCGCGAGGGAGCCGAGCGCGGCCAGTACGAGCGCGGCCGCGCCGCGATCGAGAACCACGCGCGTGCGCGCCGCTTCCGCGCGGTCGGCCTCGTGCACGTCGGCGTGGCCGCCCCGCTGCAGGGAATAGCGCAGCACCTCGACCTCGCCGGTCGCCTCGACGGCGGTGATCTCGCGGCGGATGAAGGTATGGCTGACGCTCGGGTAGCGGTTCGCGAGGTACGCGACGCGCAGCGCGCGCGCGGCCGCCGGCGCGCGCGCAGGCGCGCTTGCGGCGCGGGCAGCTTCCCGCGCGATCCTCCCCGTTTCGGCGACGTCGTTCATGGCCCCCCGTCAGGCGAGCGGATGTTATCCCGATTCCTCCATGGGCAAATGGGTCATAAATTGTTAGCCGATGCGCCGGGCGCAGCCGCGCGGAAAAATCATCCATAATTCGGCTTCGCCGGACCCGGCGAGCGACGACCAGCCGTCACGAGAACGAAACGCAAGCGAGGCGCCCCACCGTGATACACGAGGACCTGAAACGCGAAGAGCACATCGAGGGATCGACCGACCGGGCGTTCGGCTTCGTGTTCGCCGCGGTGTTCTGCATCATCGCCGCCTGGCCGCTGATGTCCGCGGCCGCGCCGCGCTGGTGGGCATTCGTCGTCGCCGGCGTCTTCGCCGCGCTCGCGCTCGCCCGGCCGGCGCTGCTTGCGCCGCTCAACCGGCAATGGCTGAAGCTCGGGCTGCTGCTCGGCAAGATCGTCAGCCCGATCGCGCTCGGCGTGGTGTTCTACGCGGTGCTGATGCCGATCGGCCTGCTGATGCGGCTCACCGGCAAGGACCCGCTGCGCCTGCGCTTCGAGCGCGACAGCGAGTCGTACTGGATCGCGCGCCGGCCGCCGGGCCCGCCGCCGCAGTCCATGACCAACCAGTTCTAGGGGACGGGACATGTCGATGATTCGTGAGCTGTGGGCGTTCATGCGCGCCCGCAAGAAATACTGGCTGTGGCCGATCTTCGCGATGATGGCGCTGCTCGGGGTGCTCATCGTCCTCGCGCAGGGGTCCGCGGTCGCGCCGTTCATCTACACGCTGTTCTGAGCGAGATGCGAGTCCTCGGCATCTCGGGCTACTACCACGACAGCGCCGCGGCGCTGATCGAGGACGGCCGCATCGTCGCCGCCGCGCAGGAGGAGCGCTTCACGCGTCGCAAGCACGACCCGCGCTTCCCGGTGAACGCGATCCGCTACTGCCTCGGCGAGGCGGGGACGGACCTGGGCGGCGTGCATCGCGTGGTGTTCTACGACAAGCCGTTCCTCAAGTTCGAACGGCTGATCGAGACCTACGCGGCGTTCGCGCCGAACGGCTTCAGGTCGTTCCGCATGTCGATTCCGCTCTGGCTGCGCGAGAAGCTGTTCCTGAAGGACCTGCTCGAGAAGGAATTCAGGAAGCTCGACGGGCACGGCGCGTGGAACGGCGAGCTGCTCTTCAGCGAGCACCACCTGAGCCACGCCGCGAGCGCGTTCTTTCCCTCGCCGTTCGAGGAAGCGGTCGTGCTCACGATGGACGGGGTCGGCGAGTGGGCCACCACCTCGGCCGCCATCGGTCGCGGCAACTCGCTCGAGGTGATCAAGGAGATCCACTTCCCCCATTCGCTCGGGCTGCTGTACTCCGCCTTCACCTACTACACCGGCTTCAAGGTCAATTCGGGCGAGTACAAGGTGATGGGCCTCGCGCCCTACGGCGAGCCGCGCTACGCGGACACGATCTTCAAGCACCTGCTCGACCTCAAGGCCGACGGCTCCTTCCGGCTGGACCTGTCGTACTTCGACTACTGCACCGGCCTGACGATGACCAACGGCAAGTTCGACGCGCTGTTCGGCGGGCCGCCGCGCAAGCCCGAGCAGAAGCTCGAGCAGCGGCACATGGACCTCGCGGCCTCGATCCAGGCGGTGACGGAGGAGGCGGTGCTGCGCCTGGTCCGCGCGCTGCGCAAGGAGACCGGGCTCGACAACCTCTGCATGGCCGGCGGCGTCGCGCTCAATTGCGTGGCCAACGGCAAGGCGCTGCGGGACGGCGCCTTCCCGAACATGTATATCCAGCCCGCGGCCGGCGATGCGGGCGGCGCGCTCGGCGCCGCGCTGGTCGGCTACCACCTGCAGCTCGGCCAGAAGCGCGAGGTCGCGGGCGACGCGATGCGCGGGTCGTATCTCGGGCCGCAGTTCGCGCAAAAGGATATCGAGGAGCGCCTGCGCAAGGCGGGCGCGCGCTTCGAGGTGCGCGAGTCGCGCGACCTCGTCGCCGCGTGCGCGAGCGACCTCTCGCAGGGCAAGGCGCTCGGCTGGTTCCAGGGGCGCATGGAGTTCGGTCCGCGCGCGCTCGGCAACCGCTCGATCCTCGGCGACGCGCGCTCGCCGACGATGCAGAAGGTGCTCAACCTGAAGGTCAAGTATCGCGAGTCGTTCCGGCCTTTCGCGCCTTCGGTGCTGCGCGAGCGGGTCGGCGAGTGGTTCGAGATGGAGACCGACAGCCCCTACATGCTGCTGGTGGCCGACGTCGTCGAGTCGCGCCGCCGGCAGATGACGCCGGAGGAGCAGCGGCTCTTCGGCATCGAGAAGCTGAACGTGCCGCGCTCGGAGATTCCGGCGGTCACGCACGTCGACTACTCGGCGCGCGTGCAGACCGTGCACCGCGACACGAACGACCGGTACTACGAGCTCCTGACGGAGTTCGAGCGCCTGACCGGGTGCCCGGTCATCGTCAACACGAGCTTCAACGTGCGCGGCGAGCCGATCGTCGGCTCGCCGGAGGACGCGTTCCGCTGCTTCATGGGAACCGAGCTCGACGTCCTGGCGGTCGGCAACTGCTACCTGCAGAAGGAGCGCCAAGATCCCGCTCTCAAGCGCAACTACGAGTCGGCCTTCGAGCTCGACTGACCGCCGCCGCGCCGGCGCGGTCGCCGCGCTCGTCGCCCTCGGCGCGCTCGCCGGCCTCGCGCTGGCGGAGGTGGCGGTGCGGCTGTTCGTCCCGGTGCGGGAGGTCGGGCCGCTGTTCACCGTGGTCGACCCCGTGCTCGGCAAGCGGATCAAGAGCGATTTCCGCGCGGTGCGGGTCACCCCGGAGTTCGAGATGAAGTTCACCTCCAACGCGCTCGGGTTCCGCGGGCCGCCGTTCACGGGCGTGCCATCGCAGGGCCTGCTCTTCGTGGGCGACTCGTTCACGATGGGCTACGGGGTCAACGACGGCGAGGAGTATCCCGCGCTCATCCGCGCCAGGCTCGACGCGCGCTACGGCGCCGGCCGCGTGCCGGTCATCAACGCGGGCATGGGGGACAACGGCAACGGCCGCTGGATCAAGCTGCTGCGCACGGAGCTCGAGCGCTTCCGGCCCCGCCTCGTCGTGCTGCAGGTGATGGCCAACGACTACGACGACAACATGCGCGAAGGGCTGTTCCGCCTCTCGCCGGAAGGCCGGCTGCAGGAGCTGCCGGTCAAAGTCAGCGCCGCTCGGGCCCTCGAGCCCTGGATCGACAAGGTTCCGGGCCTCTCCCACTCGCACCTGTACGGGCTGCTGCGGCAGGCGATCGCCACGCAGCGCAACCGCGGCGCCGCGCCGAGCGCGCCGGGAGCCTCGCCGCCCGCGCGCGATGCCGAGCGCCTCACCGAGCGCCTCGTCGAAGAGGCGCTGCTCCTGTGCAAGTCGCGCGGGCACGAGGTCTACGTGCTTCTCGTGGGCATCGAAGGCGAGCGCCGCGACGGCCTGCTGGCGGTGCTGCGTGCCCACGCCGTGCAGTTCGCCGACGCGCCGGGCAAGGCGCAGCGGCCCGACCTCTACTACCGGATCGACGGCCACTGGAATCGCGCCGGCCACGAGCACGTGGCCGAGCTCCTGTACGCGAAGCTCGAAGGGCTCGGGACCTTCCGGTCGCTGCCCCCCCCGGTGGCGGAGAAGCGCCTGCCATGATCGCGCGACGCCGGGCCTATCTCATCCTCGCGGCGATGCTCGCCGCGAGCGTCGCCGCGGTGCTGGCGAAGCCGCGCACGCTGGTCTCGACCGAGCGCAAGCCGGTCTCCCTCGAGAGCATGGTCCCGCGCTCCTTCGGCGACTGGACCGAGGCGAACGCGGGACGCGCGCAGGTCGTCAACCCGCAGACGCAGGAGCTGCTCGATCGCCTGTACAGCGAGGTCCTGACTCGCGTCTACGTGCATACGAGCGGCTACCGAATCATGCTGTCCATTGCCTACGGCAGCGACCAGCGCGGCGGGCTGCAGGCCCACAAGCCGGAAGTCTGCTATCCGGCGCAGGGGTTTGCCGTCCACCGCAACGAGGTCGGGCGCATCGCCACGGCGCACGGCGACATCCCGGTGCGCCGCCTGTCCACCACGCTCGGGGCGCGCCACGAGCCGCTGACCTACTGGTTCACCGTGGGCGATCGGGTCGTGCAGGGCAAGACGCAGAAGCGGATCGTCGACCTCGCTTTCGGTCTCACCGGACGCGTGCCCGACGGGCTGCTGTTCCGGGTCTCGTCGGTCGACACGGAGCAGGCGCTCGCCTTCCGGATGCAGGAACAGTTCGTCGGCCAGCTGCTGGCGTCCGCGTCGCCCCTGGCGGTAAAGCGGCTGACGGGCCTGGGCAACCTCTGAGCCGTCGGGCGATGGCGCTCGTCCTGGCGGGCGCCGCGGCGCTTGCGGCGCTGGGCGGGACCTGGATCGCCTATCGCGCGGCAGGCGTGTTCCGGGCGCAATACGCCGATTTCCGTCCGCCTCGCGAGACGTTCCCGGCGCCCGCGGCGCCGCTCGCGGACCTCACGCTCCGGCTGGGGAGCGGAACCGTCGTGAAGGGCTGGACGCTGCCGTCGGCGAACGGCGCGGCCGTCGTGTTCGTCCATGGCTCGCCCGGCGATCGCCGGGCACTGCTCGAGACGGCGCGCGCGCTGCATGGCGCCGGATACGGCGCCGTCCTGATCGATGTCCCCGGCCACGGAGAGAGCGCGGGGCGCGCGACCTGGGACGCGGAAACGCTGGAAGCGGTGCGCGCCGCGCTCGACGCAGCGGCGAAAGGGCCGCAGGTGCGGCGCCTCGCCCTGGTCGGCTACTCCATGGGCAGCAACATCGCGGCGCGCGTGGCGGCTGCCGAGCCCGGCGTCGGCGCCGTGGTGCTGCTGGCGCCGTTTACCGATCTCGCCGAGCAGCTGCGCTACCAGTACCGGCATCGCATCCCGGGGTTGAGCGAGGCTGCCGTCCTGGCCACGCGTATCGCCGGCGTGCCGGTCGCGCAGATGCGCACGACGGAATCGGTCGCGGCACTCCGGGGCCGGGCGCTCATGATCATCGCCGGCGATCTCGACGCGGCGATTCCCGCCGCGATGCCGCGTGCGCTCTTTGCCGCCGCCGGAGAACCGAAGGTACTATGGGTCGTAAAGGGGGCGGGGCATGCGGACGCGCGGCGGATCGCGGGACCGGTGGAGTTCGACGGCCGGATCCGGGACTTCCTCGACGCGTCGCTCCTCGGACCCGGCCGCGGGGCGCGCTAGCGCGGTGGCCGGCTGCCTCGCACCTTCCGCTTTCATCGACGCCGTCGCCGAGCGCGTGCGGCCGCTGGACGGCACCTGGGAATTCTGCGAGATGCCTCCCGGCCAGGCGTTCGAGACGCTCGACGCCGATCGCCTCCCCTGGCGCCCCGCCGAGGTCCCCGGCACTGCGGCGGCCGCGCTGGGCACTGAAGCCGGAACGGAGGACCTCGACCGGCGCGCCTTCCTCTTCCGCACACGCTTCGGCTTCGACGCAGGGAAGGATTGCGGCGCAGGGCTGTTAGCGTTCGACGGACTCGCGACGCTCGCGGAGGTACGACTGAACGGCACGGTGCTCCTTCAGACGAAGAACATGTTCCGGCGCTACGTGGCCGACGCCGGCGAGCGGCTGCGCGCGCAAAACGAGCTGATCCTCCGCTTCAGCCCCCTGCAGGACGAGCTCGACCGCAAGCGGCCCCGCGCGCGCTGGAACGTCCGCATGGTCAAGCACCGCAACCTGCGCTTCTCGCGGTCCACGCTGCTCGGCAGGATGCACGGATGGGCGGAGGTCCCGCCCGCCGTCGGACCCTGGCGGGGCGTGCGCCTGCTCGAGAATCCCCGCATGGCGCTCGAGCGGCTGCAGCTCGCGCCGTGGCTCGAAGGAGAGGACGGGGTCCTGCGCGTGGCGCTCTCGGGTCGCGCCGCCGCCGGCCCGGCGCCGACCGGGCTGGAGATCGCGATCGGCGCGGCGGTCCATCGCTTCGACCTTTCCGTGCGCGGCGACGCATTCGAGGGCGAAGGCACGGTGCGCGTCCCGCGCGCCGCGGCGTGGTGGCCGCACGACCTCGGCGTTCCGCACCGCTATCCGGTTGCGCTCTCGCTGCGCGACGCATCGGGCGGCCGTGTCGACCTCGGCACGCATCACATCGGCTTCCGATCCGTCGAGCAGTCTGGGACCGACGGCGGCTTCGCCCTGCGCGTCAACGGGCGCGACGTCTTCTGCCGCGGCGCCTGCTGGACCCCGGCGGATGCCCGCGGGCTGCGCGATGACCCCGACGAGCTGCGACGGACCCTCGCCCTGGTCCGCGACGCCGGATTCAACATGCTGCGGGTGAGCGGAACTTTCGCCTACGAATCGGACGCGTTCTACGACGCCTGCGATGCCCTCGGCATCCTGGTCTGGCAGGACTTCATGTTCGCGCGGCTGGATTACCCCGAGGAGGACGCGGAATTCGCGGAGGAAGCGCGTGCCGAGGCCGAGGACTTCCTCGCGCGAACCCAGCACCGCGCCTGCGTCGCGGTGCTGTGCGGCAACAGCGAAGTGGAGCAGCAGGCCGCGATGTACGGCATGGAACCCTCCGCCGGCTGCACGCCGCTGTTCGCCGCGGTCCTGCCGGCCCTCGCGGCGCGCTGGGTCCCGGGCGTGCCTTACCTGACCTCGTCGCCCACGGGCGGCGCGCTGCCCTTCCACGTCGATTCGGGGGTCGCGCACTATTTCGGCGTAGGCGCGTACCTCCGTCCGTTGAGCGACGCGCGTGACAGCGGGGTTCGCTTCGCCAGCGAGTGCCTCGCCTTCTCGAACGTTCCGGAAGACGCGCGGCTCGCCGGAGAAGGGGTTCCGCGGGACGCCGGCGCCGACTGGGATTTCAGCGACGTCACCGGCCACTACGTCGAAGTCCTGTTCGGCGGTCCTGCCCGGGCGATGCGCCAGTCCGATCCCGAGCGCTACCTCGGCTTCGCGCGGGTGGCCCCCGGGGAAATGATGTCGCGTGCGATGGGGCTGTGGCGCGCCGAAGGGTCGCGCTGCCGCGGCGCGCTGGTCTGGTTGCTGCGCGACCTCGAGCCCGGCGCGGGCTGGGGCCTGCTCGACAGCGACGGCCGCCCCAAGGCGGCGTACTGGTTCCTGAAGCGCGCCTGCGCGCCTCGGGCGCTGTGGCTCACCGACGAAGGGCTCAACGGGCTGCGGCTGCACGCGAGCAACCCGCCCGCGTCGGCGCTCTCGGCGACGCTGAAGGTCAGCCTTCTCCGCGGCGACGGAATTCCCGTGGCCGGCGGCACCAGGGAGATCCGCCTCGGCGCGGGAGACACGAGGTCCTGGCCGGTCGACGGCCTCATCGGCAGCTTCGCCGACTCTTCCTGGGCGTACCGGTTCGGGCCGGCACCGCACGCCGTCGCGATCGCCGAGCTGCGCGATGCGGGCGGCGGCCTGCTCGCCTGCGCGAGCCATCTCACCGCCGGTACCGCGCACGAGATGCGCGAGGACGTGGGGTTCGAAGCCTCGATAAGGCGCGGCGCGGCGGGCGAGCTGTGCCTGACAATCGCCGCGCGCGAGCTGGCGTTGTTCGTGCGGATCGCGGCCGGAGCGTGGCTCGCCTCCGACAACTATTTTCATCTCGTGCCCGGAGTGGCCCGCGAGGTCGAGCTCCACGGGCCGTCGCGCATGACGCCGTCGTCCATCCTGGTCGGCGCGCTGAACGCGCGCGCGAGC
>DASZQH010000218.1:0-4051 GCA_035549805.1 Burkholderiales bacterium
CGGCGCCGGCCGGCCTGGCGGCCGCCGCGGCGCGTCGCGGCAGGGGCCGCGCGGCCGGGCGAACCGCCGCCTGGGATTCGGGCTTCGGCAGGGTCGTGGCGCGGGGCTTGACAGCCGCCACCGGGGCGGCGGGGGCGGCCTGGGCTTCCACGCGGAAGCGCGCCACCAGCCCGTTCAGGCGGTCGGCCTGCTCCTGGAACGCGAGCGACGCCGCGGAAGCTTCCTCGACCAGCGCCGCGTTCTGCTGGGTGACGCTCTCGAGCTGCAGGATCGCCTTGTTGATCTCGCCCACGCCCGCGCTCTGCTCGCTCGACGCCACGGCGATCTCGCCGATCAGCTGGTTGACCTGCTGCACGCTAACGACGATCTCGTCGATCACCTTGCCCGCGGCCTCCGCCTGGCGGCTGCCGTCGCCGATCTGCGCGACGGACTCCTGGATGAGGGTCTTGATCTCCTTCGCGGCATCGGCGCTGCGCTGCGCAAGCGCCCGTACCTCGCCCGCCACCACCGCGAAGCCGCGGCCCTGCTCGCCGGCGCGCGCCGCCTCGACGGCGGCGTTGAGGGCGAGGATGTTGGTCTGGAACGCGATGCCCTCGATGACGCCGATGATGTCGGCCATGCGCTTGGAGCTCTGGTCGATGCGCGCCATGCCTTCCACCACGCCGTGCACCGCGCTGGCGCCGTTGCGGGCGGTGGTCTCGGCGTTCTGCGCCAGGTCCGAGGCGAGCTTGCAGTTGTCGGCGTTCTGCGTGACGGTGCCGGCGAGCTCCTCCATCCCGGAGGCGGTCTCTTCCAGCGTCGACGCCTGCTGCTCGGTGCGCTGCGACAGGTTGGCGTTGCCGGCGGCGATCTCCTTCGCGGAGAGCGCGACGGCGCTGGAGCTCGCGCGCACCGCCGTCACGACCTCGCGCCAGCCTTCGTGGACGCGCTGCAGGGTGGCGATCATCTTTCCGAACTGCCCCTTCGAGACCTGGCCGAGCATCGCGGCATCGATCGACGAGGGGGGCAGCGGCGTGAGGTCCTTCTCGTCGATGCGCGCCGTGAGGCGGTTGATCTCCGCCCAGGAAAGCTGCGCCCCGGCGTAGAAGCAGACGTGGTAGTAGAGCGCCACCAGGAACGCGACGCCCATCGCCACGGCGAACGGCGAGCGCAGCAGCTCGGGATGCGCCCAGAGCGCGAGGCCGGCGGGAACGCTGAACAGGACCGCGCTGATCGCGTAGCGCATCGTGTTGCGGAACTGGACCGAGAACAGGATTCCCGGTCGAAGAAGCAGGCGGATCATCGGCGTCCTCCTTTCATGCCTGGAGCTGCGGCTGCTGTCGCACCGAGCGCACCAGCGAGGCGACGTCGAGGATGAGCACCACGCGCCCCTCGCCGAGGATCGTCGCGCCCGCCACGAACGGCACCTTCCGGTAGTTCACTTCGAGCGTCTTGATGACCACCTGCTCCTGGCCGAGCAGCGCGTCGACCAGCAGCGCGATGCGCTCGCCGTCGGCCTCCAGCACCACCAGGATGCCCTGGTCGGCGCCCATCGACGCCACCCCGAAGAGGCCCCCGAGCGGCACGAGCGGCAGGTACTCGCCGCGCACCTCCACCACGTGGCCCTGCCCGGCGATCGGCCGCACCTCGGCGGCGCCCGGCCGGATGCACTCCACGATGGAGGCGAGCGGCAGGATGTAGGTCTCGCTGCCCACCGCGACGCGCATGCCGTCGACGATCGCGAGCGTGAGCGGCAGGCGGATGACGAAGCGCGTGCCGCGGCCGGGCTCCGACTCGATGCGGATCGTGCCGTTCAGCTCGCCGACGTTCTTGCGCACGACGTCCAGGCCGACGCCGCGCCCCGAAAGCTCGTTCAGCTTCTCCGCGGTGGAGAAGCCCGGCGCGAAGATCAGGTCGTGGATGCGCTCGTCGGTCAGGGCCTCGTCCGCGTCCACGAGCCCCCGCTCGAGCGCCTTGGCGCGCACGCGCTCGCGGTTGATGCCGCGGCCGTCGTCGGCCACCACGATCTCGATGTTGCCGCCGCGGTGCTCCGCGTGCAGCGAGAGCGTCGCCGTCTCGAGCTTGCCCGCCGCGACGCGGTCGGCGGGCGACTCGACGCCGTGGTCGAGGGCGTTGCGCACGAGATGGGTGAGCGGATCGACCAGCTTCTCGATCACCGTGCTGTCGAGCTCGCTCGCCTCGCCGGTCACGCGCAGCTGCACCAGCTTGCCGCTCGCCTGGCAATGGTCGCGCACGATGCGCTGGAAGCGGCCGAACGCGAAGCTCATCGGCTGCATGCGGATCGCCATCACGCTGTCCTGCAGGTCGCGGGCATGGCTCTCCAGCTCCTGCATCGCCTCGTCGAGGCGCCCGGCGCCGTCGCCGCCGCGCTCGAAGGTGGAGAGGATCTGCTTCAGGATCGTCTTGGTGATCACCAGCTCGCCGACCGCGTTCATCAGGCTGTCGAGCTTGGCGCGCCCGACGTGCAGGATGTCGCTGCGGCCCTGCAGGAGGTCCGGATCGTCGGTGCGCCGCGGGCCGGTGCGCCGGTCGCCCTTGCGCCGGTCGTCGCGACGCCGCTCGGGTATCGCCGCGGCGGCGGGCGCGGCGGGGGCCGGCGGCTGCGCCGGCTCTTCCCCTTCCCTTGCCCCGCCCTCGATCTCCACGACGCAGTCGTCCTCCACCCAGCCGAAGACCTCGGCGACTTCCTGGCGGTCGCGCTCCGTGCGCAGATCGAGCTCCCACGCGAGGTAGCAGGTTTCGGGGTCGAAAGCGGCAGCGTCGGGCAGCGCCGCGAGGTCCGCGCGCACCTTGAGCTCCCCCATGCCGTCGAGCACGCGGATGAGCTTGACCGCGTCGTTGCCGCTCGCGAAGAAGCCAGGGCCGGGACGGAAGCGGATGCGGAACGTGCCGCCCGCCGCCCGCGCCGGGGCGGACGCTGGCGTGCCGGGGCCGGGCGCGGCACCGCGCATCGCCGCGAGGCGCTCGAGCAGCGCCGCATCGCGCTCCCCGTCGTAAGGCTGGTCCTTCTGCGCGAGGCGCAGGGCGTGGCGCACGTGGTCGACGCACGCGAGCATCGTGTCGACGCCTTCCGCGTCCGGGTCGAAGCCGCCGCTGCGCAGGTCGTCGAGGACGTTCTCGAATTCGTGGGTGAAGCGGCCGATTTCGGGGAAGCCGAGGCTGCCGGCGGCGCCCTTGATGGAGTGGATGGCGCGGAAGATCGCGTTCAGCAGCTCCGGGGAGCGCTCGCCGCCCTCCAGGCGCAGCAGGTTCGCTTCCGTGGCATCGAGTCCTTCCAGGCTTTCCGAGAAGAAGCTGGCATGGAACTGGCGCAGGTCAATTGACATACGTGTCGACCAGCACCTGGTTCACCACCGACAGCAGGCGCTCGGGGGTGAAGGGCTTCTCGATGAAGCCGGAGGCGCCCAGCGCCTCGGCCTTCTTGATGTTCCCGTCGCTCGCGTCGCGCGCGAGGATCAGGATCGGGATCGTCTTGTACGTCTTCAGCTCGCGCAGTGCCTTGATCAGGTCGAGGCCGCTCATGCCCGGCATCTCGACGTCGGTGATCACGAGGTGCACGCGCTTCAGCCGGGCGAGGTCGAGCGCCTCGTCACCGCGGGCCGCTTCGGTCACCTGGTAGCCGACGTCCTGGAACACCTTGGTCACGATCTGGCGGATCGCGGTGACGTCGTCGACGATCATGATTCTCGGCATTGCGACGCGTCCTCAGTCCAGGACCTTCTTCAGCGTGTCGAGCAGCACCTCCGGGTTGAAGGGCTTGACGATCCAGCCCGTCGCCCCCGCGCCCTTGCCCTTCTGCTTGAGCTCGGCGCCGGCCTCGGTGGTGAGCACCAGGATCGGGATGAATTTGCACTCGGGCAGCGCGCGCAGGTTCTGCACCAGGTCGATGCCGTTCATGCCGGGCATGTTCACGTCGGTGATGACGAGGTCGAACTTCTTCTGCTTCGCCGTGGCGAGCGCCTTGTTGCCGTCGGACGCCTCGGTCACGTCGTGCCCCGCGCTGCTCAGCGTGAACGCCACCATCTGCCGCATGGTGGTCGAGTCGTCCACC
>DASZQH010000219.1:0-2107 GCA_035549805.1 Burkholderiales bacterium
GGCGGCGGTCGCCGGCGCGATCCGCGCGCTTGCGCTGCGCAAGGCCAGGACCAACGCGGTCGGCGTGGTCGGGCTCGTCGAGAACATGCCGAGCGGCTCGGCCCAGCGCCCGGACGACGTGGTCAAGTCGATGTCCGGCCAGACCATCGAGGTGCTGAACACCGATGCGGAAGGCCGACTCGTTCTGGCCGATGCGCTCACCTACACGCAGCAGAAGTTCAAGCCGAAATTCGTGATCGATCTTGCGACGCTCACCGGCGCGATCATGGTCGCGCTCGGCATGGAGCATGCGGGCCTGTTCTCCAACGACGACAGGCTCGCCGCCCGCATCGCCGAGGCGGGCAGGGACGCGGGCGAGCCGGTGTGGCGGCTGCCGCTGGGCCCGGGCTACGACAAGATGATCAAGTCCAAGATCGCCGACATGAAGAACATCACCGGCGTCACCCATGCCGGCTCCATCGCGGCGGCGCAGTTCCTTCAGCGCTTCGTCGAGAAGGGGCAGGCTTGGGCGCATCTGGATATCGCCGGCATGGCCTGGCAGGACGGCGAGCAGAAGCCGCTTTCGCCCGGCTGGGGAACCGGCTTCGGCGTTCGCCTGCTGGAGCGGCTGGTGGCGGAGCATTACGAGGGGTGACTATGGCGGGAGCATATCAGCTATTGCAGGAGTGAGGTTAACAAGTGGAGCTCGGTCCCGCTCACAGTTTGTCCGAGGGGTTCGCGCGTGTCGCAATTCTCCTGGCATTGTTGATCGGCTTTTTCGCGACGTGCGGAGTTGGCTTCTGGTTGGGAGACAAGTGGTTCGGTGGCTTTAGGTCAGGCAATCGAGCTGCGGGCATTCCGCTCGGTGTCGGCCTAACGCTCTATGCGTTGGTCGCGATTGTGCTCGTCCAGCTTTGGTAACTGGTTTGTATCGCGAGCATCACGGCCCAAGGAGGAGGTGAAGCGTGACCGAGACCTTATTCTATCACCTCGAACGACGTGCACTTGAAGACGTGCTGCCGAAACTGGTCGAGACGAGTTTGGAGCGCGGATGGCGTGCGCTGATCCGCTGCGATAGTGCCGAGCGCGCGGAAGCGCTCGACAATCTGCTCTGGACATATGACGAGGCGAGCTTCCTGCCGCACGCGCAGCAGGGCGATGGCGATCCGGCGCAGCAGCCGGTGCTGATCACGGTCGAACAGGGTAACGCCAACGCGGCGAACATTCTCTTTCTCGTCGGGGGCGCCCCGCCGCCGCCCTGGAACAGCGTGAACGATCTGACCCGCGTGGTGCTGATGTTCGACGGCCGCGATCCGGCGATGCTCTCGTCCGCGCGTGCATGCTGGAAGGACGCGAAGGCCGCGGGGCATGACGTGACGTATTGGAAAGAATCGCCGAGCGGAAAATTCCAGAAGCAGGCCTGATCTTGCGGCGCTCCCGCCGGGATTGCTAAACCGGCCACGCATTCAAGGAGACTTCGGTGCTCGGCCTTCTGTCCTTCTTCCTGTCATGGTGGGGGCTGCTTTCGATCGGTCTGCTGATCGTTTGCGTCATCCATGCTATCAAGCGCGGAAACGTGTTTCCGTGGATCTATGTGATGGTCTTCCTGCCCGGCGTCGGGCCGCTGATCTATCTTTTCATGGAGATCCTGCCGGAATTCCTGCGTGGCCGAACGGCACAGAAGTTCCGGCACGGCGCCGCGCGCGCCATCGATCCCAACAAGGATTTCCGCGCGGCGATGCGCGAGGTGGAGATGGTAGGCTCGGTCGATGCCAAACGCGCGCTCGCCGAGCAGCTCATGCAGCGCGGCCAATACGCTGACGCCATCGAGCTCTACCGCAATGCGCTTCAGGGGCAGTTCGCGACCGACCCTGCGCTGCTCGTCGGTCTGGCACGCGCACAATTCCTGAATGGTGACGGCGCCGGCGCGCAGGCCTCGCTCGATGCGCTTCAGGCGGCCGATCCGAAATTCGTTTCCGAAAGCGCGCACATGATCTATGCGCGCGCGCTCGAGTTGCAGGGCAAGAACGAGGAGGCCGCGCAACGCTACGCCAGGGTCGCGACCCATTTCGCCGGCGAGGAGGCGCGTGTGCGCTACGCCCAGCTGCTCGACCGCATGGGCCGCAAT
>DASZQH010000220.1:0-4292 GCA_035549805.1 Burkholderiales bacterium
CGGCAGTCGTACACCGAGGTCCGCATCGACGACATCATCCAGGGATAAGCCATGGCACACAAGAAAGCAGGCGGCAGCTCGCGCAACGGGCGCGACTCCCAGGCGAAGCGGCTCGGCGTCAAGGTTTACGGCGGCGAGCGCGTCAATGCCGGCCAGATCATCGTCCGCCAGCGCGGCACGGTCGTGAGCGCGGGGATGAACGTCGGGGTCGGCCGGGACCACACGCTGTTCGCGCGCGTCGACGGCCAGGTCCAGTATTCGGTCAAGGGCCAGGACAGCAAGAAGACCGTGTCGGTCATCGCGGAGGGCGCTCCGGCGTAGCCGGTCCCCTTCCAAAACGAAAGCCCTATCGCAGTCGGATAGGGCTTTTTTGTTTCTAGCCCAATGAAATTCATCGACGAGGCGAAGATCGAGGTGCACGCCGGCAAAGGCGGCGACGGAGCGGCGACGTTCCGGCGCGAGCGCTTCATCCCGCGCGGAGGGCCGAACGGCGGCGACGGCGGACGCGGCGGCAGCATCTGGGCGCGTGCCGATCGCAACATCAACACGCTCGTCGATTACCGGTTCGACCGCATCCATCGCGCCGAGAACGGTGTGCGCGGCATGCCGGCGGACTGCAATGGACGCGCGGGGGAAGACGTCGAGCTGCGCATGCCGGTGGGCACCCTGGTGCGGGACGTCGGCAGCGGGGAGCTGATCGCGGATCTGGCGAAGGACGGCGATCGGATCCTGCTCGCCAAGGGCGGCAAGGGCGGGCTGGGCAACACCCACTTCAAGTCGAGCATCAACCGGGCGCCGCGCCAGTTCACGCCCGGCGAGCCGGGCGAGAGCAGGGTCCTCTCCCTGGAGCTGAAGGTCCTCGCCGACGTGGGCCTGCTCGGCCTGCCGAACGCCGGCAAGTCGACGTTCATCCGCGCCGTCTCGAGCGCGCGGCCCAAGGTCGCAGACTACCCCTTCACGACCCTCGCCCCGTCTCTCGGCCTGGTGCGCGTAAGCGACAAGTCGAGCTTCGTCATCGCCGACATTCCCGGCCTGATCGAGGGCGCCGCGGAGGGGGCGGGGCTCGGCCACCAGTTCCTGCGCCACCTCGCTCGCACGCAGATCCTGCTGCACCTGATCGACATCGCGCCATTCGACCCGGACGCCGATCCCGCGAAGGACGCTCGCGCCATCGCGCTCGAGCTGAAGAAGTACGACGAGGCGCTGTTCCGCAAGCCGCGCTGGCTCGTGTTCAACAAGGCCGACCTGCTGGACAAGGCGGAGGCGGACCGGCGCATCGCCCGGATCCTGCGCTCGTTGCGCTGGAAGCGGCCCTGGTTCAAGGTTGCGGCGATCAACGGCGCAGGCTGCATGGAGGTCTGCCGCGCCGTGGCGAAGGCACTGGAGGAAGCCCGTGCAAAAGCCGATTGAGAGCGCGAAGACGCTGGTCGTGAAGGTCGGATCCTCGCTCGTCACCAACGACGGGCGCGGCCTCGACGCCGATGCGATCGCCCGCTGGGCCGCGCAGGTGGCGCAGCTCGCCGCGCTCGGCAAGCGCGTGATCCTTGTCTCGAGCGGCGCGATCGCGGAGGGCATGCAGCGGCTCGGCTGGTCGCGCCGCCCGCACGCGATGCACGAGCTGCAGGCGGCCGCCGCGGTCGGGCAGATGGGCCTCGTGCAGTGCTACGAGAGCTGCTTCCGGCGCCACGGGCTGCACACGGCGCAGGTGCTGCTGACGCATGCCGACCTCGCGGACCGGCAGCGCTACCTCAATGCGCGCTCGACGCTGCGCACGCTCCTCGAGCTCGGGGTCATCCCCGTGATCAACGAGAACGACACCGTGGTGACCGACGAGATCAAGCTGGGCGATAACGACACGCTGGGGGCGATGGTCACCAACCTGGTCGAAGCCGACGCCCTCGTCATCCTCACCGACCAGGCCGGCCTGTACGACGCCGACCCGCGCATGCATCCGGCCGCGCAGCTCGTCGCCGCGGCGCAAGCCGGCGACCCCAGGCTCGAGTCGATGGCCGGCGGTACGGGCAGCGCGCTCGCCAAGGGCGGCATGCTGACCAAGATCCTCGCGGCCAAGCGCGCCGCCCACAGCGGCGCGCACACCGTGATCGCGTCCGGCCGCGAGCCGGACGTGCTGGTGCGCCTCGCCCGGGGGGAGGCGATCGGGACCCTGCTCCGCGCGACCACGATGCCGCTCGCCGCGCGCAAGGCCTGGCTGGCCGATCACCTCACGGTCGGGGGGCGCCTGCTGCTCGACGCCGGCGCGGCGAGGGCGCTCATGCGCGACGGCAAGAGCCTGCTGCCCATCGGGGTCGTCGAGGTGTCGGGCGAATTCCAGCGCGGAGAGATCGTCGGCTGCCTCGACCCGGAGGGCCGCGAAGTGGCGCGCGGGCTGGTGAACTACTCGTCCGACGAAACGCGCCGCATCCTTCGCCGCCCCTCGAGCGAGATCGAGGCCATCCTCGGCTACGTAGACGAGCCGGAGCTCATCCACCGGGACAACCTGGTCGTGCTGGGCTAGCGGCCCGAGCCGCTGACCGGATTCTGCTGCTCGGTGCGCGGATGCCCGCCGCGCCGCAGCGCCATGGCGCCCTCTTCCGCGTTCGCGATGGCGATTCTGTGCGCGCAGAAGTAGTCGCGAAGCAACGCTCGCTGCACGGGACGCGTGCCGACGGGACGCCACGGCGATTGCTGCAGTACCCAGGTCCCGTCCGATCGCCCGCTCGCGAGGAGCCGCATTTCCGCCGAGCGGCAGTTGAGCGCTTCGTAGCTGACGTTCTCCGCGCCAGCCGTGCTGCGGGCGACCAAGGTGTAGCGCACGGTCTCGTCACCGACTGACAGAGATGCCGGATCCACGAACAGGCGGTAACCGGCGAACCCGTCGACGCGAAACTCGACGAGGTCGCCAGGCGCCGGGTACCGGGGCGGCCGGGGCAGAGCGGCCGACTCGCTTTCTTTCGCGAGCTGCGCCGCGTTCTGGTTCTCCCAATCGCTGCGCATCGTCGTGTTCGTGCCGCCGCAGCCCGCGAGCGCGACCAGCAGAGCGAGGGCGGCCGTCCGCTTCAAGCGAGGTCCCTGGCCAGAGCGGCGGCAGTTCGCGCCGGCACCTTCTGCGAGAAGCGGTACGCCGGGTGGTCCACGCCGATCGTCAGCGCGGCGCCTTTCTTCAGGCGCTCGCGCGACGCCGCGTCGAGCTCGAAGCGCAGGAAGTGCACCGACGATGTCTTGTCTTCGTTCTCCCGCTCGAGATCCTCGTCGGCGATCGCGAGCACCCGCGGGCCGCCGTCCACCTCGACCCAAACCTGCCGCTCGATGCCCTTCAGCCGGGCGAGCATGCGCCGGCGCTCGTCGGCATCGGGGTACTCGATCAGCATCGTCGCCTTCCAGTTCCCGCCGTCGGGCACCAAGGGGTTGTAGGCGTCCAGCTCGTGCTGGATTCCCTCCTCCTCGAAGATCCGCTCGATGCGCAGCATTTCCTGCACCTGGTAGCGGATCGTGAGCTCGTCCTCGAACAGCAGCGTCAGGTTCTCCCCGAGATGCACGGTGCGGTCCTTCTTGTGGGCGATGACGCGCTCGCGGAACGCGTTGCGCTCCCGCGCATAGGTCTCGAGCGGCATCAGGGTTTCGCGGCGGATCATGCGGGCCTCCAGGGGGAAGCGGCGAGGATAGGCCGCCCCCGCGGATAGATCAAATTCAATCTGGCAATAAAACCTATTGAGGGCGGCTATGCGAGCGTCGCCGCCGCCCCGCGCGGGCGGGCGCGACGATCGACCACCAGGAAGCGGCGCAGCTCGATGAGCGCCTGGCGGTAGACCTCGCGCTTGAAGTCGATGACGGCGTCGAGCGGCACCCAGTATTCGTTCCAGCGCCAGGCGTCGAACTCGGGATGGCCGCTCGCGCGCAGGCGCACGTCGCAATCCCGCCCCGTCATGCGCAGCAGGAACCAGATCTGCTTCTGTCCGCGGTACGGGGTGCGTCCGGAGGCCCCGGCGGCCGGCGCCTCGGCGGCCTCGCGGGATCGCGACCATTTCTCGGGCACGTCGTAGCGCAGCCACTCGCGCGTGCGGCCGAGCACGCGCACGTGGGACGGCCGCAGGCCGATCTCCTCCTCGAGCTCGCGGTACATCGCCTGGACGGGGGTTTCGCCGTGCTTGATTCCGCCCTGCGGGAACTGCCAGGCGTGCTGGTTGACCCGCTTGCCCCAGAACACCTCGTTCCGCGGATTGGCGAGGACGATGCCGACGTTCGGACGGTAGCCATCGCGATCGAGCATCCCGGCTGCCTCTCTAAGCTAGAAT